>CAYLVP010000018.1:11254-43487 GCA_964387155.1 uncultured Rhodobacterales bacterium | reverse complement strand
ACAGCACCGCCCGGATGAAGGAGCTGGCCCCGCATCTGCCCTGCGGCATCGTCACCAGCGCCTACCGCCCTGATGACTGGCCGCTGCCTGCCGCGACCCTGGACCGGCTGCGCGAGATCCCCGATTTCGAACGCAGCGGCGCGAGCTTCATCTCGCATGAGGTCTCTGATCTTGAGCGGCCGCGGGTGGGCGCGTTGAAGGCGCAGGGCGTGCCCATCTTCTGCTGGACCGTGCGCAGTCAGGCCCAGGCCGACGCGGCGCGGCAGGTGGCCGACAACATTACCTTCGAAGGGTTCCTGCCCTCTTGACCGCTGGCACGGTCAGACCATCTTTTGGCGAGACCCCTACCACGAGTTTTGGACCGGCATGAGCCAGCACGAGATCGAAATCAGCGTTCTGGCCTCGCTTGAGCAGATCTCGGAGACGGACTGGGATGCCTGCGCCTGCCCGGAGGCCGCCGATGGCAGGCCAAACGACCCGTTCACCACGCATCGGTTTCTGTTGGCGCTGGAACGCTCCGGTTCGGTCGGGCGGGGGACGGGCTGGCAGCCGCAATATCTGGTGGCCCGCGCGGAGGGGCAGGTGATCGGCGCAGCCCCGCTTTACCTCAAAAGCCACAGCCAGGGCGAATATATCTTCGATCACAACTGGGCGCATGCCTATGAAAACGCGGGCGGTCGCTACTATCCCAAACTGCAGATGGCGGTGCCCTTCACCCCAGCCAGCGGCAGACGGTTTCTGACGCGTCCCGATTGGACTGAGACGGGCATCGCTGCGCTGACACAGGGGGCCGTGCAGCTGGCCGTCAATAACGAGCTATCGTCGCTACACGTGACATTCTGCACCAAGGCAGAGGCGGAGGCCGGCACCCAGATGGGGCTGATGCCGCGCGCCAGCCAGCAATTTCACTGGATGAATCCTGGCTATGAGAGCTTTGACGCGTTTCTGGGAAGCCTGGCCGCGCGCAAACGCAAAAACATCCGCAAAGAACGCAAACAGGCCAACGCGTTTGGCGGGGCGATCCAGTGCCTGACGGGCGACATGATCGAGCCGCATCACTGGGACGCATTCTGGGTCTTCTACCAGGATACCGGCGCGCGCAAATGGGGCACGCCGTACCTGACCCGTGCGTTCTTCGACGAGATGCAGCAGACCATGCGCGACGACATGCTGCTGGTGCTGGCCGAAACGGATGGGCGCTATGTCGCGGGGGCGCTGAATTTTATCGGGCGTGACACGCTTTATGGTCGCTATTGGGGCTGCGTCGAGGATCACCCGGCCCTGCATTTCGAGCTTTGCTACTACCGGGCGATTGATTTTGCGATTGCACACGGTCTGGGCAAGGTCGAGGCAGGCGCGCAGGGCGCACATAAGCTGGCCCGGGGCTATCTGCCGGTGGAAACCCATTCGCTGCATTGGCTGCGCGACGAGGGGTTCCGCGACGCGGTGGGCCGTTATCTCGAGGCGGAGCGGGATGCAATCAACGAGGAAATCGAGGTTCTGACCGACTACGGGCCCTTCAAGAAAACCCAAGGAGACGACCATGACTGACATCGACACAAGCGCTCTAGAGGCAAGCGGCTGGAGCAGGTCTGACGACGGCAAGGCGCTGGAAAAAACATTTAAATTCGGGAACTTCGTAGAGGCCTTCGGGTTCATGACAAAGGCCGCGATCCATGCCGAGAAGCTGAACCACCACCCGGAATGGTTCAACGTCTACAACAAGGTCGAGGTTCGGCTGACCACACATGACACGGGCGGGCTTTCGCCTTTGGACGTCAAGCTGGCCAGCCAGATGGACACATTAACCAACTGAAAAGACCGAGACACCCATGGAAGACCTACAGGCCCTGCTCAACACTGAAATCTGGAATGGGCGCAGCCTGTCGGACATGATGACGCTGGAATTCCTGCTCGCCGCGACCAGCAACATCTTGACGGCGCTTTTCATCGTGGTTGCGGCCTTCACGGTCTCGGCCTGGGTTGCGGCGCGCATTCGTCGCCTCGCTGACAAGCACCGGCGGCTCGATCAAACGCTGTTTCACTTCATCTCGAACCTTGCGCGCTACGTCATTCTGGCCTTCGCGGCCTTGTTCATTTTGAACACATTCGGGGTGCGCACCACATCAGTTGTGGCGGTGATCGGCGCGGCGGGTCTGGCCATTGGTCTGGCCTTGCAAGGCACGCTGTCCAACATTGCCGCCGGGGTGATGATCATCCTCTTCCGCCCCTTCAAGCTGGGCGATTTCGTGGTGATCAATGACAAGATGGGCACCGTGAAGGACATTTCCCTCAACTTTACTGAGCTGGCCGCCGTCGGCAACTTTCAGATCATCGTGCCGAATTCCGAGGTTTGGGGGAACACGATCATCAATTACTCCGCCTACCCGACCCGCCGCGCGGAGTGGGAGTTCGGCGTGGGCTACGGCGCAAATCTAGCGGATGCCGAGCGGATCATACGTGACACGATCATGTCTGACGACCGCAGCCTCTCTGACCCGGAACCGTTTATTCAGGTCAACAACCTCAACGCGTCCTCGGTCGATTTTCTGGTGCGCGTCTGGTGCAAAAGCGACGCCTATTTCCAGTATCAGGCGGATATGAAGCGCAAGGTTAAGGAAGCGTTGGATGCCGGCGGCATCGAAATCCCGTTCCCGACCCGCACGCTGATCCAAGCCGCTGACTGAACGGTCGCGCGTCACGGGCAAGGGCGCAGCCGCTGCCCGTGATCTTGCCTCTGACCCCCGGCGGGTCAGATGGCTTTGAGCAGTGCCTCACCACCTGACACATCGCAGACACCGGGGTTTTCATCTTCCTGCAGCACCTTGACGACCCCGTCCTCGGCGTAAAGCGCATAGCGTTTGGAGCGGCCATGCAGCCCGGCAGGGGGCGCGTCGAAATCCATGCCGATGGCCTTGGTGAACGCGCTGTCCGCATCGCCCAGAAATGTCAGCCCGGCCGCAGCCCCACCGGTGCTTTCGCCCCAGGCCTGCATCACGAACGGGTCGTTGACGGACAGGCAGATCACCTCATCCACGCCCTTGCCGTCAAAATCCCCCTTGGTGCGCATGAAGCTGGGCACATGGGCGGTGGTGCATGTGCCGGTATAGGCGCCGGGCAGCCCGAAAATCACGACCTTGCGCCCCTTGGTGAGGCTGTCGAGCGCGACCTGTTCCGGCCCCTCGGCCCCCATGCGCAGCAGCGTGGCATTTGGCAGCGTGTCGCCCACAGAAATTGTCATGGCGGTTCTTTCCCTGATTGAGTTCCTTTGGCGCTGCAATATAGGGTCAGCCACAGTGATGGCCAGTGGCACTGGCCGTGGCAAAGGGGATTGCATCATGACCCATATCGTTGTCGTCGGGGCCGGGCAGGCTGGCGCGTCGCTTTGCGCCAAGCTGCGCAACGCAGGCTTCACGGGCCAGATCACCCTGATTGGCAACGAACCCGTGCCGCCCTACCAACGCCCGCCGCTGTCAAAGACCTACCTGCTGGGCGAGATGCCGCTGGACCGCCTGCTGCTACGCCCCGAACAGTTCTACACCGAGCAAGACATCACCCTGCGCCTGGGCCAGCCAGCCGAGCAGATCGACACTGCCGCCAAGACCCTCGTGCTGGGCCGTGAGGTGCTGCATTATGACGAGCTGGTGCTGGCCACCGGCCTGACGCCGCGCAGATTGCCCGCCAGCATTGGCGGCGCGCTGGCGGGCGTGCATGTCGTGCGTAACCTGGCCCATGTCGATGCACTGGCCGCACCCTTTCTCAAGGGTGGCAGCCTACTGGTCGTGGGCGGCGGCTATATTGGGTTGGAAGCGGCGGCCGTCGCGGCACAGAAGGGACTGAAAGTCACCCTGGTCGAGCTCGCAGACCGATTGCTGAGCCGCGTGGCCTGCCCCGAGACAGCCGCCTATTTCCACGAATTGCATCAGCACCACGGCGTCGATATCCGGCTGGGCACCAGTCTTGAACGGCTGGACGGCGACGGCCATGTGACCGGCGCGCTATTGAGCGACGCGACCCGGCTTGATGTGGATATCGTCATCGCAGGCATCGGCGTAATCCCCGGCTGCGCCACCGCCGAAGCCGCCGGGATCGAGATGGAAAACGGCATCAAAACCGACGCGTTTGGGCGCACCACCACGCCCCATGTCTGGGCTGCGGGCGACTGCGCCTCCTTTCCTCACGAGGGCGGACGCATCAGGCTGGAATCCGTGGGCAACGCCATCGACCAGGCCGAGATCGTGGCCGAAAACCTGCTGGGGGCCGAAAAACCCTATATGGCGAAGCCGTGGTTCTGGTCGGACCAATATGACGTCAAACTGCAGATCGCGGGGCTGAACACTGGCTATGACCGCGTGGTGACGCGGGCCGACGGCGCGGCTCGCTCGCACTGGTACTACCGGGGGGCCGCCCTTCTGTCCGTCGACGCGATGAACGATGCCCGCGCCTATATGATCGGCAAACGGCTGATCGAGGCGGGCAAGCACCCCAGCCCGGAGGTCGTGGCTGATCCGGCCACGGATATGAAAGCGCTTTTGAGGTGAGGATCATCGCAGGCACCCACCGAGGCGTGGCGCTGGCAGAGGTCGGCAGGGGCGACGCGGGCGCGCATCTGCGCCCCACCACCGATCGCATCCGCGAAAGCCTGTTCAACATGCTGATGGGTGGGCGGTTTGGCGATCCGGTGACCGGCGCGCGGGTTCTCGACCTGTTTGCCGGGACAGGCGCGTTGGGGCTTGAGGCGCTGTCGCGCGGAGCGGAGCGCGTGTGTTTCATCGAGACCGGCCGCGCCGGGTTCAAACTGATCTCAAAGAACATCGCCAAGCTGCGCGCCGCAGAGCAAACGAACGTGCTGACGCAGGATGCGACCCGCCTGGCGGCCAATCCTTATGCCCCTTTCGACCTAATCTTCCTTGACCCGCCCTATGGGCGCAAGCTGGGCGGCCCGGCCCTGACCCGGGCCCGGGCACAAGGCTGGATCGCCCCCGGCGCACTGATTGTGTGGGAGGAAGAAACCCCGCAAACCGCACCTGACGGCTTTACCCTATTGGACGTCAAACCCTATGGCAGCACCTGTATCACGCTGCTTGAGGAAGGCGGCGCTTGAGCGCATGAGCCTGCGACAGGCCTGATCGCCAAACGAAAGGCCACCCCCAGGTTAGCAGAGATGGCCTTTCTGGCTTGCGCCACTCGTTACTCATGCACTGATGGGAAAGCGCAGCTTTCCGCATATAAAGACGCAGGGACTTCGCCGCAGCGCAGCATTAACCTACCCAATTCTGCGGGAACTGCAAGCAGATCGCGGAAATAACGCTACATCTTGTATCTGACAGCGCTTGTTCACCCATTGGTAATGTGGGATGGTTCATAAAAATCGAGCGAAAATCAAACGCCGCAACAGGCTCTCCGCGCATGCTAGACGCCACAGATCTGCTTTCCGATGTCTTCGGATTCGACGCCTTCCGACCCGGCCAGGGGGAAATTGTGGGCGCAGTTTGCCGTGGAGAAAACACGCTGGCCATCATGCCCACCGGCGGCGGAAAATCGCTGTGTTTCCAGCTGCCCGCGCTGTATCGCGAGGGCCTGACAGTGGTGATTTCGCCGCTGATTGCCCTGATGCGCGACCAGGTGCGGGCCCTGAAAGCCGCGGGCGTCAGCGCCGGCTGCCTGACCTCCGGCAATACCGAAGAAGAAAGCGACGCCGTGTTTGCGGCCCTCCGCGAGGGGCATCTGAAACTGCTTTACCTCGCCCCGGAACGCCTGGCCAAAACCGCCACGCAAGACATGCTGCGCCGCGCAAATGTCACCATGATCGCGGTCGACGAGGCGCATTGCGTCAGCCAATGGGGGCATGACTTCCGGCCCGACTATCTGCGCATCGGCCAGCTACGGCAGGCCTTGAACGTCCCGCTGGCCGCCTTCACCGCGACGGCGGATGCCGAGACCCGGGCCGAGATTGTCACCCGCCTGTTTGACGGCGTGGCCCCCACCACCTTTCTGCACGGGTTTGACCGGCCCAACCTGAATCTGGCCTTCGCCGCCAAGAACGCGCCGCGCGCGCAGATCCTGCAATTTGCCGATGCGCGGCGCGGCCAGTCGGGCATCGTGTACTGCGGCACCCGGGCCAAAACCGAAAGCCTGGCGCGCGCCCTGGCGGAGGATGGCCACAGCGCCTGCCACTACCATGGCGGGATGGACCCCGAGATACGGCGCGAGGTCGAGACGCGGTTCTCGCGCGAGGATGGGCTGGTGGTCGTGGCCACCATCGCCTTTGGCATGGGCGTCGACAAACCCGATGTGCGCTGGGTCGCACATGCAGACCTGCCCAAGTCGATCGAGGGCTATTACCAGGAAATTGGCCGCGCCGGGCGCGACGGCGCGCCTGCTGACACGCTGACGCTTTATGGCTCTGACGACATCCGGTTCCGCCGCCAACAGATCGACGAGGGCCTCGCCGATGCAGAGCGCAAGATCGCGGACCACGCCCGGCTGAACGCGCTTCTCGGGCTGGCCGAGGCGCTGACCTGCCGCCGCGCCCAGTTGCTGGGCTATTTTGGCGAAGAGAACATCACCTGCGGCAATTGCGACCTCTGCGAAACCCCGCCCAAGACCTTCGATGGCACCACCCATGTGCGCAAGGCGCTCTCGGCCATTTTGCGCACCGACAGCTGGTTCGGCGCAGGCCATCTGATCGACATCCTGCGCGGCGTGACCACCGACAAGATCACCCAGCGCGGCCATGACCAGTTGCCCACCTTTGGCTGCGGCGACGATCTGGACAAGCGCGAATGGGGCGCGGTGTTCCGCCAGATGATGGGGCATGACCTGATCCGCCCCAACCCCGACCGCCATGGCGCGCTGTTCATGACCGACAAGGCCCGGCCGATCCTAAAGGATGAGGCCACGATCACCCTGCGCCGCGACACGATCACCAAGGGCCGGTCTGGCCCCCGGGTTCGGATGCTGGTGTCAGAGGAAGACGCGCCGCTGCTTTCAGCGCTCAAGGCCAAACGCCGGGCCTTTGCCGAGGCACAGGGCGTGCCCGCCTATATCATCTTCAACGACAAATCCCTCATTGAGATGGCCGAGAAGCGCCCGGCGACGCTTGACGCGTTCGCCCGGATCGGCGGCGTCGGGGCCAAGAAGCTCGAAACCTATGGCCCCGGCTTTCTAGAGGTCATCACCGGGGCCGAGGCCCCCGCGCTGCACCCCGCACGCCGCAAGCTGGCAGGCGGCAGCGCAGGTGCGGTATTCGACCGGCTGCAAGAGGCGCAGAACCAACTGAAAACGGGGCAGAGCGGCCTTGAGAAACCGATGAGCTGCTCCAACTCGCTGCTGGCCA
Source organism: uncultured Rhodobacterales bacterium (assembly GCA_964387155.1). Classification (GTDB taxonomy): domain Bacteria; phylum Pseudomonadota; class Alphaproteobacteria; order Rhodobacterales; family Rhodobacteraceae; genus Litoreibacter. Next base: position 36,148 of record CAYLVP010000018.1, on the reverse strand, counting down.
AACTTGCCGATACGCGGCCAAGGGATGCCGCCGGCCTCACCCGCATTCTGGGGGAACGGCGGGCAGAGCGGTTTGGCGACGCGTTTCTCGCCATCCTGGCAGACAGCTAGCGCTGGACGACGCACAGCGCCCCGCTATTTTGTAAGCTGATCACCAAAGAGGGCCGCCATGCTGACCGTCATCTCCCCCGCCAAAAAGCTCGACATGTCGCGGGTGCCCCACACCCCTACCTTGCCGGAATTTCAGGATGACGCGAACCGCCTCGCGGCGTCGGCCCGAAAGCTCAGCGCCAGAAGCCTGGGCCAGCTGATGTCGATCTCTGACAGCCTGGCCAAGCTCAACTACGACCGGTTCCGCGATTTTGCCGAACGCTCGACGCCCGAGAATGCCAAACCCGCCGCGCTCAGCTTTGCGGGTGACACCTATACCGGGCTTGAGGCGGGCTCGCTGGACGCGGATGAGATGGCCTATGCCCAGGATCATTTGCGCATTCTTTCGGGGCTCTACGGCGTGCTGCGCCCGCTTGATGCCATTCAACCCTACCGGCTGGAAATGGGCAGCAAGCTGAAGACCGGCAAAGCCAACACGCTCTATGCCTATTGGGGCGACAAGATCGCGCAGGCGCTCAACGCCCAGGCAGCAGAGGTCGGCGCAACCCATCTGGTCAACTGCGCCAGCCAGGAATATTTCGGCGCGGTCGATCTAAAGGCACTCTCGCCCCGGGTCATCACCCCCACCTTCCTCGAAGACAAACCCGGTGGGCCAAAAATCGTCAGCTTCTTTGCCAAACAGGCCCGCGGCGCCATGGCGCGCTTCATCATCCAGAACCGGGTGACCACACCCGAGGGGCTGCAAGATTTCGACCTGGGTGGCTACGCCTATCAGCCGGATCAATCCAGCCAAGACAAGCCGGCCTTCTTCCGCTCCGAGGCGGCTCTGGAAGCCTACCGAAAAGCCTGCTGACCGCAGCTCATCATTGTTCCGAAAATATCCCGGGGGTACGGGGGCTGGCCCCCGTTAATCCCTCGTGCGGGGGCCAGCCCCCGCTAATGTCTGGTGCGGGGGCTGGCCCCCGCATGGATCGGTGTGGCGTGGGCGGCGGCGACACCGGACCGTCAGACAGGCTTTGACCCGCCCCCTTGATTGGCCTTAACCTAAGCGCAACCCTTTCACGCCGCCGTGGCAGCCCCACATTGGTGTCAACAAAAACGCAGAAGGGACCGCGAGGCACGATGAGCACGACAACCCGCAGAGCCCTGCTGCTGGGCACCGGAGCCGTTCTGGGCAGCTGGGCCACCAGCCGGTATTACACCGACACGATCCCTGTCGGGACCAGGCTGGGCGCGCCTCAGATCGACCCTTTGATCCTGAACGATGCGTCCGAGCTGTCGGCCACCAAGGTCGCCAGGCACCTCACCCTCACCGACAGATTTGGCGCAGACAGCATTGCCGCTTTGCGCGCCGAGCTGAAAGAAGCCGCCGCTGCGCGCCGCCCCGTCATCGCCTCTGCCGCGCGTCATTCGATGGGGGGGCAGTCCATGGCGCGGGGCGGGACGACCTATACGATGGAGCACAGCTGGATCGAGCTGGACACCACCAATCTCACCTTCCGCACCGGGGCGGGCACGCGCTGGTCGACGGTGATTGCAAAGCTCGATGCCGAAGGGTTCTCTCCGGCGGTGATGCAGTCCAACAATGATTTCGGGGTGGCTGCGACCTATTCGGTCAACGCGCATGGCTGGCCGGTGCCTTTTGGTCCGATGGGTGCCACGGTCAGGTCGATCCAGATCATGCTGGCCGATGGGCAGCTGGTCACGGCCTCGCGGCGGGAAAACGCGGATATCTTCTTCGCCGCAATGGGCGGCTACGGGCTGATCGGCATCATCACTGAGATGGAGTTGCAGATGGTGCCCAATGCCCGGCTTAAGCCCCGTTACACCGATGTCAGCCCGTTGAATTTCGGGCCGGAATTTGCGCAGGCGATCAAGGCCACCCCCAATGTGCAGATGGCCTATGGGCGAATGGATATCTCGAAAGACCGCTTCCTCGAAGAGGCGATGATCATCACCTATCGCCCAACCTCGGATCAGTCCGACATTCCGCGCGCACCGGGCTCGGGCTGGCGCAGCCGCCGCGCCCGCGACATCTTCCGCGCGCAACTGGGCAGTGACATCGCCAAGCATGGGCGCTGGTGGTTCGAAAATACGTTGGGTCCGATGATCGGCGGCGGCGAGACGACGCGCAACACGCTGTTAAACGAGCCGGTGATCACCCTGGACGACCGCGACCCCACGCGCACCGACATCCTGCATGAATATTTCATCAGCCCGGCAAATTTCGGCGCCTTTGTCGCGGCCTGCCGCGAGATCATCCCCAGCTCGTATCAAGAGCTGCTGAACATCACCCTGCGCTACGTCCAGCCCGACAATGAAAGCTGGCTGAGCTACGCCAGCTCTGAGCGCATCGCCGCCGTGATGCTCTTCAGCCAGGAAAAATCCGTGCGCGCCGAAGAAGACGCCAAGCGCATGACCCAGGCCCTCATCGATGCCGCAATCCGGTTGGGCGGCACCTATTACCTGCCCTACCGGCTGCATGCCCGCCCCGATCAGATCGCCGCAGGCTACGCAGGGCTGCGGCCTTTCGCGGCCAAGAAGCGTGCCATGGATCCCAACCTTTTGTTCCGCAACGCGCTGTGGGACCAGTATATCGCGAGGGTCTGACATGACTGCACTGCGCCGCATTGCCATAGGCTACGCCCTCGTGCTGTTCGCCGCAGCCTCGCTGAATTACCTTCCTATCCCCGGCCTCATCGACGCCGAAGGCCGCGCCTTCGGGGTCTTCGCGCTTGATCTGTTTGATGACAGCCTGCATGTGGCCTCAGGCCTTTGGGCATTGATGGCGGGGCTTGTCTCGCACCGCGCCTCAAAGCTCTTCCTGACCTGGTTTGGCGCGCTTTATCTGGCGGACGGCGCTTTGGGGCTGGCGACCGGCTCGGGCTATCTCGACTTTGGCATCTTCGTTTACGGCTTTTACGAATACCCCAGCTTTCTGATCAAGCTGGCCGCCAACACGCCCCATATTGCCTTGGGCGGCTTTGCGGTCTTCGCGGCCTGGGCCTTTGATCGCAAATGAGACGGCTTTTCCGATGGGTGGCTATGGGGCTGCTGGCCTTGGTGCTGATCGTCGCGGGGCCCATCCTCTATGTCGAAACCATGTGCCGCAGCGAAGCCCGGCCCCAGTCAGAGCCGCAATATATCACAGACGCCACCCGCCCAGAGGCGCGGACCTATATGGTCTACCCCGAATGGCATATCGTCTACGCCTATGAGGGCTATGCAGAGGTTTTGAAAGATGGCCACCCGCATGACTTCCCCTATCTGCAGGCGATTTCTGGCTTCTGGACGTCCCTTTGCGGGCTGACGGCAAAGGCTGATGAGCCGGGGGAGGCCGGTTTCAACTCCAAGGCCACGATCTACACGATCGGCGCGAGCTTCACGCTAGAGATGCTCTTCAAGGCCGCCTATGAGGAAACGCTGGGCCGCATCTTCACCCTTTTCGGGTCCTCACCACAGGATGATGTCGAGGCCGATATGGCGGCCGACTACGCGACGTTCCTTCAGCAGGTGCCGTGGTACCAATACGACTTCCCCGCCTGGTCTGACCGGCTTTGGACCACAGAGCCGGCCGGTCTGCGAGGCTGGGAGCGCCGCATCGCCCTGGGCCTCGAATGGGGGGCCAAGACGCAATATGCCAAACTGATCGCCCAGGCCGCCGCTGGTCTGGGGGCGGATGAATTGACCATGCAGGTGGCGGTGGAAGGCCCTCTGCCCGACCAGCCAGAGATCAAAATCCTGTCGCAGTCAGACGGCATCACCATCGCCGAGGTCCCCCGCTACCGCATCTTCACGGTCTTCGCCCGCCAAACCGCAGAAGCCGGCGGGCAATTCCTAGAGATCGCGGGCAATGACGATATCCTCGTCTCGCTGCTCGCTGGGCCCTCAGGTTTCACCCCTGCGGAGGGACATCACGTCATCGCCCGCACACCGCGCGTGGGCTTCGCGCAGGACCGGCTGCTGATTGCCACCAAGGTCGCCGATCTCCACACGGTTTTTCTCGCCTATCCGCCCGAGGCCGTTACGGTGGAGCATATCTATGACTACTGACCCGCTTCACTGCGTCCGAACTTATCCGCCCCGGGGAGCTCGGGCCGCCATCCTGCGCCACCTCGCCATTTTGGGCGCAGGGCTTACCAGCTGGCTGGCCGTTGCAGCGCTGGCGATGCTGCCGGGCACAATCGACACCGCGATGATCCCCGTCCCAAAGACCGCCCTGCCCCTGGGCATCGCCATCATCGACCGGCGCGGGCCGATATGGGTCGTGCAAAGCGATGACCCCGGCTATGTCCGCGCGCTTTACAGATCGGGCGTCCCGGTCGTGCTGCCCGCCCGGCGCAAGAGCTGCCTGGCGCTTCGCAATGTCTGAGCTGCGCGCGCTGATGCGCCGCCACCCCTATCCCGGCATCGTGACATGGATCGGCCTGCGTCCCGCGCGTCTGGCTCAAATCGACAGTGTGGACCGCGCCGACGTCACGGCAACAGGCCTTGCAGGCGACCATCACTCCGCCGCTGGCCCCCGCGCCCTGACCCTGATCCAGGCTGAGCACCTGCCCGTCATCGCGGCCCTCGCGCAAACTGCGGTGACGCCACAGATGCTCCGCCGCAACATCGTCATCTCCGGCATCAACCTGACCGCCATACGCCATGAGGTGCTGCAGATCGGCACTGCCCGCATCAAACTGACCAAACCCTGCGCGCCCTGCTCGCGGATGGAGCGTACCATCGGCCCCGGCGCCTATAACGCGATGCGGGGCCATGGCGGCTGGTACGCCGAAGTGGTAGCCCCCGGCCAGATCGCACGGCATGACCGGCTTACCCCTACCGCCGACTGACACTTGTTTGCCTGTGCCGCGCGCCATCGGCGCGGCGTGACCCGCCCTGATACTCACTGCTTCGAAAATGCGTCCGCCCGTGCGGCAGCCTTACCCCGCCCGCGCGGCCCGCTTGCGCTCATGCGGGTCAAGATGGCGCTTGCGCAGCCGGATGGCGTTTGGCGTCACCTCGACCAGCTCGTCATTGTCGATATAGGCAATCGCCTCTTCCAGCGACATCCGCACAGGCGTGGTCAAACGCACCGCCTCATCCGTGCCGGAGGCCCGCACATTGGTCAATTTCTTGCCCTTCAACGGGTTCACCTCCAGATCATTCTCCCGGCTATGCTCGCCGATGATCATCCCTTGGTAAACCGCCTCCTGAGAGCCGATAAAGAACTTGCCCCGGTCCTCAAGGTTAAAGATCGCGTAAGCCACCGAAACCCCGTTCTCCATGGAGATCAGAACCCCCGCCCGACGCCCCGGAATGTCGCCCTTATGCGGCGCCCATTCATGAAACACCCGGTTCAGAACCCCGGTGCCGCGCGTGTCGGTCAGAAACTCGCCGTGATAGCCGATCAACCCGCGCGACGGCACATGCGCAATGATCCGGGTCTTGCCAGCGCCTGCCGGTTTCATCTCCGTCATCTCGCCCTTGCGGGCGCCGGTGATCTTCTCGATCACCGAGCCGGAATACTCGTCATCCACATCAATGGTGACCTCTTCGATGGGCTCATGCCGCACGCCGTCAATCTCCTGAAACAACACCTGCGGGCGGGAGATGCTCAGCTCGAACCCTTCGCGGCGCATGTTCTCGATCAACACGCCCATCTGCAATTCGCCGCGGCCCGCAACCTCAAACGCGTCGCCGCCGGGTGTGTCCGTGACCTTGATCGCCACGTTGCTTTCCGCCTCTTTCATCAGCCGGTCACGAATAACCCGCGACTGCACCTTCTTGCCGTCCTTGCCCGCCAGCGGGCTGTCATTGATCCCGAAGGTCACGGTGATGGTCGGCGGGTCAATCGGTTGTGCGGGCAGCGCGTCATCGACATCCACCGCGCAGATCGTGTCCGCCACCGTCGCCTTTGACATTCCCGCCAGGGACACGATGTCGCCCGCTTCGGCCAGGTCAATTGCCTCCATCGCCAGCCCGCGCGAGGCCATGATCTTGGTGCAGCGGAACTGCTCGATCTTGGTCCCGTCCCGCGACAGCGCTTTCACCGTCTCGCCCGCCTTCAACGTGCCAGACTCAACGCGGCCCGTCAGCAAACGCCCGATGAACGGGTCCGCGCCCAGCGTGGTGGCCAGCATCCGAAATGGCGCCTCCCGCTGTGCCATCTGCGCAGGCGCAGGCACATGTTCGACGATCAGGTCCAGCATCGCCGTGAGATCCTTGCGCGGCCCGTCCAGCTCCATATCCGCCCAGCCCGACCGGCCTGACGCATACATGGACGGGAAATCCAGCTGATCGTCATCCGCGCCCAGATTGGCAAACAGGTCAAACACCTCGTCCAGCGCCCGGTCCGGCTCGGCATCCGGCTTGTCGACTTTGTTGAGCACCACAATCGGGCGCAGCCCCAGCGCAAGCGCTTTGGAGGTCACGAATTTCGTTTGCGGCATCGGCCCCTCAGCCGCATCGACCAGCAGCACGACCCCGTCCACCATCGACAGGATCCGCTCCACCTCGCCACCAAAATCAGCGTGGCCCGGCGTGTCGACGATGTTGATCCGAATGCCCTTCCATTCCACGCTTGTGGCTTTCGCCAAAATCGTGATCCCGCGTTCCCGCTCCAGATCATTGCTGTCCATGGCGCGTTCGGCCACGGCCTGATTGTCGCGAAACGAGCCCGACTGTTTGAGAAGTTCGTCCACAAGTGTCGTCTTGCCGTGGTCAACGTGGGCGATGATCGCAATGTTGCGCAGGTCCATGGGTCTTGCCTTGAAAAGAGGAGTTGCGCGCACCTAACCGATACGCCCCGCAAAGGCCAGACACATCTGCCGCAGCGCGACATGGGGTCTCCATTTGATCGAAAATACTCATGCCATGACCAGCAATCGGCACCACCCTCACCAAATACGGGCTCAGCGCGCATATATCTCTGGAAAAAGGCGCGCGCCGCAGGCGCTCAATCAGGTCAGTTGGGTCAGCGCAGCCGCTCAAGCAGCCGCAGCGACGCGTAGCCATCAGGCACCAGCCCGGCGCTGCGCTGATAGGACCGTACCGCGTCAATCGTCAGCGGCCCGATTTTGCCGTCGATCTTCTTGGTGTCAAACCCGCGCGCGGTCAGGCGTTCCTGAAGCTCGATCCGTTCATCATAGCTCAAAGCCCGGTCCCCGCGTGGCCAGCTGGCCTGAATTGGGCCACCGCCGCGCAGGCGATCCGCCAAATGGCCCACACCGATGACATAGGCATCAGCCGTGTTGTAACGCTCCAGCACTTCAAAATTGCCGAAGATCATGAACGCCGCGCCCTTGGCCCCCGCAGGCAGCAGGATCGAGGCCGCGCCATGATCGGGCACCGCGCGCCCGTCCAGACCGGTGACGCCAAGCTGCGCCCACCCCCCGGGCCGCTTGAGGATCTTGCGATTGGCCAGCGCATAGTCGAAACCTGCTGGCAGCCGCACCTCGACGCCCCAGGGCTGGCCGGTCACCCAGCCAAACTTTGCCAGATAATGGGCGGTGGAGGCCAGCGCATCCGCCGGGTCATCGCCCCAAATATCGCGCTTGCCGTCGCCGGTCTGATCCACCGCATAATCCAGATATGAGGTCGGCATAAACTGCGTGTGGCCCATCGCCCCGGCCCAGGACCCGGTCATCCCACGCGCGCTCACATCACCGGCTGCCAGAATCTGCAATGCGGCCAGCAATTGCTCTTCAAAAAACGCGCTGCGCCGCGCGTCAAAGGCAAGCGTGGCCAGCGAGCCAATCACGTCGTTGGAGCCGCGAAAGCTGCCAAAGGCGCTTTCCAAACCCCAGATGGCGGCCACGATATGCCGGTCGACGCCGTAGCGCGCCTCGACCTGAGACAGCACATCGGCCTGGCGTCGCATCGCCGCACGGCCATTCGCAATCCGCGTCTCGCTCACTGCCGTGTCGAGGTAATCCCACAGCGTCTTGGTGAATTCCGACTGGTTACGGTCACGCTTGATGACATCGGCGTCGTAGCGCACGCCCGCAAAGGCACGATCGAACACATCCGGCGGGATGCCCTGCGCCAAAGCGCGCGGCCTGAACCCCGTGACCCAGGCGTCAAAGCCGGTGTCAGAGGTCGCCTGCGCCACCACCAGCGGTGCTGCGCCGCGTGCAACCGGCCGGATGGAGCGCGCCACGCCCGCAACATCCGCGCCAAAAACCACGACGCCTGCGCTGCCGGCAGAACTCAGCTGCGAAGCGGGCCCAGGCGCGGGACGAGGCGCGGGGCGTTCAGAGGCTTCAAGCGCCAAGACCGGCGTGACAAACACCGCGCAGCACAGAGATAAAACAGCATGTCGCATGGGTGGCCCGCCTCGCTTGATGCGGATTTTTCCGCTTGTCCTTGGTCACGAGCCTAACGCGCATTGGCGCTCTAAGAAAGCAACTAGGAGCGGCGCGCGGCCTTCTTGCGCAGCTTGCTGCCTTTCTTGCGATGTTTCACCAGCTTGCGCCGGGCGGGTGTCCCGCGCCGGCCAGCGGGCGCCTGCGCCATCTTGCGGCCCTCGACCTCCAGAAGCTCCAGCGTTAGCCCGCCTGTCGCAGGCGTGGCCTCGGCGATGCGCGCCAGCACCCGCTGGCCAAGCCCGAGGGTCAGGCCGGTTTTCTCGCCGCGCAGGGTCTGCGCGTCGCGGTCAAACTGAAAGTATTCCCGGCCCAGGGTGCGAATGGGCACCAACCCGTCCGCGCCCGTCTCGTCCAGCTTCACAAAGACGCCGAAACTTACGACACCGGCGATGCGGCCTTCAATCTCGGTGCCCACACGGTCGGCCAGATAGGTCGCAAGGTAGCGGTCGGTCGTGTCCCGCTCCGCCTCCATCGAGCGGCGCTCGGTGACCGAGATATGCTCGCCCGTCTCTTTCAGCCCCTCTTGCGCTGCGGCGTCCAAACCGTCCTCCCCCCAGCCATGGGCGGAGATCAGCGCGCGGTGCACGATCAGGTCGGCATAGCGGCGAATGGGCGAGGTGAAATGCGCGTAGTTCCGCAGCGCGAGGCCAAAATGGCCGAAATTCTCGGGCGCGTAATAGGCCTGCGTCATCGAGCGCAGAGCAGAGATATTCATCAGCTCAGCATGTTCCGTCCCCTCGGCCTGCGCCAGCAGCCGGTTCAGATGCCGGGTTTGCAGCACCTGCCCCTTGGCGAGGTTGAACCCGGCGGAGCCTGCGATCTCCCGCAGGCTTTCCAGCTTCTCGGGCGAAGGCTCTTCATGCACACGGTAAAGCAGCGGCACCTTGCGCTCTTTCAGCGTCTCGGCGGCGGCGACATTGGCCAGCACCATGAATTCCTCGATCAGCTTATGCGCGTCCAGCCGGTCGCGGAACGCCACCGAGGTCACTTGCCCCTCGTCATCCAGCTCGATCCGCCGTTCGGGCAGGTCCAGCTCCAACGGTTGGCGTCTGTCCCGGGCTGCGCGCAGGGCGGCATAGGCCGCGTAAAGCGGCGCGATGACGCTGTCCATGAGCGGGGCCACGCGGTCGTTGGGGCGGCCATCCCGGCCCGCCTGCACCTCTTCATAATTCAGCGCGGCGGGGGAGTTCATCAGCCCGCGCACAAACCGGTGCGACAGCTTATTGCCCTCAGCATCCAGCACCATGCGCACGGCGACACAGGCCCGGTCGACCCCCTCATGCAGCGAGCATAGATCGCCCGAGAGCGCCTCTGGCAGCATCGGCACCACGCGGTCGGGGAAATAGGTGGAGTTGCCGCGCTTGCGCGCCTCCCGATCCAGCTGCGAGCCCGGACGCACGTAATGCGCAACATCCGCAATCGCGACCCAGACCACATGGCCGCCGGGGTTTTTCGGGTCGTCAGCGGCATGGGCATAGCAGGCATCGTCATGATCGCGCGCATCCGCCGGGTCTATGGTGACAAGTGGCAGCTCCCGCAGGTCTTCGCGATTGCCAGGCTGCACGGGCTTTGCAGCCTCCGCCTCGGCGATGACCTCGTCGGGGAACTGATCGGGAATGTCATGCTGATGGATTGCGATCAACGAAACAGAGCGCGCCGCCCCCGGATCGCCCAGCCGCGCAGTGACCCGCGCCAGCGGCAGACCCATCCGGGACTTTGGCCCGGTCTGTTCGGCCTCGACCAACTCGCCATCCCGCGCGCCCTCATTCGCGCCGGGCGGCACCCGCCATTCGCGATCAGAGCCCTTGTCGATGGGGGTGACACGCCCCCCTTCGGCGCTGGCCTTATAGAGGCCCAGTATCTTGCGCGGCCCCGTGCCAATGCGGCGGATCAGGCGCGCCTCGTAGCCATGGTCCTCGCCAGACACCGGGGCGAGCCGCACCAGCACGCGGTCCCCTTCCGCCAAAGCAGGGTCGCCCTTCTTCTCGATGAATACCGCCTGCGGGGCGGGGCTGTCGCCGTCCCATTCGACGGGCTCAAGAAACAAATCGCCATCGCTATCGGCACCAACCACCCGGCACACGCTGACAGGAGGCAGCGTTTCGGGGTCGCGGAAGCTCTTGCGGCGCTTCTCTAGATGGCCGTCCGCCTCCAGCTCTTTGAGCAGCCTCTTGAGGTCGATCCGCGCCTGCCCCTTGATCCCGAAGGCGCGTGCAATGTCGCGTTTCGAGGTCTTGGTCGGGTTGTCAGAGATCCATTGCAGGACATCGTCGCGGGAGGGAAGCGTGCTCATAGCGCTACGCCTATCATGGCTGGCACGCGAGGACACGGGCTATCGCGCGTGAGGGTGGCCCATTCTGCCTAGAGATCACGGGCCTCGTCGACATCGCGCAATGTGGCAACCTCCGCAATGGCCATCTGACCGAGCGAGCGTTTGGTGTCTGCCAGCGCATATTCGCTTGACCAGCGCACCTCCTCAAACAGCCCCGGCGGCACCGCCGTCATGCGTTTGAGGCCGATCAACCAATAGCCGCCATCCTGCGACGGGCCAAAGACCGCATCATAGGGGCCAAGCTGCCGAAACGCCTCTGCGACATGGGCGGGGGTGATGCCGGGAATATCTGCGCCGATGACGCAGACCCGCCCCGGCGGCAGGCCTCGGAAGATGCGGCCCATGCGGGCGCCTAAATCGCCGCTCCCTTGCGAGATGCGCGGCAGATGCGCAGGCCAGACCCGGCTGGCGCGGCCTTCCGCGTCAGGGGCAACAGCAAGGATCAGCGTCCATCGTGGATCTTCGAGCCGGCGCAGCAGCCGCCGGGTCTGGTGGCGGAACCACCATGCGGCGGGCACCAGCCCGATGCCTTTGCCCAGCCGGGTTTTCACCCGACCCGGGCGCGGCTCCTTCACCATGACAACAAGATATTTACGCAAAATAGGCCTGCAAAACCCGCGTGTAGACGGCCTTGAGCGTGTGAATGTCATCGACCCGCACCCGTTCATCCACCTGATGCATGGTCTCACCCACCAGCCCGAATTCGACCACCGGGCAATGATCCTTGACGAACCGCGCATCCGACGTCCCACCAGAAGTGGACATGGCGGGCACAACCCCGGTCTCCTCCTCCACGGCCTGCGCCACCATTTTCGACAGCGGGCCCGGCGGGGTCAGAAAGCTCTCGCCAGAAACCTTGATCTCCAGCGCCACCTCTGCCCCGCTTTCAGCGGCGATCCGGTCGGCCTCGTCTTGCAGCCACGCGGTGATGGAGGCAGAGCTATGCGCGTCATTGAAGCGGATATTCACTGTGGCGGTGCAGGTGGCCGGGATCACGTTATTGGCCGGATTTCCGGTGTCGATGGTGGTGACTGCCAATGTCGAGGCGTCGAAATGTTGCGTGCCCTCGTCAAGCCTGTGAGAGGCCAGCCGGTCCATCAGCCGCGCCATCACCGGAACGGGGTTCAGCGCCCGGTGCGGGTAGGCCGCATGGCCCTGCTTGCCGCGCACCGTGAAATACCCGGTCATCGAGCCGCGCCGCCCGATCTTCATCATCTCGCCCATCACTTTGGGGCAGGTGGGCTCCCCCACAAGGCAGGCGGTCATGAGCTCGCCCTGCTCGGCCATCCAATCAAGAAGCGCGATCGTGCCGTCCTGCGCAGGGCCTTCCTCGTCCCCGGTGATGGCCAGTACCACCGCCCCCTCGGGCGGGGTGTCGCGCACGAAATCCACCGCCGCCGCCGCGAAGGCCGCAACGCCGGATTTCATATCGGTGGACCCGCGCCCATATAGCCAGCCATCCCGCAGCTCTGCGCCGAACGGGTCACTGCTCCAGTCGGCGGTATCCCCCACCGGCACCACATCCGTGTGGCCGTTGAACCCGAAACTGCGGTTCGCCCCCTTTTGCCCCCAGCGGGCATAAAGGTTGCTGACCGCGCCACGATCAACGCGGGTGCATTCAAAACCTGCCCCCTCCAGCAGCTCTGCCAGCAGTTGCAAGGCGCCCCCCTCCTCAGGCGTGACCGAGGGGCATTTGACCAAAGCGGCCGTCAGTTCAACCGGGTCTACCTGTTGGGTCATGAGGGCTCTCCTTGGATCGCGGTCTTGCGTGTTTGGGGCGGCTGACCCGGATCTGCCACCCGGCGCGCAGCGCTGCAAGCGTGACAAAAATGCGTCAGGCCCGTCGCACAACCTAACGTCAGTGTGGGGGATACGGCGCGCAGAAGTCGAACGGAGCGGGTTTATCTCAATTCTTCCAGAAATTGCCGCCTTCCGTTCACGAATCCGAACCAGTTTGGTTCTAATTCTTCAACACTAAGAGCACCATTTTGCCCGCTGTGAGACCCCGTTTCGTGACCTCTATTGCTATACAGCACAAAGGACGAATGGGCTGGCTTGGCCAGCTTGACCCTGCCTGCGCAAAAGCGCTGCAGGTCAATGGCAGCCGGACCGCCGGGGGCAGTCTGGCCGTTGATACCGCCAATACCGATGCCGTGCCGCGCGTCTGGTCTGATACCGGGTTGATCGGTGAGGCCCGGGTTTGGACGCCCAAGGGGGCCATTGCCGTTAAGCACCTCGCGCCCGGTGATACGGTGCTGGATGCCGCAGGCGGCACAGCAACGGTGCGCCATGTGCTGCGCAGCCCAAAAACGCGCAAGGCCATCTGCCTGCGCGCGCCCTATTTCGGGCTGGACCATGATATTGTGCTTGGTGCGGATCACCGTATCGCCGTGACCTCTGACGTGGCTGACTATCTGTTTGGCGCAGAAACGGTGCTGGTGCCCGCATGGGTGCTGAAAGACGGGCGCAGAGCACAGCATTGGGAAATGCTGCCGCGCACTGATCTTTATCAGGTCCAGCTTGATCGCCCTGCCGCGCTGAAGATTGGCACCTGCGCCGTCGAAAGCATGCCCAAAAGCGGGCAGAGCTTCGGCAAACTCCTGACGGAGGAGGAGGCCCGCTGCTTCGCAGTCGAGCATAGATCAGGCTTTCAGACCTAGCCGCTGAAACGAAGCTGTCAGGTATCTTCCCAAAGCGCCCGTGTCTCGGCCACGACGACCGAGTTTTCCGCCAAAGCGCGCTGCATCAGCTCTTGTTCTTCATCGGGAATGTCATGGCCCTGGCGCAGCCGCTCGTCCAGACTGCCATAGCCCGTCACATCCAACGGCGCGAGCCCGGCCTGCTTCAAAAGCGCGACGCATTCGCGCACGGCCTCCGCCTCGTCGACGCCGCTGGAATAGCACACCATCGCCGCGCCAGAGGCCCCGTCGGGCAGGTCATCGCCCTCCTTCCGGCCAAGCTCGACCAGAAGGGTATAGACCTTGTGCTTGTGCTTGCGTTTGCCGTCATTCATGGACCCATCTCTTAGGGCCAGAGCCGTCGGGCCACAAGTTAGCTGGTTTGGGCGGCGGTCAGGGCCTTGTCCATCAGCGCCTTGATATCGGCCCGGCTGGTGCCCGCGACGATGCGGCCAAGCTCTTTGTCGCCCTTGAGCACGATAAGCGTCGAGCGGCGGGGGATATTGCGGTCCCGCGCAACGGGGGCACGCCCAAAGTCGTCCCAGTCAACGCGGACAAAAACGATATCTTCATAGGCCGGGTTCTCGGCCCGCAAGCCCGCAATCGTGCGCTCCTGCACCGCGCAGGTGGAGCACCAATCAGCCGCGAAATCGACAAACACCGTCTTGCCCGCATCCAGAGCGGCCTTGATGGGGTCGCTATTGTCGAAATCGATGGTCTTGCCGCCCGCCAGCGCCGGGAGGGGCAGCAGCGCGACAGCGGCCGCCAGAAATACACGTCGTTTCATGTCAGATACCTCTTCGAATTACAGCGATACAGAGAGCGCGGTCAGCCAATGCGGCAAGTGTTCAATCGCCCAGATGTCGATCATGTGATTGACGCGGAACAGGATCATCAGCCCGACGGCCACAAAGACAAGCCCAAGGATAGGCTTGGATTTGGAGGCCAGACCGCGCAGCGCATTGGCGCGCTTGCGGATCAGCTCTTGCCCGCCAAGGCCAATCCCCAGGATCAGGGTCGACACGCCGGCGGCAAACCCCACCATGATCAGAAAGGCCCAAAAGAGGCTCTCCCCCTGGCTGGCCAGCGCAATCGCACCGCCCAAGGTGGGGCCAATGCAGGGCGACCAAACCGCGCCCAGAAGCAGACCACCTAAAAACTGCCCACTCAGCCCACTGCCCCCGGACTGGCCCAGCGCCCCATCCGCGCGGGAGGAGACACCGGCCATGGCCAGCTCAAACCGGGAGGACAGCTGCGGCACCAGCAGGATCGCCCCGAAGGCCAGCATCATCACCGCGCCGGCATCGGCCAAGCGCTGTTCGGTCAACCCGATCGCATAGCCCACTGTGGCGACAATCATCCCGAAGGTGACGAAAGACAGGCTCATCCCCGCCGCAAGGGCAATCGGCCCGCGACGATCCGCGTTGAGCGCCGAGGCCAGCACGATCGGCAACACTGGCAGCACACAGGGGTTGATCAGGGTCAAAAGCCCGGCAAGATACGCAAAGATCAGTTCCATGGGGCCGTCCTTACACGCAAAGAAAAAGCGGCAGAAATGACAATTTCCGCCGCCCGTTTCACGTTCTTGTCAGGTGTTTGGGATTACCCCGATCTGACCGCACGATAGCCCCAGATCAAGAGGCAGGCGCCCGCGGCACCCACGACCAGCTGCGGCATCCATGCGTTTTCGGCGTAGATGCCAATGATGGACAGGATCGCGTTCAGAACCACCGCGCCAAAGATACCCAGCAGGATATTGGCAAGAATGCCCGTACCCGTCTTCATGATCATGCTTGCGATCCAGCCCGCGAGACCGCCCACGATAATACCGCCAAAAAATCCGATGCCCATCCGACACGCCTCCATCTATATGTCGGCTGACAAACGCCAGCCGACGAAAACGGTTCCGACCTAGTCGCGCAGCAGCTCGTTGATGCCGGTTTTCGACCGCGTCCGTGCATCCACCCGTTTCACGATCACAGCGCAGTAGAGGTTGATCCCGTTCTTCGACGGCATCGATCCGGCAACAACGACCGAATAGGGCGGCACCTCGCCATACATGACCTCACCGGTTTCCCGGTCGACGATCTTGGTGGATTGCCCGATGAACACGCCCATGCCAAGGACCGAGCCCTCGCGCACGATGCAGCCTTCCACCACCTCGGACCGCGCGCCGATAAAGCAGTTATCCTCGATGATCGTTGGACCGGCCTGCATCGGCTCCAACACGCCACCGATGCCGACGCCGCCCGACAGATGCACATTCTTGCCGATCTGCGCGCAGGACCCAACCGTGGCCCATGTATCGACCATCGTGCCCTCGTCCACATAAGCGCCAAGGTTGACAAAAGACGGCATCAGCACCACGCCGGGCGCGATGAAGGCCGACTTACGCACCACGCAGTTGGGCACCGCGCGGAACCCGGCAGCCTTCCACTGATTATCGCCCCAGCCTTTGAATTTGCTGTCGACCTTGTCCCACCAGCCTGCGCCTTGCGGGCCGCCAGAGTGCTCTTCCATATCTTTGATGCGGAACCCCAGCAGCACGGCCTTCTTGGCCCATTGGTTGACATGCCAGCTGCCGTCATCCTGCTTTTCGGCCACCCGAAGGGCGCCGCCATCAAGCGCGTTCAGCGTGTCTTCGATGGCCTCACGCTGCGCGCCTGTGGTGGCGGGCGTGATCGTGTCGCGCGCGTCCCAAGCGGCCTCGATTGCGGTCTCAAGCTGAGCGTTTGACATTGGTGTGGGTCCTCCAAAGAAATGTGGCGCAGGTCTGGCCCAGCCTATAGACCGAAGGGAATGCCAAGCGCAATCAAGAGGGTTTCGATGAAAGACGACGACCGCAACCACCCGTTCCGCCGCTCCAGCCAGGACCGGGAAGCCGTAGCCCATGTGCCCGACACGCCGCAAACGCGGTCCGCTGCCTATGCGCTGGCGTTCAATGACAATGACTTCATGTGCCGCGAAGAGCTGCGCCCGGTTCGACTGCAGCTTGAGCTTCTCAAGCCCGAGATGCTGATGGACGAGCAGAAGATCACCTCGACCATCGTGCTGTTTGGCGGCGCGCGGATCCCTGAGCCTGCCAAGAAAGACAGCGCACGCACGCAGACGCTGGCGGAGCTGTCGAAATATTATGAAGAGGCGCGTGCTTTCGCCCGCATGATGACCGAACGGTCGAACGGGCACGATAATGTCATCGTCACCGGCGGCGGCCCCGGCGTGATGGAGGCGGGCAATCGCGGGGCGCAGGACGCGGGCGGGCGCTCCATCGGGCTCAACATCGTGCTGCCGCATGAGCAGGCCCCCAACGCCTATGTGACGCCTGAGCTTTGCTTCAACTTCCACTACTTCGCGATCCGCAAGATGCACTTCCTGATGCGCGCCGCCGCTGTCGCGGTCTTCCCCGGCGGGTTCGGCACGTTGGACGAACTGTTTGAAGCGCTGACGCTCATTCAGACCGGCCGCATGGCCCCCGTGCCTTTCCTGCTTTTCGGGGAAGCGTTCTGGCGATCCATCATCAACTGGGACGCGCTTGCGGATGCCGGCACGATCTCGGCCGAAGACCTTGATCTGTTCAAATTCGTGGAAACCGGCCAGCAAGCGATGGACATCATCGACGCGTGGGAGCCACAACCGACGCGGGCGGCCATTCCCGGGCGCTAAACGCTATGGGACCAGGCGGTATTCCACAAATTCCGTCTTCTGGAAGAACTTGAAATTATCGTCCGAGATCATGGTGACGCGGATATTGCCCGCGTCATTGCGCCAGACCGAGATGCCTTCAAGATTGTCATGGGTGCCCGTCGTGGTGGTCAACAAGACCTTCTCGTCGCCCAGGTTGGACCGGTGCACCTCGAAGCTGCGCACGCGGCTGGCAAACCCAGAAACACCGTTGAAATAGCGCTCCAGAATATAGAGCCGTCCGTCCGGCCCGAAATCCGCGCCGACCACCAGAAATCCATCGCTGCGGCTGAGCTTCAGGCGATTGTCCCATGTGCCATCCTTGAACCGCCAGACCGGGAAGGGCCGATCCAGCAGCCCGGAGCGTTCGGGGATCGTAAAGAGCGCGCCATCATCGCGCACCGCCAAGGCCTCAAGCGACGAGTTGGGCTGCATCTGCGCGAAGGCGCGTGGGCGAGGCATGATCACCGAAGCGCCATCCAGATCGCGGAAACGTCGGATCAGATGCGCCCCCTCGAAAGAGACATACACATCGCGCCCGTTATGAACGGCCAGCCCCTCGGCATCGGTGAGGTAGCCGGGCAATATCTCGCCCTCAGTGCCGAGAACCGGCCTGAGCCTGACATTGTCGACCCCGACAATCCGCCCGTCGCGGCGCACGAACACGCCCTCGGCAAACAGGCCCTTATCAGTGGTCGCCAGAAAACTGGTGCCATTCTCCGACACCTCGATGGATGAGAAGCCGCCAAACCCCTCGGCCGGCTCATTCCACCCCCGCGCGCTGACAAGCTCAAGCGTTTGGGCCTGCAAAGCGCAGGCCCAGCCTATCAAGACCAGCACCGGCAAGATCAGTTTGATTGCAGGACCCCCACGCATTGGTTGGGCAGGTCGGCCAGCCGAAGCTCCCGGCGCGGGGCGGCGGGCTTGGCGTTGGGATCGGGGGGTGGCGGGTTGAGGATGTTGTTCACCCATTGCTGAGCATCCGCGCAGCCATCACCCAGCGGCGGCGGCGCCTGATTAACGCATCCCTGCGCGCCTTCAGGGCAGTTCAGCCGCACGTGAAAATGGTAGTGATGCCCCCACCAGGGCCTGATCTTTCGCAGCCAGGCCCGGTTGCCGGTCGCATCCTTGCACATCTGCACCTTGGCCCCGGGGAAGACAAAAATCCGCGCGACGCGTGGGTCGGACGCGGCCGCCTTCAGCACCTCGTGATGCCCCCGGGTCCAGCTGCTGTTGACATAGGCCCCCTTGGCGCGGCGCATGGAAATGGCCGATATATTTTCCCGCTGCGCGACGCTGAGGTTCATATTCTGCGCCGGGTTCATCCAGATATCGGCGTCCAGCCCGATCTGGTGCGAGCGGTGTCCGGTCAGCATCGGCCCGCCGCGGGGCTGGCTGAGGTCGCCCACATAAAGCCCCGCCCAGCCTTGCCGCGTCGCAGCCCGGCTGAGATCCTGGATGAAGTCGACAGTTTCGGGATGGCCCCAGTTGCGATTGCGTGACAGCCGCATGGCTTGCCAGGTCGGCCCCGTCTCGGGCAGCTGCACAAGCCCGGCGGCGCACCCTTTTGCGTAAGAGCCCAATGGCGCAGGCACCTGCCGTGACCCGGTGGATTTCGCCCCGAACAGCGTCTTTGCGACCAGATTTCCCTGCGGACCCAGATCACGGGTAACGGTCTGAGCAGAGGATGCAGGTACGGCCACACGCTCAGGCGCGCTACAACTTCCTACCAGCATGACGCTCAGGCCAATGATCAGGTTGCGGATGCCCATATCTCTTTGTCCTCACCTTCCGGTTTCACCCAGAGTAGCAGGATGAGTCCCAAAAGGAAGAGGGCGATCACGGGGGTCACGCCAATCCGCTGGCTGTCCGAGATCGAGGTCACAAGCGCGATCAGCGCAGGTGCCAGAAAGGCCGTTGCTTTGCCCGCAAGCGCATAGAGGCCGAAGGCTTCTGTCATCCGGTCCGGATTGGCTTGCCGAACAAGCATGGTGCGCGATGCGGCCTGAACCGTTCCGCCAGCTGCCCCGACCACGCAACCGCACAGGTAGAACGCAAGGTCTGCGGTCGAGAAGGGGCCAATGATATTGGCCTCCGACACTGTAACGCCAAACGCGCTGGTCGGCGAGATTGACACAATCCCGATCGCGGCCAGCATCAGGGCCAGGATCGAGGCGACGATAACGGGCTTCGGCCCATAGCGGCTATCCGCGCGACCACCGATGAAGGCGAAGATCGCGCCAAACACGATGGCAAGAATCCCGAACACCCCGATATCGACCACCGACCAGCCAAGCACCCCGCCCGCATAGATGCCACCAAAGGTATACATGCCGTTCAACGCATCCCGGTACAGCATCGATGAGCCAAGATAAGACATCAGGCTCGGGCTGCGCGGCAGCCGCTTCAACGTGCCCATCAGGTCGCCGACACCGCGGCCCACGATCCTGGTGCTTGGCGTCAATTTTGGGCCGCGCTCGCGCACCCACAGGAAGAACGGGATCATGAAGACCGCAAACCACAGCGCCACGAAGGGGCCAACGGATCGCGTGCCCTCGCGCGTCTCGGCGTCGAGGCCAAAGGCCGGACCGATGCCAATCAGCGTCTTGCCCTCGCCGTTCTCTGCCAGAAAACACAGGGTGAACACCAAAGCGACCAGACCGCCAACATAGCCGATGGCCCAGCCCGTCCCCGACAGCTTTCCGATCTCGTCGCGGTCGCCAAGGTCGGGCAGCAAGGCGTTGGTGAAGCTCGTCGCGAACTCCATCCCGATCAGCCCAATCACGAAAAAACCAAGCACATAGAGCGTGTTAAAGCCAGAAGGGTCGGCCAACCAAAGCCCACCCGCGCCGATCACGTAAAGGACGGAGAACGCCCAGATGAACGGCATGCGACGTCCGGTGCTGTCGGCCATTGCACCCAGAACCGGGGCCAGAATCGCGATGATGCCGCCTGCTAAGGCGAGCCCCCAACCCCAGATGGCCTGCGCCCTTGCATTGGCGACACTTGATTCGATACCCTCAGCGATGAGCCTGTCACCATAGATCTCCGCAAAATATGGTCCGAAGATGAAGGTCAGCAACAAGGTATTGTAGGGCTGACTCGCCCAGTCAAAGGCCATCCAGCCTTGCACACGCCTTTTTAGCGCTACGTCCGTCATTCATTTCCCCAAATATGTCATGGATTAATCATCCATGACCCATCAGAGGCAAGGAAAAACTTACTTTAATTTATTTTCGTTCACGATAGGGGGCCAAGGACGAAGTGATTCGGCCTCTATCCAGGCGGCAACCCAGGCCGGCACGTCAGGCGGGGTCATATCGGGCGCAATCAGCTCTGCCACCCGCGCCACCGGCACAATTCCGTTTTGGTCCGTCACGGCAGAGCGGTAGAGAATATGCGATGTCGCCTCCCCTTTGCGCCACATTGACTGCTCAATGTAAAAGAACCGCTCGTCCCAGCACAGGACGCGGGAGCGTATTTCGAACCGGTCGAACATCCGCACCCGGCGGCGGTAGCGCACCGACGCGCCGGCCATGGTGAGCCCCCATTTCTGCTGTTTCAAAACGCGGATAAGCCCGGTGCGGCCCGCCAGCGGGATCCGCGACAGATCATAGAGCGTGAGCGTGCGACCATTGTTGAGCTCCATCCACAAATCAATGTCCCACGGCCAGCAGATATGGGTTGAGACATGGGTGCCGGTCACCTCTAGCGGCGGGGCGTTGCGAAATTTGTAGACGTCTTTGAGCAGGCGGATGAAAGGATACATCACCTTAGGGGGGATCAGGGTGCCCCCAGCGTCAACTGTAACCCTGCGTCAGCTTGTTCTTGCACGGCGGTTCGCCGCGCACTACCTGTCGGAGGCGAAGCAAACGGAGCCCCTTGATGACGTCCCTTTTCCAAATTCTCATGCTGATCCTGGGTGTCGTGCGCACCGTCATCCTGATCCACTTCATCATGAGCTGGCTCTTGAGCTTTCAGGTCCTCAATCTGCGCCAACCCATTGTTGCGCAGATCTGGGATGGGCTGAACCGCCTGCTTGAGCCGATTTACGGACCGATCCGCCGGGTGCTGCCGCAAATGGGCGGTCTCGACCTCAGCCCGCTGGTGGCCCTGCTGGGCGTCTATGCTATCGAGATCATTCTGCGCAACAACGCCGCCGCCTTCCTCTAGCGCAAATCAGGACGCGAACGGGGCGGCATTGCCCCAAAGCGCCTTGACGCGCTGGTCACGCCCGCATGCCTCACGGTAGCGCTTATAGGCCTTGGCCTTGCTGAGCAGCCCAAAGCGGGTCAGCACCGTGTCGCTGCTTTTGGCATAATCCTGATGATAGGCCTCTGCGGGGTAAAACGCGCTCGCAGGCAGGATGGGCGTCACGATACGTTGGCCCAAAGCGGCCTCCGCACGGGCCTTCGCGGCCTCGGCCGCCTGTCGTTCTGCCGGGGTGCTGACAAAAATTGCGGACCGGTAGCTGGCCCCCCGATCACAAAACTGACCGCCCGCATCTGTTGGGTCGATGGAGCGGAAGAACATATCAAACAGCCGTGGCAGCGGCAGCTTGGCGTCGTCATAGGTGATCTTGACCGCCTCGTAATGCCCGGTGCCGCCGTTGCTGACCTGCTTATAAGTGGGGTTGGACACTTTGCCGCCCGCAAAGCCCGACACCGCCTGAGACACACCCGCGACCCGCTCGAAATCCGATTCGACGCACCAGAAACAGCCCCCCGCGACCGTGATGCTGCGCGTGTCTGCGTGCGCGGCAAATCCTGTCAGGGCAAAGGTGGCCGCGAGGGCGAGGGTTTTCAGCGTGACTGTCATGATAGCAAGCTCCTTCGTTGCGTTGGGGCAGAGACTGCGCCCCCGCGCCCCAAAAGCAACCAACGCGCGCGTGAGCTCACCAAAGGGTGATCAGCGCAGCGCCTCGATATAGCCCTCGATCTGCTGCACCCGGTTGCCGCTGGACGGGTGGGTCGACAGCCATTCAGTGCCGCCAAGGGAGCGTTTTGACATCTCTTCAAAGAACAGGCTGAGGCCCGCCGGATCATAGCCCGCCGCGTCTGACAGCGTGACGCCGTACTTGTCGGCGGAGGCCTCTGCTTCCCGCGAGAAACGCAGCGACAAGAGCAGATTGCCCTCCAGCAGCAGCTCATCAAGCAGCGGGCCAGTGTCGCCTGCGAGAAATCCGATCAGGATGTATAGCCCCAGCGAGCGGTACATCTGCCGCAACCCGTGCTCTTCCACCACATGCCCGACCTCATGGCCCAGCACCCCCGCCAGAACATCGTCCTGCGGGAACCGGTCCACAAACTGGTCCGTCATCACCACCGTGCCGCCCGGCAGGGCAAATGCGTTTGGCCCTATGCGCGGCATAGAGCGGAACTGCAGCGTAAATTCATGTGCATTCACCGCATCAGCGGGCATTGCCGCCAGCAGGTCAGCGAAGATCTTTTGAATGCGCGCCTGCTCTGCCTCTTTCAGGGCCGTCTCCTCCGCCCCCATGGCAAAGTCGATGGTCTTCAGCGTGCCGCGGTCGATCTGATCGACCACCACTGGCGGGGTCAGCGCAATCGCCGCGCTGACCAGAATATCCAGCCCGTAGCGCCACAACAGGAAGCAGGACAGGACCAGCGCGCCCAAAACGCCGATCAGCCGGGGGTGGAACGCCTCCCACCCGTGGAGCCCGTCACCAAAAGTACGGCCCGTCAGGGCCTGAATGCCGTCTTGGTCCTCGGTCTCGAACAGCGCGCCATCGGGGAAATGCAGCTTGCGCGGCGCGGTGCCCAACCTCGGGTCGACAGTGATCTCGGCCAGCGGGGCGCTGGTGATAACCATGTCATCCGCGCCCAGAATGTTGACGATGACCCCCGGCTCGCCCTCGACAGGGGCGCGCGTCTCCAACCGGGCGGCGGAGCGTGCGGAGGAGTTGGGCGCGAAAGCAACGCCTGCGATGGACACCGCCTCGGCCATATGTGGATCAGACCCCGCCACTTACAGCGGCAACCCGAAATCGACGCCTTCAAGGTCGGTATAGGCATCAGCGACCGACATGCCCTGCTCCATCTGGTCATTGAGGAAATCGTCCAGAGAAGCGCCCGGGATCAGGAAGGTCTGTGACGCAAGATATCTGTGGAGCCGCACCTGCGCCCAGGGCAGCATCAGGAACAATGTGCAGATCGTAACGACGGCATTGCTCAATGCAATCCAGAACAGCGTCAATGGCCGGACGGTCGAGCGGAACTGATGCCCCCCCTCAAGTGTGGCTGCCGAATAGACCACATTGCGGGTGATCGCCTGGTAGATGAAAGACGCAGGCAGGAATGCCACGAAGAAGGCTACATAAAGCACGCCGACAAAGGCCAAAAGCTCGGCGGGCGGTTGGTCCGCCGGGTCGCTAAATGCAGAGACAATCGCCAAAATGGTGCCCCCAAAGAGGCCGCCCCCCACCACGCCCACCAAAACCACCCAGGCCACCGCCGCGCCCATGGCCTTGAGGAACGGGGTCAGCGCAATCTCGAGCGAAAAGGCGGCCTTGCCCAACCGCGCATGGTTGATAACGAAAAGCTTCACCGCGCGGTCAATGATGGGAAGTGCTGCGAAGATAACGCCTAGTCCCAGCACCGCCATGATGACAGGAATGGCCGGCCCGCTGCCATTCTCAAACGCCATTGCCCCCAGCATGATCAGCCCGATCAGCGCGGCATAAAGCAGAGCAGGCAACAGGATAAACACGAGAAACGCCCGGCCCATCTTGCCCACGAAGTTGAACCGCACATTCGAAAAGCTCGACATCCGGGCGTTGAATTGCATGGATTTGACGATCAGGAAGGGCAGCACCACCAACAGCGCCAGACCAAGGACAATCCCCAGGATCGGGCTCAGCGACGCCGCAATCGAAAAAATGACGTAGCCCGAGATGAAAATCAGCCGCCCAATCAGGATCTGTTTGCCCGTGGCGTGGTAGTCGAAATTGCGCCCCGCCACATAGGTATTGTTGTAGAAATATTTCTTCCGCCGCACCTTGGCCCAGGCCGCATAAATGCCAAACGTCACAATGCTCAGCAGCAGGTTGACGATCCAGATACCGAACCACTCCCTGCCGTTGCCGCGAAATTCAAATTGTTGGGTCTCGCCCGGATGGACCTCTATCGGATCACTCATGCCGCCGTCCCTTTTGCTGCAATGCCATCAGGATACCCGTTGCCTCGCCTGAGTTGTATCCCCAAGGTAGCGTGGACGAGGACTATGGCGCAGGTGTGACATGAGCAACAACGTATCGACCCATCAGGCCGCCGAAGATGCCCGCAACGAGGATATCCTGATCTGGGTCAACGGCGCCCTGAAGCCGCGCGCCGAGGCCACGGTGTCGGTCTACGATTCCGGCTTCATGCTAGGCGACGGCGTGTGGGAGGGTCTGCGGCTTTATAACGGAAAATGGGCCTTTCTGGACGAGCATCTCGACCGGCTGTTCGAGGCGGCCAAGGCCATCGACCTTGATATCGGAATGGACCGCGCGGGCGTCGTGGCAGCGTTGGAGGCGACGCGGCAGGCCAACGCCATGACCACCGCCGCCCATGCCCGGCTGATGGTAACGCGCGGCGCAAAAATCCGCCCATTTCAGCATCCCGCACTCAGCCAGTCAGGCCCCACTTTCGTGATCATCATGGAGCACTCCACCCCGAAAATTCCCCGCCCGCTCAGGCTTGCCACTGTGCCGCATCTGCGCGGGCTGCCAATGACGC
>CAYLVP010000018.1:0-11154 GCA_964387155.1 uncultured Rhodobacterales bacterium | reverse complement strand
CCCCGCCCGCTCAGGCTTGCCACTGTGCCGCATCTGCGCGGGCTGCCAATGACGCAGGACCCCAAGCTGAACTCGCATTCCAAGCTGAACTGCATTCTGGCCTGTATCGCTGCCGAGAAGGCGGGCGCTGACGAGGGATTGATGCTGGACCTGCATGGCTTTGTGAACACCACCAATGCCTGCAATTTCTTCATCGTCCGCAAGGGCGAGGTTTGGACCTCGACCGGCGATTACTGCATGAACGGGATCACCCGGCAGAAGGTGATCGACCTGTGCCGCGCCAATGCCATCCCGGTGTTTGAGCGCAATTTCTCCCTCGTAGACACATATGGCGCGGATGAGGCGTTCCTGACCGGCACATTCGGCGCGCAAACCCCCGTCTCGGAGATCGACGGCCGCCAGATCGGCACAGGGAAGATGGGCCCGGTGACCCAACGGCTGCGCGGTCTCTACAAAGACCTGATCGAAAGCCATGTCGCATGAAAATCGCCTGCTGGTCCGGGCCGCGCAACCTGTCGACAGCGATGATGTATAGCTTCGCCAGCCGCCCCGATTTCGAAGTGCTAGATGAGCCCTTCTACGGTGCTTTCCTCAAAACCACAGGTCGCCCCGACCCGATGGCCAAAGACATCATGGCCGCGCATGAGACCAACTGGCACCGCAGCGCGGCCACTTGCGCCCGGGACGGCGCGCCGCATGTCTACCAAAAGCACATGTGCCATCACATCCTGGAGGACACGCCACTGGACTGGGCGGAGGACGCCAAACATGTCTTCCTGATCCGCCATCCCGCCCGCGTGCTCGTCAGCTATCACGACAAGCGGCAGCAAGTGACGCTGGACGATATCGGCAGCGAACAGCAGCTTGACCTGTTTGAGGAGTTCGGCGGCGTGGTGATCGACAGCGCCGATATCCGCGCCGCGCCCGAGGCCATGCTGCGCGCGCTTTGCACGGCGCTCGATCTCGATTTTGACCCTGCCATGCTCAGCTGGCCTGCGGGCGGCATCCCTGCCGACGGCATCTGGGCCCGCCACTGGTATAATGCTGTCCACGCCAGCACGGGTTTTGCGGGACCGGAAGGGCCGCTGCCCGACCTCTCCGGCGCGCTCGCCGAGCTGTGTGAAGAGGCCCTGCCCAGCTACGCCATTCTCAAGACGCAACGCCTGCAGGTGGTATAGGCAATCAGCAGCCGGTCAGCCCAACCGCCGATTGCGCTGGGTCCGCGGCGGGCGGCTAGGACCCGCCAGTCGCGTCGATCGAGGCTTTGGTGTAGTCGATAACCACCTGGTTCATGTCAGCGGTCAGCGTGTTGGCCAGCGCAAACATCTCGGACAGTCGCTGGTCATCAACCGGGTTTCCGGCAAGCACATCAGAGACCTTGGACTGAACGATTTTCCAATCCGCAAGGGCGACCTTCAGATCCGCAATGACATGCTCATCTGTCGGGGCCATCAGACCAACGGAAGGCATACCGCCCCGCAGCGCGTTTATCGCCGTGTCAAACAGATTTGCTGTCTGGGCAAGATCTGCCAGGGAATGCTCGGTGTCGATCCCGGTGGCAAGCAGGCAGACGTCTTTAGAGATACGTTGCGACAGCATGCGCTGACGGCCCGCGATATCAATGGCCAGCGCGTCGCGCATGACCAGTGCCGCACCCATCGAGTGCTCTGCCGTGACAGCGGCCACAAGGCTTTTCGCCATTTCCAGAAGTGGCTCGGATTGCAGCGCCATGTCTGTCAGTTCTTCATGCGTTGCTGTCCCGGCAAGCACTTTGTCAACGGTCACGGCCATCGGGGCCCAGATGGCGCGCAGCCGCTTGAGCGTCGCGCGAATTTTCGGGTCGGCCTCTTCGCCGTAGATCCCCAGATCCGCGTCGCCAAATTCCAAGGCTGCCGTGATGGTCCGAAACTCTTCGGCTGCCGATGTCAGCATCGCGGAGGTGGCGTCGGTGTCGATACCGGCCTGCACGTAGCATCCAGCGGCCACGACACGTTGGCTGAGCATGCGCAGCTTGCCCGAAAGGTCGATCCGCTTTCCAGCGCCTGAGTTTTCGACAAAGCTGACGGGTGTGTTTTCTGCATATGCGCCCGTCACTGCAAGCGGTGTTGCGACCAGCATCGCCGAGGTCAGAAGTCCACCCAGCAGTGCATTCAAATTTCCAAAGCCTGTTTTGTAATTCATGTCTGTTGTCCTGTCTGACACCCCTAAAGGAGTGCGAAAAATTCACCATTTATGAGCAATCGACCGAAGAAAGCCGATCCACACCTGAGAACCAAACCTGAGAAATGGGGTGATTCTACCGTAACGTAAACTTAGCCGGTTTGGGCGATTGGATCACGAAAAAACTTTACACGCCCAAAGTATTGAAAATGAATAAAAATCAATATGTTGGCCACTATTTTGGCGCAATTTTTGCCCATTCTCGTCACAATTTGACCCGGACTCAAAGGGCGCACGCGCGGCCCATCAGGGGCGGGGACCCTGACACAGACAGGCGGCTATTTCACCCGCCGGTCCCGCGCCGCGAGCAGTTTCAAGCGCAGCGCGTTGAGCTGAATAAAGCCAGCCGCGTCCTTCTGATCATAGGCGCCTGCGTCTTCCTCGAACGTCACATGCGCCTCGGAATAGAGGGAGTGGTCCGACCAGCGCCCCACCGTCCGGGCGGAGCCCTTATAGAGTTTCAGCCGCACGGTACCGGTCACATGGCCTTGCGAGGCGTCGATGGCGGCTTGCAGCATCTCCCGCTCGGGCGAGAACCAGAAGCCGTTATAAATCAGCTCGGCATAGCGCGGCATCAGCTCATCTTTCAAATGCGCCGCGCCACGATCCAGCGTGATGGATTCGATGCCCCGATGCGCCTCCAGAAGCAGCGTGCCGCCGGGGGTCTCGTAAATGCCCCGGGATTTCATCCCAACGAAGCGCCCCTCAACCAGATCGAGACGCCCGCAGCCATGTTTGCCGCCCAGCTCGTTCAGCTTGGTCAGGACAGCAGCCGGGCTCATCACCTCGCCATCAATCGACACCGCATCGCCCTTCTCGAACCCGATCTCGATATATTCAGGCGTGTCCGGCGCATCCTCGGGGTGCACGGTGCGCTGGTAGACATAATCCGGCGCCATCTCGGCCGGGTCCTCCAGCACTTTGCCCTCGGACGAGGTGTGCAGCAGGTTGGCGTCCACGCTGAACGGCGCTTCGCCGCGCTTGTCCTTGGCAATGGGGATCTGATGCGCCTCGGCAAATTCCAGAAGCTTGGTGCGCGAGGACAGGTCCCATTCCCGCCACGGTGCGATCACCTTGATGTCGGGGTTCAGCGCATAGGCCGACAGCTCAAACCGCACCTGGTCGTTGCCCTTGCCCGTCGCGCCATGGGCCACGGCATCAGCGCCCGTGGCCTCCGCGATCTCCACCAGCCGTTTTGAAATCAGCGGCCGCGCAATCGACGTGCCCAGCAGATAGAGCCCCTCATAAACCGCATTCGCGCGGAACATGGGGAAGACGAAATCGCGTACAAACTCTTCGCGCACATCCTCGATATAGATATTCTCGGGCTTGATGCCCAAAAGCTCTGCCTTGTCGCGCGCCGGATCAAGCTCTTCGCCCTGCCCCAGATCGGCGGTAAAGGTGACGACCTCGCAGCCATATTCGGTCTGCAGCCATTTCAGAATGATCGAGGTATCAAGGCCGCCGGAATAGGCGAGCACGACTTTCTTGGGTGCGGACATCTGAGCTCTCCATCTGCTTTGGCGCGGGGGGTAACGCGCCTCCGGGCCGGGCGCAAGGCCAGGCGCGCCAATTGCCCCGCCTGCCAATATGGCGTTAAGTGACCTGCATTGCCCGATGATCAGCGAAGGCCCTGCGCTCATGTCCAGTTTCGAAGCCGCCGCCCGCGAGGCCACGTCCGCCATGCGCGCGGTCTTCCCGCCCACCCCATTGCAGCGCAACGACTATCTTTCCGCAAAATTTGGCGCTGAGATTTTGCTCAAGCGCGAAGACCTGTCCCCCGTGCGATCCTACAAGATCCGGGGGGCCTTCAACGCGATGCGCAGGCAACGGACAACCAACCCCGATCAGCGCAATTTTGTCTGCGCCTCTGCGGGCAATCACGCGCAGGGGTTTGCCTATGTCTGCCGCAGCTTTGATGTGTCGGGCGAGGTCTTCATGCCCATCACCACCCCGCAGCAAAAGATCGACAAGACCCGCGCTTTTGGCGGCGAGAACGTGAAAATCCGGCTGACCGGCGACTATTTCGATCAGACCCTTGCCGCAGCGCAATCCCATTGCGCCGAAACCCGGGCGCATTTTCTGGCCCCCTTTGACGACCCGGATGTGATCGAGGGGCAGGCCTCTGTCGCGGTCGAGGTCATGGAAGAGCTCGCCACCCCGCCCGATATGCTGATCCTGCCCGTGGGCGGGGGCGGGCTGTCTGCGGGGATGACCCGGTTCATGGCGCAGGCCGCGCCAGAGGCCAGCTTCCGCTATGTCGAGCCGTCAGGCGGCACCAGCTTTGCCGCCGCGTTGGACGCAGGCGCCCCTGTGACCCTGCCACGGATTGATACCTTTGTGGATGGCGCCGCCGTCGCCCGCATCGGCAGCCATACATTTGAAGCGCTGAAAGACGTGGGACCCTGGCAGGTTTTGGCCGCGCCTGAGGACCGCATCTGCGCGACGATCCTTGACCTGCTCAATGTCGAGGGGATCGTGCTGGAACCCGCCGGAGCGCTGGTTCTCGATGTGCTGGAAGAGCTGCGCGCGGATATCGCGGGCAAAAGGGTGGTCTGCGTGACCTCAGGCGGCAATTTCGATTTCGAGCGGCTGCCCGAGGTCAAGGAACGCGCGATGCGCTATGCCGGGCGAAAGAAGTATTTCATCCTGCGCATGCCACAGCGCCCCGGCGCGCTGCGCGAGTTTCTGGACCTGCTCGGGCCTGATGATGATATCGCCCGTTTCGAATACCTGAAGAAATCCGCACGTAATTTCGGGACCGTTCTCATCGGGATTGAGACGCGCGAGGCGGGCACCTTTGACGCGCTTACAAGCCGGATGGAGGCGCGCGGCTTTGATCATCGCGACATCACCAATGACCCTGTGTTGTCAGAATTTCTGATCTAGTATCGCCCCGGTCAGGCCGCGGACTGGCCGCGACCCAGGCCGTCAAAGAAACTGGCTTTCGAGGTGGCAAAAATCTCCACTATTTCGGCGAGCCTTTCCGCATCCGGGGTCACTTCGGCAGCGGCCGTGGCTTGAAACAGGCCTTGGAAGCCCAGATTGGCGGCGCTGCCCTTCAAGAAATGGAACCCCTCTGCCAGATCGCTATGCGGGTCCGACACCATTTCGTCCAGCTTGCCCTCAACCTCGTCGATAAACAGGGCCACGATTTCCACAAAGTCATCTTCGCCAAAATCTGATCGCAATTCGTCCACGCGGTCCCAATTGATCATAGCTCGTCCCTTTCTCGGCACAGCTATAGGACAGGACAGATTAACAACTTCTTTTCTCGAAAATGCAGCTCGATCCAATTTTAACATTCACCCGGTGTTAACGAACCTTGCGCCATCACTGCCGCATGAACACCGCAAAACCCATAATGCCGCTGCAAATTGACCCGTCCTACGGCTGGGACGACGAAGGCGTGACCAATCCAGACGCACCACATCTTGTGCTCGTCGTTGATGACAGCGCAATGCAGCGCAAGATGCTGACCAAAGCGCTGCGCAAATGGGGCTATGATGTGCTCGAGGCGGAATCAGGCCAGCAAGGTCTAGAGCTCTGCCGCGACCATGATGTCACCATGGTGATCAGCGATTGGATGATGCCCGGGATGAATGGGCCCGAATTCTGCCACGCCTTCCGTCAGACGGAACGGGAAGGGTATGGCTACTTCATCCTGCTGACCAGCAAGGGCGAAAGCCGTGAGGTTGCCGAGGGGCTGAACTCCGGCGCGGATGACTTTTTGACAAAACCCTTCGTGTTCGGGGAACTCAAGGCCCGCCTGCGCGCGGGCGAACGCATTGTCGAGATGCATGCCCAGCTGATGCAGAAAAACAAGGTCGTCAATAACGCGTTTGAGACCATCCGCACGCTCTATGAAAACGTACAAAGCGACCTGGCGGAGGCACGGCGACTGCAAGCCTCGCTCGTGCGCGAGACGGAACATGAATATGCAGGCGGCCATGCGGCGATGATGCTGCATCCCAGCGGTCATATCGGCGGCGATCTGGTCGGCCAGTTCCAGATCAATCGCAGCCAGATCGGCCTGTATTCGCTGGATGTGTCGGGACATGGCGTTGCCTCGGCATTGATGGCGGCGCGTCTTGCTGGCTATCTCAGCGGCAAATCCCCGACCCAGAACATCGCCCTGATCGACGAGGGCGGCGGCACCTTCAGCGCGCGCGATCCCGCCGACACCGCGACCCGGCTGAACGACACGCTCCTGCGGGAGCTTGAGACCGACCATTACCTGACAATGGCGCTTGCGATCATTGACCTTGAGACAGGCCATGTAAAATGCGTGCAGGCCGGCCATCCGCATCCGGTCCTTGTGCGCAGGGAAGGCCATATCGAAGAGGTTGGCGTCGGCGGCATGCCCATCGGGCTGCTCGAAGATATCCAATATGACAGCTTCGACTTCCAGCTCGCCCCGGGCGATCAGCTGCTGCTCTATTCCGACGGCCTGACCGAAGCCGAGAACCCCCAAGGCGCGCAGCTGGAGGAAACCGGCTTGGCCGAGATGCTGCGCAACAATGGCGAGACCAAAGGGCTACCGCTGCTTGAGGCGTTGCATGACGACCTGACGCGGTTTTGTGGCACCTCGGATTTCAGCGATGACGTCTCGGCGCTGGTCTTCGAATGGACCCCAAAGCGCGCGCCCTGACCCATCCGGCCCACAAGCGCTCAAACCCCAAAGAGCTGCCGCACAAAGCCCCGATCCCCTTCATTTGCAAGCAGCCAGGCAGCCTGCGCGGGGGACATCCAAACCGCCATATGGCCTGCCTCGGTCGGCGCGCCCCGGCAGATCACCGGGCGCGCGAGGTAGATATGGCAGAGCTTTTCTGCCCAGACCCCGTATTCCGGCATATAGACGAACCGGCGAAAAGCGCCCAGACGGCGCGGCGCGGCAATCGCCCAGCCGGTTTCCTCCAGCACTTCGCGGTGCAGGGCAGGCAAGGTGTTTTCACCCCGATCAATGCCCCCGCCCGGCAGCTGAAATTCGTCATGCGGGCTGGCCTGATATGTCACCAGCATCGCGTCGCCATCCCAAAGGATCGCGTAGGCGCCGGGCCGATACGTATAGGCAATGCCCGGCCGAACCGCCTCCCCTTCCCGCTTGATCATCGCCCGCACTCCATCGCCATGTCCCCCCGCTCTTTGTCAGAAATCTGCGGCAGGGGCCATGCAATTGGCGGGACCCGGTGTTGCGTTGCGCGGGTGCGGCGCGCTCTTGGCCCGGCCATTGCCGCCCCTATATAGACGCGGTATGCCAAATTGAGGCACGAAAGGGGTCTCCATGACACTCGCACAGAAAATCGCGTGGGACGATACGGTCCTGCCGTTCCAGCTTGACCGCTCGGATATCCGGGGGCGCGTTGCGCGCCTTGACGGGGTGTTGGACAAGGTCCTGTCGCAGCACAATTACCCGCCCGCGGTCGAGGCCGCCGTGGCGGAGGCAGCCCTTTTGACCGCGCTGATCGGGCAAACCATCGACCTGCGGTGGAAGCTGTCGCTGCAAATTCGGGGCGACGGGCCCTTGCGGCTGATCGCGACTGACTATTTCGGCCCCACAAAAGAGGGCGCGCCTGCGCGGCTCAGGGCCTATGCGAGCTATGACGCCGATGCGCTAGACGCCAATGCCGCGCATTTTCCGCAAATCGGGCGCGGTTTCTTCGCCATCCTGGTCGACCAGGGCAATGACATGACCCCCTATCAGGGCATCACCCCACTGGCGGGCGGCAGCCTTGCGACCTGCGCCGGCACGTATTTCGCACAATCCGAACAGCTGCCGACCCGGTTCTCGCTGACCTATGGCCGCAGCCAGGAGCCGGGCACAGATGCAAGCTGGCGGGCTGGCGGCATCATGTTGCAGCACATGCCCAAAGCCTCGCCGCTGATGGCGAAGGAAGGCGGCACGGGCGAGGATGGGTTGCTGGAAGGCACGGATCTGCTGGATGGCGAGGATGATGAGAATTGGAACCGCGCAAACCTGCTGCTCGACACGGTCGAAGAGATGGAGCTTATCGGCCCCTCGGTCGCGCCCACCGACCTGCTGGTCCGGCTCTTCCACGAAGAGACGCCGATTGCCTATGACCCGCAGCCGGTGAGCTTCGGATGCACCTGCTCGGAGGACAAGGTGCGCCAGTCCATGTCGATCTACTCGGCCAAGGACATCGCGCATATGACCACCGATGAGGGCACGCTGACGGCGGATTGCCAGTTTTGTGGCGCGCATTACGTGCTCGATCCCACGACGCTCGGGTTCGAGGCAGAAGGTGCGGATGACCCGCTCGGATGATCTGATCGCAAAAGTCGAGGCCGCGCTGGACAGACCCGGCGCGGCCTCCTCTGATTTTGACCTGAACCCTGACACGGTCCTGCCGGAAACCCGCAAGCTGCGCCCTGCCGCCGTGCTGATCCTGCTGAGCGATCTTGACGGCGCGCCCCGGGTCACGCTGACCAAACGCGCATCGGGCCTCAAGCACCACCCCGGCCAGATCGCCTTTCCGGGCGGCAAGCTGGACCCGCAGGATGCCAGCCTCGAGGCCGCCGCGTTGCGCGAGGCGCGCGAGGAAATCGCCCTGCCCGACACCGCCACCCGCATTCTCGGCACCCTGCCATCGCATGAAACCGTAACGGGCTTCACGGTGACCCCGTTTGTGGGCCAGCTGAAACAGCCGTTTACCCCGCGCTCCGAGATCGGCGAGGTGGCCGAAGTGTTTGACGTCCCCCTGGCCCACCTGCTTGCGCCGCAAAACTACATCATCGAGGGCCGACGCTGGCGCGGCAGCATCCGGCGCTACTACACCGTGCCTTACGGGCCCTATTACATCTGGGGGGCCACTGCCCGCATGTTGCGCGCCCTGGCCGATCAGGTCGCGGCATGAGGATCACCGACCCCTGGCTGACCCAACCCGCGACCCAGAGCCTGTTTGAGATATTCGAGGGGGCAGGCCATCAGCTTTTCTGCGTCGGCGGCTGCGTGCGCAACGCGTTGCTGGGGGTTGCGGTTGCCGATATCGACATGTCCACAGACGCCCGGCCCGAAGCCGTCCTGGCCCTGGCCAAAGCGCAGGGACTGCGCGCGATCCCGACCGGGATGGATCATGGCACTGTGACAGTGCTGAGCGGCGGCATACCGTTTGAGATCACGACCTTCCGCCATGACACTTCCACCGATGGGCGACATGCAACGGTGGCCTTTTCCGACAGCGCAAAGGAAGACGCGCAACGACGCGACTTCACCATGAACGCGCTTTATTGCGATGCGCAGGGGCAGGTGATCGACCATGTCGGCGGGCGCGCCGATCTTGACACGCGCCGCGTCCGTTTCATCGGCGACCCCGATCAACGGATCACCGAGGACTATCTGCGCATCCTGCGCTTCTTCCGGTTTCACGCCTGGTATGGCGATCCCGATCAGGGCATCGACGCCGAAGGGCTCGCTGCCTGCGCGGCGCATGGCGACGGGCTTGAGCTGCTGTCGCGCGAACGCATCGGGGCCGAGATGACAAAGCTGCTCAGCGCGCCAGACCCCGCCCCCGCAGTGGCCGCAATGGGGCAGTCCGGCCTGTTGCACCGCGTCATGCCCGGGGCCGATGCCGGTTTGCTGGCCGTCTTGGTCCATATGGAAGGGACCACCTCGCCGGACTGGAAACGCCGCGCGCTTGCGCTTGGGGGCGAGGACGTCGCAGAGCTTTGGCGGCTGCAAAAAAGCGATGCGCGGGCGCTGACCCAGGCCCGCGCAGCCCTGGCCAAGAACACGGCCTTGCCGGAATTGGCCTATCGCTACGGCCTCGATATGGCGCAAAACGTGGCCCTGGTCCGCGCCGCGATGACCCATGAACCGCCAAGCGCGGAGCTGCAAAAGAGCCTGATCAAGGCCAGCCAGGCCCGTTTTCCCGTCAAGGCCGCCGACCTGATGCCGGGGCTCGAAGGGGCCGCTTTGGGCGAGAAACTGAAGCAGCTTGAGGACCGCTGGATCGCCTCCGGCTTCACCACCTCCAAGGATGCGCTGCTGGCGGAATAAGGCTCAGGCGGATATCCTGCCCACATCGCTCTGGCATTTTTGGCCGCGCTCCCGTATACGGACCGGCTGGCCAAAGGTGATCCGATGTTCCGATACCTTGAAAATCTGGTGGACCCCTACGAGGCGTATGACGAGGTCGACGCCCCGCCCACCAAGCTGTGGCCCTTCATGCGCGCCTACTCGACCCCGTTCAAGAAACTGTTCTGGGTCGCGGCGCTGTTGTCGGTCATCGTGGCCGCCGTTGAAGTCGGGCTGATCTACTATATGGGCCGCATCGTCGATTTGCTGGGCAGCGCGGATCGCAGCACGTTCATGGCAGATCACGGCGCCGAAATCATCGCCGTGGCAATTTTCATCGTGGTGCTGCGCCCGCTGATCCAGGCCGCCGATGTGGGCCTTTTGAACAATGCCATCCTGCCCAATTACGGCACGCTCTTCCGCTGGCGCGCACATAAACATGTGCTGCGCCAATCCGTGGGCTGGTTCGAAAATGACTTTGCGGGCCGCATCGCCAACCGCATCATGCAGACCCCCCCGGCAGCGGGGGAGGCGGTCTTTCAAGTCTTTGACGCGATCACCTTCTCTCTCGCCTATCTGGTCGGTGCCGCGATCCTCTTGGCAGAGGCCGACCCCCGCCTCGCCTTCCCGCTGATGATCTGGGTCCTGCTCTACGGGTTGCTCGTCGCCTGGACGATGAAGCGCGTGGGCCCGGCCTCCAAGGCCAGCTCGGACGCGCGCAGCCAGGTCACGGGGCGCGTCGTGGACAGCTATACCAACATCCATTCCGTCAAGCTGTTTGCCCATCATGACCGGGAGATCGACTTTGCCAGGGAAGCGATCGAGAACACCCGCCAGACCTTCGCGCGCGAGATGCGGATCTTCACGCTGATGGATCTGATGCTGATGACGCTGAACGG
>CAYLVP010000017.1:50637-53877 GCA_964387155.1 uncultured Rhodobacterales bacterium | reverse complement strand
TCAAGAAACCCTCAAATTGCATTCAAACTGACAAAGTCTTGCCACAGTATTCGTCGACAGCTTCAGACGTGGGGTCGTAACACGCGCCCCTGCATGCGGTTTTTCTGACCGCGCGCAAGACAAGCAGGGCTGGGATGAAGAACGCACCGATCACATATAGCTTCGTGATACCGTTCATGAATGAAGAGGCCGTTTTGCCTTTGCTGTTCGAACGGATGAGCACGTTGATGAATGCGCTGGACGGCCCCAGCGAAGTGGTTCTGGTGGATGATGGCAGCCGTGACCGCAGTGCCGCGTTGGTCGCCGATCAGAGCGGCCTCGACCCGAGGTTCAAGATGATCCGTCTGAGCCGCAACTTTGGCCATCAGATCGCGGTCACTGCCGGGCTGGATGCCGTGCAGGGGCAGGCCATCATCATTATGGATGCCGATCTGCAAGACCCGCCGGAGCTTGTCCATGAGATGGTTGCGAAATGGCGCGAGGGCTATCAGATCGTGCATGCCCAGCGGCGGGAGCGGGCAGGGGAGACGTGGTTCAAGCGCACCTCTGCCAAACTGTTTTACCAGGGGCTGTCCAAGCTGGCATCGGTTGAAATCCCGCAAAATGTCGGCGACTTCCGCCTTGTCGGTGCAGAGGTCGTGCGCGCCATTCAAGCCATGCCCGAGCGTGACAGATTCCTGCGGGGCATGTTTGCCTGGGTCGGGTTCCGCCAGACATTCGTACAGTTCGACCGCCCCGAACGCGCCGCGGGGGAGACGAAATACCCGCTGCGCAAAATGATGCGTCTGGCGATGGACGGCGTGGTGGGCTTCTCGGACGCGCCGCTGCGCATGGCGTTGTGGCTGGGCGCTCTGGTCTCGCTCGGGGCCATTGGCTACGGTGCCTATATCACGTTCCTCGCGGTCTTCAGCAACGGCCTTGTCGAAGGCTGGGCCTCGACCGTGGTGATCCTGGCCTTCCTGTCTGGTGTGAACCTGCTGATTAGCGGCGTCATCGGGCTTTATGTCGGGCGCATCCATAACGAAGCCAAGCAGCGCCCGCTTTACTTTGTCTCTGAGAAGGTCGGATTGTCTGAGGTGACGCAGCTTCACCCGCCACAGCAGGTCAGCTATGCCCAGAGATGAGTTCGACGCCTATCGCGACACTTATGTAGAAACTGTCGAGCAATCGATCAATTTCTCTGGCCTGTCGCATGACTTCTTTCAGCACTCCAAGGCGCTGATGATCAAAGATATTCTCGCGAAACGCATGGCGCGTCATCCGTCACGCCGCCTTCTGGATGTGGGCTGCGGGGTGGGCGCGCTGCACCCCTATATCGCGCCGATGTTCGATCTGGTGCACGGTGTTGACGTCTCTTACGACAGCATTGATCGGGCGCGGCAGGACAACCCCTCCCTGCGTTATGACAGCTATGATGGGGAGCGTCTGCCATTCACCGATAACAGCTTTGATATGACGCTGGCGATCTGCGTGATGCATCATGTGCCGACCAAGAAATGGACCA
The DNA here is from genome assembly GCA_964387155.1 of uncultured Rhodobacterales bacterium. Lineage (GTDB taxonomy): Bacteria > Pseudomonadota > Alphaproteobacteria > Rhodobacterales > Rhodobacteraceae > Litoreibacter. The sequence continues at coordinate 52,373 of CAYLVP010000017.1, read as the reverse complement.
ATTTCATGTCCGAGATGGCGCGCGTGGTCACACCGGGCGGTCTGGTCTGCCTGATTGAGCACAACCCGATCAACCCGGCCACGCGTCTGTCTGTGGCGCGCTGCCCCTTTGATGCGGACGCGGTACTGCTGGGCGCGCGTCAGATGCGGATGCGGATGCGTGCCGCGCATCTGCAAGACGTGGCCAGCCGCCATTTCGTGTTTTTCCCGTCAAACAAACCCGTCGCCCGGGCGATGGAACGAAAGCTGCACTGGCTGCCGCTTGGCGCGCAATATGCGGCCATGGGCCAAGTGACATGACGCTGCCGGGCCCTGTTGATCAGCTGCTGCGCTTTGTGGGCGTGGGCGGGGTGGCCTCCATCCTCTATTTCCTGCTGGCAAGCGCCCTGAATGCGGGTCTTGGCCTGATGCCTGCCCTGGCTTCGGTTCTAGCCTATGCGGGCGGGGCGGCATTTGCCTTTTTTGCGCATCGCCGCTTCACCTTTCGCTCTGATAATGGCGCGGCGCAGGCGCTGCCAAAATTCGTGCTGGCCACGGGTGTGGGCCTGGGCCTGGCCCTTGTCATTCCGATGCTTCTGCACGGCTTTGCGCCGGTGGTGGCGTTCCTGGCGGTGCTGGTGATCGTGCCGATCTGCTCTTTTTTGTTGATGAAGTTTTTTGTGTTTGCCTGATGCTGCGCGATCTTGCCTTTCCGGCCGTCTTTTTGGCCTTTTCGATGGTCCTGCTTGCGGGCACATCGCTGAGCCATGATGTCAGCTGGTACCTGATCTCGACCCGTTGGTGGTTGGATGGCACCCCGATCTATCAAGATATTCTGGAGCTCAATCCGCCCCTTGCCTTCTACCTGACCGTCCCGCCGGTTTGGCTGGCCGGGCTGCTCGATATCTCTGCCACAACGCTCTATCAGCTGTATGTATTGGCCCTCGCATCGGTGTCTTTGGTGCTCACCGCGCAGGTGTTGCGCGGCGTGGCTGCCATCCCTGATTGGATGCGGATGGGGTTTTTGGCGGGCGCGGCGGTTGCGATTGCCGTGGTGCCGCTTCCCGATTTTGGACAGCGCGAACATCTGTTCAGCCTCTTCCTGCTGCCCTATCTGGGGCTGGTTTTGGCCGGCTTCGATCGCCCATGGGCCCAGCGGGCGGGCATCGCCGTTTGGGCAACGCTGGGCATCGCATTGAAGCATTATTTCGTCCTCATTCCACTGGCGCTGCTGATCCACCGCATGATTGCAGAGCGGTCCTTCCGTGTGGCGCTGCGGGTTGAGTATGTGCTGCCCGCGATCTTGTTGATCGTCTATGTGCCCGTGTCCTACCTGCTGCACCCAGCCTATTTCAAAGAGGTGATCCCGCTGACGCTGCAGGTCTATGGTGCCTATCACGCGGAGTTTTCGGAAGTCGTTTTGAAACTTGGCCGACTGGCTGTGATCATTGGGGCTGCGACGGTGCTGATGCTGCTCAACCGGGGCGGGTCCCGGGCCGCAACGGCTTTGTTGATTGTCGCGCTGATGGCTGTGGCCATCTATCTGGTGCAATCCAAGGGCTGGCGCTACCACCGGGTCCCGATTGCTGTGTGTGGCTCGCTGGCGCTGTGCTGGATCACGATGGAATTGATGCGGGCGCGTGATCACTTGTGGCCGCTCATCCCGGCCTCCTTGGCCGCTGCCGTGATTTTGATCCCGGTACTGCAGCATGGTCCATATCGCAACAACAGCTATTACCATGTCGCGCAGTATTTCAC
>CAYLVP010000017.1:24835-50537 GCA_964387155.1 uncultured Rhodobacterales bacterium | reverse complement strand
TGCAGCATGGTCCATATCGCAACAACAGCTATTACCATGTCGCGCAGTATTTCACCTGCCCGGTGGGCGAGCGCACGGTGCAGGTGCTCAGCGCGCGCGTGTCTGACAGCTTCCCGATGGCCAATTATGCAGGCGCCGTGCCGTCAAACCGCGCGCCCGCGCTTTGGCTGTTCCCCGGTGCGGCGTCGATGCTGGAAACACAGGAGGGTGCCGCAGATCGCGCGCCCTATGAGGCGACGCTTCACCTGGCGCGCGACCTTGCACTGGACGATTTCTTTCGCACGGCCCCGCAATTGATGGTGGTCAACACAAGAAAGGACATGAAGCATTTCGGTGGCGCGGATTTCGACTTCATCGATTATTTCCTTGAAGATGCGCGTTTTGCCCAAGCCTGGGCCGATTACACCTATGTCGGCACGGTCGACGATCTCGAGATCTTCCGCCGCAATGGCTGTGACACGCCACACGGAGGTGGTGCTGCCAACCATCTGGCCGCAAGCACGCCCTTGTCGCAGTAGCGCTTGGCTTAGAACGTGCGTTTGTCATCTGCAAGCCCGCGAAAGAACCAGCGCTGAAAGATCAAAACCACGATCAGTGGTGGCAAGATCGACAGGACGACAAGCGCCATGCCCGGCCCGCTTTCCTGCCCGATCAACCGAATTCCGCGAACCAGCGTATAGCGGCTTTCATCGGTGCTGATCATCAGCGGCCACAGGTATTGGTTCCATCCGATCATGAACGAGACCACAAAGATCGCCCCGCCGCGCCGCCAGGACAGGGGCAGGATGAAATCGATGAAGAACCGGATCGGGCCGGCGCCGTCCAGCCGCGCGGCCTCGAGATATTCGTTGGGGAAACTCAGAAACAACTGGCGAAAGAAGAGCGTCGCCAGCGCAAGGGCGAGGGTGGGTAGTACCATGCCGAGATGCGTGTTGATGAGTCCCAAAGCGTCGGTGACAAGGAAAGTCGTGATGAACCTGCTTTCCAGCGGCAAAAGCAAGGTGGCGAGCGTCAGCCAGAACAGAAAACCCGCAAAGGGCAGGTGGAAATACACCAGCGCATATGCGCCGCATAGCGACAGGGCCGTGGTCAGCCCCGCCACGCCCAGCGCGATGATGAGCGAGTTCTTCATCATGTCGAGCGCGGTGATCTGGTCCGTGAATCCGGCCTGCATGGTGAGGACCTGCGCGTAGTTGCCGCCGCCCGCCGCGCCGGGCCAAAGCTGCAACCCGTCAGTCGCCAAACGCGTCGTCTCATGCGTTGAAGAGGCGATGAGCACGGCAATTGGCAGGATCATGAACGCCACCCCCGCCATGAGGATGAGGTGGTTGCCCGCAGCGCGCAGCCTGTCTGGTTGCATGGGCGTCACGCCTTGTAGGCGGCCTCCGACATTACCAGAAGCTCGTCGAAAATGTCAGGCGAGCCCGCGATCACGCGTCCGCCTTTGGCCAGCATGTCTGTGGCGCTTTGCGGCTCGACCCGGCCTCCGGCCTCTTCAATCAAAAGCTGTCCGGCCAGACAGTCCCAGGCGTTCATATGCGGCTCAGTATAGCCGATCAGCCGCCCGGCCGCGACATAGGACAGCATCAGCCCGCCCGAGGCATTACGAAAGAATATGCCGCCGCGCGCTGACAGGTCAGCGATCAGGTCGGCGGCCATATGGGTCGCTGTGCGGCCATTCATCCCGACGCCGACGCTGCCCGCGTTCAGCCCTGTGGTCCGGGCGATCCGAAGAGGCGTGTCGTTTACATAGGCGCCTGCGCCGCGCGCGCCCCAGAACAGCTCTGCCGTGCAGGGCTCGAAAATTGCGCCAAGCTGGGTCTGGTCATCCTGGACGCAGGCCAGGATCACGCACCATTGCGGGATGCCCGCCACAAAATTCGCGGTCCCGTCTATCGGGTCGATCACCCATGTCCAGCCGGATTTAGACGGTACGGGCGCGTGTTCTTCGCCGACAATTCCGTCTTCGGGGAACTGTTCTGCAAGGACCCGACGCACGAAGGTCTCGACCTCACGATCGGCGTTCGACACCAAGTCCTGCGCGCCTTTTGATTTGATCTCAAGCGCTGAAATATCCTGAAAATATCCCAGAGCCATGGCCCCCGCATCACGGGCGATGGACTTTGCAGCTGCGAGCCTCTGCGCGCTCATACCAGCCGCGCGCCTGTGTCCTTGCGGAAGACAAAGGCGGTGGATGGGTCAAAGCTGAGTTTGAGTGTCTGGTCGATCTCGGGCAGCATGGATTTGTCGGCCTTGAGGCAAATCTCAAGATCGTCGCCCTCGTCATTTAGCGCACCTTTCAATGCGCCGTAGACAAGGTTCTCGCCGCCATGCTGCTCGACCAGATCGACGCGGAGGGTGAACTGGCCGTTCGGGTCCTCGGTCAGCATGTCAGGACGCACGCCCAGAACAAGATCGGCCCCCTCGGGCAGGCCGGCGAACCCGCCAAGCGTCAGATCGCCATTGCTGAGGGATGTGCCGTCGAACCGGGCGGGGATCAGATTGATCTGCGGGGCACCGATGAAGGAGGCCACGAACAGTGTTTTCGGGTTGGAATAGAGCTCCATCGGGGCGCCCATCTGTTCGACCTGGCCCTCGTTGATTACAGCCAGCCTGTCGGCCAGTGTCATGGCCTCGGTCTGGTCGTGGGTGACATAGATCGAGGTCACATTCATGCGGCGCTGCAGCTTCTTGATCTCGATGCGCATCTGTACGCGCAGCTTGGCGTCGAGGTTGGAAAGCGGCTCGTCAAAGAGAAACACCTGCGGTTCGCGCACGATGGCGCGACCCATGGCGACGCGCTGCCGTTGCCCGCCGGACAGCTGGTTGGGCTGGCGGTCGAGAAAGGCATCGATCTTGAGCATACGGGCGGCGTCGCCCACGCGTTTTTCAATCTCGGCCTTGTCGATTTTGCGGTTTTTGAGCCCGTAGGACATATTCCCGCGCACCGACATATGCGGGTAGAGCGCATAGTTCTGGAAGACCATGGCGACGTCCCGCTCGGAAGGGGAGACGTCATTGATCCGCCGCGCGCCGATGGAGATATCACCCGCCGAGACGCTTTCGAGCCCGGCGACCATGCGCAACAACGTGGATTTGCCGCAGCCCGAGGGACCCACGAAGACGATCATCTCGCCCGACCGGATGTCCATATCGACGCCTCTGATGGCCTCCGCCCCGTTGGGGTAGGTCTTGCGCACGGATTTAAGGGTAACAGCCGACATTATTTCTCACTTTCGACGAGGCCCTTCACGAACCATCTTTGGAAGACAAGCACCACCATCACCGGGGGCAGGGTGGCCAGAATGGTCAGGGCAAAGGCCTTCTGGAACTGTGGCAGCTCACCGCCTTCGTTGAGGACCTGATAGATTTGCTTGATGCCGATGACCAAGGTGTAATTCTCTTCCTTGGTGGTCATGATCAGCGGCCAGAGATATTGGTTCCAGCCGACCACAAACATGATGATCAGGATGGCCGCGATCATCGTCTTGCTCAGCGGCACAAGGATGTCGATGAAGAACCCCCAGGAGGTCGCGCCGTCGAGACGCGCGGCCTCCAACAGCTCGTCAGGGACAGAGCGAAAGAACTGGCGAAAGAAGAATGTGCCGGTTGCCGAGGCGATCAGCGGGATGATCAGCCCGGAATAGGTGTCGAGCATCCCCATATCCGCCACGACTTTGTAGGAGGGGATGATGCGGACCTCCAAGGGCAGCAACAGGGTCATGAAGATGATCCAGAACAGCGGCACGGCCAGACGGAAGCGGAAATAGACAATGGCATAGGCCGCCAGCATCGAAATCACGACCTTACCGACCGCAAAGCCAATTCCGAGGATCATGCTGTTCTTTAGCATCGTGGTGGCAGTGACCTTCTTCATCACCCCGCCCTCGACGAAGAGCACCTCGTTATAGGTCTCGAGGAAATGCCCGCCGGGCCAGATTTGCAGCCCCTCGCGCAGGATGGTTTCGGGCGCATGGGTGGAGGTGGCGAAGGCAACCCAAACGGGCAGCGTCATGAACAACGAGCCGAGGATCAGGATGATATGGGTGGTGATCTTGGCGCGGTCCATCAGTAATGCACCTTCTTCTCGATAAAGCGGAACTGGATGACCGTCAGCGCCAGAACCATCAGCATCAACACCACGGACTGCGCGGAAGAGCCGCCGATATCAGCCCCCCGGAAGCCGTCCTGGAACACTTTGAAGACCAGCGTTGTGGTGGCCCCGCCCGGCGCACCTTGCGTGGTGGTGTCGATGATCCCGAAGGTCTCGAAAAACGCGTAGGTGATGTTGATCACCATCAGGAAGAATGTGGTGGGGGCCAGAAGCGGGAAGGTGATGGTCCAGAACCGGCGGGTGGAGCCTTTGCAATCCATGAGCGCGGCCTCCTGCACGGATTTGGGGATGCCCTGCAGGCCGGAGAGGAAGAAGATGAAATTGACCGAGACCTGCTTCCAGACCGAGATCAGCACCACGACGAAGCCCGCATCATACGGGTCAAGCTTATGGTCAAAATCGAAGCCCACGGCGTTCATGAAACCATAAAGGTCGCCAATGAGCGGGTTGAACATCAGGTTGCCCATCAGCCCCGCCACGGGGGGCGCGATCGCGTAGGCCCACATCAGCAAGGTCTTGTAGGTGCTGGCACCTTGGATGACCTCATTGGCCTTAACCGCCAGCAGCAGGGCCAGACCCAGCGACAGGAACGTCACCAAGGTCGAGAAGATGATGGTGAACCAGAAGGCCTGAAGCCATGCGGCTGAGAAGATCGTGTCGGAATAGTTGCGGAACCAGACAAATTGCGAGGACAGGCCGAACGCGTCCTCAAGCAGAAACGACTGGTAAATGGCCTGGGCCGCAGGCCACAGGAAGAATATCACGATGATGATAATTTGGGGCGCCACAAACAGGTAGGGAATGGGGCTGTGCTCGAATTGGACGCGCTTCATGTGTGGGCTTTCGCGATCTTGGAGGCGCGGCCAGCAGGCGTTCCCGCTGGCCGCGACGTTTTAGTTCATCGATGCGTTGAAGCGGTCAAGCAGCGCGTTGCTTTCCTCTTCCATAGCGTCAAATGCGGCATCTACGGTCGATGCGCCCGAGAAGATGTTGTCATATTGCTTGTACATCGCCTCGCGGATTTGAACGTAGAAGCCCAGGCGGTAGCCTTTGGTCCATTCGCCTGCGCGTTGGGTCAGCTGCGTGATGCCCACTTCGGCATCGGGTGTGCTGTCGTAATAGCCGTCTTCTTTGGCCAGCTCATATGCCGCGTTGGTGATTGGGACATAGCCGGTTTCCTTATGCCAGAAATACTGCATCTCCGGGCTGGTCAGGAAGGCCATGAAATCGGCCACGCCTGCATTTTCCTCGTCCGGCTTGCCGGCCATAGCAAAGAGCGCCGCGCCGCCGATGAAGGTGCCATAAGGCTCGTCGGTGATGGATTTCCAATAGGGCAGCTCAGCTGCGCCAAACCCGAACTCGGCAGAGTTGGCCAGACCACCAAATGAGCCGGAAGAGCCAAGCCACATCGCGGCCTTCTCCTGCACAAAGGCGTCCTGGTTGTCGCCCCAGCCGCGGCCATAGAAGCCGTAATAGCCAGCGTCCAGCCACTCTTTGACCTTACCCCAATGCATTTTCATGTGATCATTGTTGTAGAGGATTTCGACATCGGTGGAGTCGTAGCCGTTATTGCCTGTGGCTAGCTGCAGGTTGTGACGGGAGTGGAAATTCTCCGAGAAAATCCACGGGCTGTGGCTTTGTGCGAGCGCCTGATATCCGGCCTCTTTGATTTTGGGCGCCATGGCCTCGAACTCCTCCCAGGTGGCGGGGGGCGCATCGATCCCGGCTTTGGCCAGAATGTCCTTGTTATAGTAGAGCAGCGGCGTGGACGAGTTGAACGGCATCCCGATCATCTTCCCGTCGCTATCGGCGTAGAAATTCCGCACGCCTTCGATGTAGTCAGAACTGTCGAACCCCTCCATCAGGTCGGCCACTGGAATGGTTGCTCCTTTGGCGTTGATGATGGTCGCGGCCCCGGCGTCGAAAATCTGGATGATGTTTGGCTGCTGTTTGGCGCGGAACGCGGCGATGCCCGCCGTCATCGTATCCTCGTAGCCGCCTTTATAGGTCGGCACCAAATTGTAGGTGTCCTGGCTGGCATTGTATTTCGCCGCGATCTCTTCCACGACCTCGCCCAATCGGCCGCCCATGGCATGCCAGAATTGGATGTCTGTCGCGGCCGTGACGGGTGCCGCAATCGACATGAGGCCCGCCGTCATGATGGATACAAATTTCATAGCAATGTCCCTTTCATAGGATTGGTTATTTGGTCACTAGAATTGTTATACGGGGCTGAAAGTAACCGGCGCATGACAGCGTTTCGGTTTGTGTACCCCTCCCAAGCTACGGGCTCAGCATTGGACGGGCGCGTTACAGAGTCAACTGTGGCCCGCGAAACCTATGAGGGGCAACAGCAGGGTTGTTGGTGTGCAGGGCTGCAGTTTTGCTTTGAAGATCGACGCGCAACAATATGTAATTGTTAAATTTTCATCGTCAGATACAAGCCATCAACAATGCGCGCGTATTTTCATATGTCATCTCAACCGGGTTGCCGCCAGTGCTCGGATCGCTGAGCGCGCCTGCCACGACCCGCTCCACATCGATCGTATCTATCCCCAAAGCTGTCAGATTTGGAGGGATCCCAAGCGACGCATTCAGCGCGTCAACAAAGGCGCAAAACCCGTCGAACCCGCCCGCAATGCCAAGATAGCTTGCCGCCTGCGCCATGCGGTCTTCAATCGCCGGTTTGTTGAACTGCAGGACCGCAGGCATGCAGACCGCGTTCGTGGTGCCGTGATGGGTGTGATAGATCGCACCGATCGGATGCGACAGCGCGTGGACTGCGCCAAGCCCTTTCTGAAACGCCGTGGCCCCCATCGCCGCCGCCGACATCATCTGGGCGCGTGCGTCCATATCGTGGCCATCCGCGTAGGCGCGGGGCAGGTAGTCTTTGACAAGCCGCATGCCTTCCAGCGCGATCCCCTGGCTCATCGGGTGGTAATGGGGGGAGCAGAAGGCCTCCACGCAATGTGCAAACGCATCCAGCCCGGTGCCCGCTGTGATCGTTTTGGGCATGCCGACGGTCAGCTCGGGGTCGCAAATAACGACGGTGGGCAGGAATTTCGGGTGGAAGATGATCTTCTTTTCCTGGGTCTGCGCATTGGTGATGACGGAGGCGCGCCCCACTTCGGACCCGGTGCCAGCCGTCGTGGGCACGGCCACGATGGGCGCAATCGCATCCGCATCGGCGCGCGTCCACCAATCGCCAATATCTTCGAAATCCCAAAGGGGGCGTGTTTGCCCCGCCAGGAACGCCACAAGTTTGCCAAGGTCCAGCCCCGACCCGCCGCCAAAGGCCACAACCCCGTCATGGCCGCCCGCCTTGAAGGCTTTGACACCTGCCTCGGCATTTTGCTCGTTCGGGTTGGGATCGACATCGGCAAAGATTGCGCGCCCCAGCCCGGCCTCCTCGAGCAGGTCGAGCGTGCGGGTTGCGATTGCCATCCCGGCCAGCCCGCGATCTGTGATGAGCAGCGGCCGCTTGATCCCGGCCGCCTGACAGGCCTCGGCAATCTCAACGATGCGGCCCGCGCCAAAGCGGATAGCGGTGGGGTAGGACCAATTGGCGGTCAATGTCATGGCATTCGCCCTCTTTTTGGTGGTGGCGGTTGGGCATCTTGCTGGGCCCTAGGCCTGTTCAAAGCCGCGTGCGATTTCCCAGTCCGTGACGGCGCTGTCAAATTCTTCCTGCTCCCACTCCGCGCAGCGCACGTAATGGGCCACCACATCTTCGCCGAAGGCCTCTTTAAGCATGGTGGAGCGGCGCAACGTCTTTGTCGCCGCGCGCAAGCTGTGCGGTATGTCCTGCGCGTCGGTGTCCTGATAGACATCGCCGGATGTAGCAGGCGCAAGCGGCATCTTGTCCTCGATGCCTTTAATTCCGGCGGCCAGCATGGCGGCCTGGGCCAGATAGGGGTTCATGTCTGATCCGCCGATGCGACACTCTACCCGTATGCCCGCCGTGCCCTCCCCGCAAAGCCGGAAGCCTGCGGTGCGGTTGTCCACAGACCAGACTGTCTTGGTGGGCGCGAATGAGCCTTTGGCGAAGCGTTTGTAGCTGTTGATATAGGGCGCGAGGAAGAACGTATAGTCCGGCGCATAGACGATCAGCCCGGCCATGTAATGGTCCATCATCTGCGATTTTCCCAGCGGCGCGCCTGCGTCAACGAATGCAGATGCGCCGCCTTGCCAGAGCGACTGATGCACATGGCTTGCACTGCCGACCTTTGACGCGTCCCATTTTGGCAGGAAGGTCGCGGCATGGCCCTGCTGCCAGGCGATTTCCTTGACGGCGTGTTTGGCAATCGTGTGGTGATCGGCGCAGGCAAGTGCGTCCGCATAGCGTATGTTGAGCTCTTCCTGGCCGGTTTCCGCCTCGCCCTTGGTGTTTTCCACCGGCAGACCAGCGGCAAAGAGGTGATTGCGGATCGGCCGCATCACGCCCTCTTCCCTGGTGGTCTGCAGGATGTTGTAATCCTCGTTATAGCCGGAGATGGGGGCGAGGTTGCGAAACCCTGATTTGCGGATGTCATCGAAGCTTTGTTCGAAGAGGAAGAACTCCAGCTCGGTCGCCATCATCGCGTCAAAGCCCAGGGCGCCAAGCCGCTCGATCTGGCGTTTCAGCACCTGCCTTGGGGCATGTGCCACCGGGGCGTGGCTGTGATGATCGAGGATGTCGCACATCACCATCACGGTACCGTCCAGCCAGGGCATCACCCTGATGGTCGTCAAGTCGGGGGCCATAATATAGTCGCCATAACCCTTTTCCCAGCTGGTGGCGGCATAGCCGTCGGGGGTGGCCATCTCCAGATCGGTGGCGAGTAGGTAGGTGCAGCAATGGGTTTCCTTGAACGCGGCCTCTACAAAGTTGACCGCGTGAAAGCGCTTGCCCATCAGCCGCCCCTGCATATCGGGAAAGCAGGTCAGAACCGTGTCGATGGCGCCGGCCTCGACCTGGGCCTTGAGGTCTTCGAAACTCAACAATCCGCGCATGAGGCAGCCTCTATCTGTGGTGGCGGGTGCGGATTGCGCCCCTGCCATGATCCTTTTTGACGCGCAGCACTTGGCGCGCCCGCCGCATATATCGGCGGTCGAATTGAACGCGATGTCAACTGATTGTCTGGTGGGCGTGCATTTCCCGCGCAGATGCCGCGTGGCGAGAAATGATGGAGCACCGGGTTCGAACCATCTGCCGTAGCTCAAAAGCTAATACCAGATTTGATCGGGGCAGGTTTAAAATTGCGGGCGGGCCACTTTGCCAAAGCCCCAGACTGTCGATAGCGCTCTCAATCCCAGACAGGCGATAGACACCTCGCCGCTGACGCGTTGGATATAAATGAGAAAATATGGTGCCCCCACACGGACTCGAACCGCGGACCTACTGATTACAAATCAGTTGCTCTACCAGCTGAGCTATAGGGGCCGGGGCAGTGTCGAGGGGTGCTCGATGCCCGCGCGGATGAGATACTCCGGGTGCGCGGGGTATGCAATACGCGCTGTGGGGTTTCAGAAAGATTAAACTGCGCTTTGGCGTGTCGCCCTGCGTGATGGCCTCTGTCTGGCGCTTGATGGCTTGATGGCTTGATTGGCGCGGATCGGGCAAGAAATGTGAATGACCGGCAAGGGATCTGTTCTGGACGGATTGGCCGGGGTGTGTGAGCCTAGGGTGAGGTCGGGGCCGCCTGCTTTTGCCGCGCTCCGCCTGTTGACGGCCACAAGGTGGGAAATGTGATGCAACAAAAAGCCCCGATGTCTCGCAGGCATGATCGCAAGATCGCGTGCAGGTTGAACATGGCCACGCTGCCATCTCAAATGTGCGGGGCAGACGCGTGAATCAGGCGGAGTTGCTGCTGCTGATGGTCCAGATCTGGGCCGGGATCGGCGGCCTTGTCGCGGTTGCGTTTCTCAGCTTCGGTATTGATCAGATCGATGAGGACGCGCGCGGGGCCTATGTGTTTCGCCCCTTGCTGGTGCCAGGCATATTGCTGATCTGGCCGCTGGTTCTGTGGCGCTGGGCGGCGCTGCGCGGGCCCGAGATGCGGTGGGCGGCGCGGTATCATCCGCCGCGCGCGGCGCATCAGGTTTTTGCCTGGGGCATGGCACTGGCCATCCTGCTGGCCATTGGTCTGGGCCTGTCGGTCAGACAGAACTGGCCCGCGGACATTCCTGCGCAGCAACTGGCCTTGCCATCGGAGGCTGAGCAATGAGCGTCAAATATGTCCCCGTTCAATGGAACCTGAATAAATGGATCTATGATGCGGTCATGCTGGTGGGGGTCGTGCTGTTTTTGTGGCTGTTCCTCTTTGTCAGTCCCGAGCTGCTGAGCCACGAATTCCCGATCAACCCGCAGATCCACAATGCGCGCGCCTTTGGGGCCTGCGCTTTTGTGATGCTGACGGTCATCTTGTGCATCGGCCCCTTGGCGCGGATCGACCGGCGCTTCTTACCGCTTCTCTATAACCGCCGACATTTCGGGGTGATGACGACATTCGTGGCCATCAGCCATGCGACATATATTCTGAATTGGTACTTTGCCTTCTCGAGCTCCGACAAATACGCGGCCCTGCTTTTCGCCAATACCAGCTACGGACAGCTGGCAGGTTTCCCTTTCGAGATGTTTGGAATTTTCGCGATCATCTGTCTTTTTATCCTGTCGGCCACCAGCCATGATTTCTGGATGAAGTTCCTGACCCCGCCGGTCTGGAAGCGGCTGCACAGCCTGATCTATTTTGCCTATGCGGCGGTTGTGGCCCATGTGGCCTTGGGCATTTTGCAGGATCAGCAGAACCATGTCACCACGGCGATTTTCATTGGCGGGGCTGTCGCGGTTGCGGGGTTGCATATCTGGGCGGCGCTGCTGGACCGGCGCGATGGCGATCCGCAGGGGCAAGCCGCTGATGGGTGGGTTGATATCTGCGCGGCAGGCGAGATCCCGGACGGGCGGGCCAAAATCAAGATCATGCCGGGTGGGGACCGCGTGGCCGTGTTCAACCAGGACGGGATGCTCAGCGCAATCTCGAACGCCTGTGCGCATCAGAACGGGCCGCTTGGCGAGGGGCGGGTGATTGACTGTCTGGTGACCTGTCCGTGGCATGGCTTCCAATATGATGTGACCAGCGGCCGCTCGCCCGCTCCGTTCACCGAGAAAATCCCCACCTACAAGCTGCGGCTGAACGGCGCGCGGGTCGAGGTGCATGAAGAGGCCAACCCGCCCGGAACCTATGTCGCGCCCGTACCGCTTTCGGAGGCAGGTCTATGAGCAAGAAAGAAGCGCCCTTCTTTGTGGGCTACCTCCCGGCACCCACCAATTTGCGGCAATTTCTGCTGCTGACCTGCGTGTTGGTCATGGCTATTTTTGCGCTGACCGGGCTGCTGATTGGCAGCACACAAGACGCGCCCCAAGACTCCGGGTTTCGCTTTGACTACGGCCGGCAAACCGTGACGGGGGTGATTGAGCTGACCCCGTATCCGCTGCTGCGCGTGACCGAGGGCAATGAGCTCATCAAGCCCGGCAAGACGCTGCTGCTGACCAGTGCGGGCAAATCGGGCGTCGATATGCGTGCGATGGGGCTTGATGGGCAGCTTGCGCAAGTGTCGGGCGTCGTGCTGCAACGGGGCAGTATCGACATGTTGCAGCTGCGCGGTGGGCGCAATGGGCTTTCGATGGTCGATGGCGCCCCCCCTGAGATGGAGACCGTGCCTCTTGGCCGCTGGAAAGTCGCGGGCGAGATCTGTGACGGCAAGTGCCTGAACGGCGCGATGCGCCCCGGGCGCGGCCTGGCCCATAAGGCCTGCGCGAACCTGTGCCTGATCGGCGATGTGCCACCGGTCTTTGTGACCACGCAGCCGGTGGATGGCGCGGAATTCATGCTGATCACCGGGCCGGATGGCACCCGCCTGCCAAAGGCGGCCTATGACCGGGTCGGGCAATTCATCTCAATGGAAGGCGATGTGGAGCGGCGCGGCGATATCCTTGTCATCCGTATGGATGCCGACACGATGGAGCTGGTCGAATGATCCGCCGCGTCATCCTACTGGTGCTGATGCTGCTGGTTGGCGCGGTGATGTTGTACCTGTCGCGGTTTTGGTGGCTTGATCTCTGGCCACGCGCGGGCCTTTTCGGGTGGGAGGAGCTGCGCCCCGGCGGGCAGCTGCTGGGCCGCTGGCTGCGCGGTACCGACTTTGCGCCATTTGAGCTGCTGATCTGGTCTGTCGGGGTCTTCGTGATCCTGACGGTCCTGCAGACATGCGTTGATTTGATTTGGCCCGACGCCGAGGCCACGCCTGCACCAGAGGAAGGGAGCCATGATGACCACTGACACGCTCGACTGGATTTCTGTGGGCCGTATCGAAGACTTGCCCGACGGGCGCGTAAAAACCGTGACGGCCCGCACCACCTCGATCTGTCTGGTGCATTTTGACGGTGAATGGGCCGCGATGGACAATCACTGCCCGCACCAGAAGGGGCCACTTGGTGAGGGCTCGATTGAAAAGGGCGTGGATGACAAATGCTGGATTCGCTGCCCCTGGCATGGCTGGGATTTCGACCCGCTGACCGGCCAGCCGCCCGGCGGCCACGAGGATACCGGTCAGAAGATGTACCCGCTGGACATCCGCGAAGGTGAGATATTTGTCGGGCTAGATGCCGAGCCGCCCCATGCGCGCACTGTGACGGACGCCATGGTCGAGACGATGACCAATTGGGGGGTGCAATCCGTCTTCGGGATGGTGGGGCATTCCAATTTGGGGTTGGCGGATGCGATCCGGCGTAAGGTACAGGACAAGGAGCTCAAATATTACGGCATCCGCCATGAAGGCGTCGCGGCGTTTGCGGCCTCTGCCTATGGCAAGCTCACCGGCACACCAGCCGCCTGTCTCACCATCGCTGGGCCCGGGGCCACCAACCTTCTGACGGGGCTTTGGGATGCCAAAGTGGACCGCGCGCCTGTTTTGGCCCTGACCGGGCAGGTGCAAACCCAGGTCTTTGGGCCGGGCGCATTCCAGGATATCGATCTGGCGTCCGCCTTTCAGGCGGTGACTGCATTTTCGCAGCCCGTGCTGACCAGCTCGAACCATTCCGAGCTGATGTCGCTGGCTTGCAAACATGCGATTGTCGAGCAGAATGTCGCACATCTGATCTTCCCTGATGACGTGCAGACCGTGCCCTCTGACAAGCCCGCGGCGACGCCGGATGGCCGCATGGGCGGCATCCGCGTCACCCCGTCCGAGGCGGATATCGATGCGGCGGTAGAACTACTCAATTCGGCCAAGCGCCCGATGTTCATTGTTGGTCATGGCGCCTATGGTGCGCGCGCGCAGATCATTGCCCTGGCAGAAAAGATCGGTGCACCGGTGGTGACGACGTTCAAGGCCAAGGGGCTTGTGCCTGACAGCCATCCGCTGGGGGCAGGGGTTCTGGGCCGCTCTGGCACGCCCATTGCCAGCTGGTTCATGAATGAGGCCGATGTGCTGGTCGCGCTTGGCGCGAGCTTTTCGAACCATACGGGCATCGCATTGAAAGACAATATTATTCAGGTCGACTATGACCGGATGCAATTGGGCAAATTCCATCCGGTCAAATTGCCCATCTGGGGAGAAATCGGTGCATTCTGTGACGCAGCTGTTGAGCGTATCTCTCCCAATTCGGACGCGGTTGCGCAAGGCGAAGAATTAGACGATCGCTGGGCTATTTGGCGCGACGAAAAACGCCGCAGGCTGGCCGAAGATCAGGGAAATGGCATTCATTCCTTCGCGGTATTTGAGGCGCTTGGGAAATTGGCGCCTGAGGACGCCATTTTTGCGGTCGATGTCGGGAACAATACCTATTCCTTCGGACGGTATCTGGAGACCAAAGGCACTCAGCGGGTGCTGATGTCGGGCTATCTGGGCTCGATTGGATTCGGGTTTCCGGCGGGTATGGGCGCATGGGCTGCAACGCAGGATGTTGCGGCGTTGAAGGGGCGCAAGGTGATTTCTATTTCCGGGGATGGCGGGTTTGGCCAATACCCCATGGATTTCACGACGGCCGTCAAATACGGCATGAACATCACCCATATTCTATTGCACAATAGCGAGCTGGGCAAAATCTCCAAAGAGCAACGGGCAGGCGAATGGCCCGTGTGGGAGACCGACCTGCGCAACCCCTCTTTTGCGGCATTTGCAAAGCTCTGCGGGGGCCACGGGCAGAAGGTGACCAAGGCCGATGATCTTGCAGGGGCAATTGGCAAAGCGCTTGACATAGATGGCCCGGCCCTGGTCGAAATCATGACGGATGCAGAGCTGGTTTAGCCGGCATTTCCTGCGCTATCAGCTCAGAATTTAACGTGTAGCAGCGCAGGTTTGTCACCTATATGCGGCGGGCCGCGTCAATCTGCGCACAGAAATTCGTTCGACAATTCGCCTCAAAAGCCCTAAATCAGAATCGGGTGTTGAATTAGCGGGTATACGGGCGGTATTTTTTTGTTCTGCCTCGATCATGCGTAATTGCGGATTTGCATTGTTAACCAATTATTAACCAGCAGCCCCTGTCTTAGGTATGTCATTCGACACACTCGAGGGGATGGGCCTTCGCTCGACCTTTGAGGTCATTATCGCGAATTTTGAGGATTTGACATGTACGATTTTTGCAACGCAATGGGTAGCGAAGCTCTGTTCGATCAGCCAATTTCAGAACAGATCTGGCGTGCAAAATACCAATATAAGTCCAGTACGGCCCCTATAGATCTGAATATGCGGGACACCTGGTTTCGGGTCGCGGCGGCCCTTGCTCAGGCCGAGCAGGCAGACCAACGCGGGCGGGCAACAGCGCAATTCATGGCCGCGATGGAAGATTTCAAACTGATTCCAGCGGGCCGCATTCTGGCAGGTGCTGGAACGCGACACCGTGTGTCGCTGTCCAATACATTTGTGATGAAAACCCTGCCCGACTCCTTGCCGGAGGTGATGGACGTCATCAAGGAGGCGGCCCTGACAATGCAAATGGGCGGCGGGTTGGGCTATGATTTCTCGACTTTGCGGCCCAAAGGGGCGTTGGTCCAAGGGCTCAACTGCCCAGCAGCGGGTCCGCTCGCGGTGATGGATATCTGCGATGCGGTCTGCAAAATGCTGGTTTCCGGCACCGGACGCGGCGCGATGATGGCCACCATGCGCGTGGATCATCCCGATATCGAGGCCTTTGTGGTTGCCAAATCCGACCCGACGCGGATGCGCAATTTCAACCTTTCCGTGCTGATCCCCGATACCTTTATGGAGGCCGTGGATCTGGATCAGGACTGGCCATTGGTCTGGCAGGGCGAGATACGCAAAATGATCAAGGCGCGTGCGCTTTGGACCAAGATTATGGAGCAGAATTACAATGCGGCCGAACCGGGCGTGTTGTTCATTGACCGGATTAATGCGGCCAACCCGCTGAGCTATATCGAAAATATCAGCGCCACCAATTCTTGCGCCGAGCAACCTTTGCCACCGAACGGGACCTGCCCGCTGGCATCAATCAATCTCGCACGGCTCGTTGAACATCCATTCACCTCTGATGCGCGCCTCGACATGGATGCGTTGAGGCACCTGACTGCAGTTGCGGTCCGTATGCTTGACAACAGCCTTGATGTGTCCAGCTTCGCCGTAGAAGAGCAAGTCACCGAAGCGCAATCCAAGCGCCGCATCGGGATTGGCGTGACCGGTCTGGCGGATGCGATGATCATGCTGGGGGTACGTTATGGATCGCAAGCCTCTGTCGCGCTGGTGGATGACTGGATGCGGGCCCTGTCCAATGCCGCCTATCTTGCTTCTGCTGAGCTTGCCAAGGAACGGGGTGCGTTTGCGTGCTATGATCCCCGGCGCCATCTTTGCCAACCGTCCATCCAAAAGCTGGACCATGAAGTGCAGGAGGTGATCGCTGAGTACGGGCTTCGAAACGCGACACTGACCACTATCGCGCCGACGGGGACAACGTCGATGTTGGGTGGCAACGTCTCTTCCGGGGTGGAGCCTGTCTTTGCCGCCTCTTACAAGCGCAAGATCACCAACCCCGACGGTAGCAAATCCGAACAGGTGGTGGAGGATTACGCGGTTTGGCGGTTCCGCCGCATATTTGGCTCCTTGGTTCCGCTGACAGATGTGTTTGTCACAGCTGCCGATCTGCGGCCCGAAGACCACCTGCGCATTCAGGCCGCCGCGCAGGTCTGGGTGGATAGCGGTATCTCCAAGACGGTCAATTGCCCGGAGGATATCGGCTTTGACGCTTTTGAGGACATCTACCGCCAGGCCTACGCCACCGGTTGCAAAGGGTGCACAACCTATCGGCCCAATGCGGTGACCGGGTCCGTGCTGTCGACGTGATCTTCAGGCGGCTGATTGCCCGAATAAAAGGGCGCGGGGGCGGTTCACATAACGCTGCCGCGCCTTGGGGTGTGCAATCACACCTTGACTGGAGGCCCACACATCAACATCGTAAAGGCGGGCTCTACCGGGTTTTGGCCATTGGCGTTTTAGAGGCTGATCGCACCGATGCGGTGATCTATGATGATGCCGAAGGACATATTTGGGTCCGTGCGAAGTCTGAGTTTTGTGATGGGCGGTTTTTGCCCGTTGGTGATAGAAAAAGTGATATTTTGAATACCGAAAAATAATTGATGGCGCGGGCGCACCTACCACCCCACCCGGCGCCGCGGTCAGGAAAGACGGGTGTATTGGGACGGTTGAACTTTGCAGGTGAGAATGACCTGCGACAATTGCAAAAGCTATCTACCCCGGTTTGGATCTTTGACGTAGACCGGCATGGCGTTTGGTGGGCCAATCCGCAGGGGCTGGCCTTCTGGAAGTCCAGTTCCGTCGAAGAATTGCAGCAGCGTGATTTTGCTTCTGACAGCACCACGGTGAGGGAACGGCTGCGCCAGATCGTGGAACTTGCCTCCACCGACAGCCACATCACCGATACCTGGACGCTTTACCCTGATGATGAGCCGCAGACGGTTATTTTGTCATTCCAACCGGTTGAGATTGAGGGGAAATTCAAGGGCATTCTGATCGAGCTTGTGCAAGTGCTCGACCGCAGCGCGGATGATGAGACATGGCGGCTGCTCGAAGCCACGCGGGCCACGTCGCTGATCATGACCTCCTTCTCGATGGACGGCCAGCTGCTGGCTCAAAATCCGGCCTCGCTTGCCTGCTACGGCACGGCGCAGGCGCAGTCTGGTCAAGGCTCTGACCTGGCGCTGCGGTTTGTGAACGCCGAAGACGCGGCCAATGTGCTTGAAAAGGCGCGCAACAATGAGACGGCCACATGGGAGGCAGAGGTCGCAACTTCCGCCGGGGTGCGGATACACTCGATCGCCGTGCGGATGGGGCGCGACCCCATAACGGGGGATTTCGTCACCGTCCTGAGCGAAGAGGATGTCACCGAACGCGCAGAGCTGCGCAGGCTTCAGGAACGTGAGAAAGAGGCGCTGAAAAGCAAGGTGGCGGAAAGCTCTGATCAGCTGCGCATCTCGCGCGAGCGCTATGAGCTCGCTGTTCAAACCGCCAGTATCTGGGATTACGACGTGGCAGCCGACAGGCTGTTTATGTCGCCCAATTTTGTGAAGTCGCTGGGCTATCAGCCCGAGGAGTTCAAGGACTTGTTGCGGGAAAACCGCATCTACGGCGTGATCCACCCTGAGGACCGCGCGACTTACGAGCGTGAGATCACCCGCCATCTTGCAGCCCCGGGCAGCGCCTTGTCGCATGAGCTGCGCTTCATTGCCAAATCGGGCGAGGTGCTGTGGTACCATTGCCAGGGGATGTGCGTCTGTGACGAAGAGGGCAACGTGACCCGATCCGCAGGGCTTTTGACGGATATCACCGGACGCAAGAACCTTGAGGCGAGCCTGCTTGTGTCGCAGCGTATGGAAGCGATTGGCCAGCTGACAGGCGGCATTGCGCATGATTTCAACAATCTGCTCACCGTTATTCAGGGCAATGCCGAACTGCTGGCAGAGCTGTCCTCGGACGCGGATAAAGAGCTGACCACCGAGATCGTGCGTGCGGTGCGACGCGGGGCTGATCTGACGACCCATCTTCTGGCCTTTGCCAAGCAGCAGACCCTTATTCCAAAGGCGATCAATCTCAACCAGCTGATCCCGGACATGGAAAAGACGCTGCTGCGCGC
The DNA here is from genome assembly GCA_964387155.1 of uncultured Rhodobacterales bacterium. Lineage (GTDB taxonomy): Bacteria > Pseudomonadota > Alphaproteobacteria > Rhodobacterales > Rhodobacteraceae > Litoreibacter. Next base: position 32,280 of record CAYLVP010000017.1, on the reverse strand, counting down.
CGTCAGCGAAACGGTCAGCATCGAGTTCAGCCAGACCGAGGGGCTATGGGATGTCTATGCCGACCCCGCCCAGCTTGAAACGGCGATCCTCAATCTCGCCTTCAATGCGCGTGATGCGATGCCAGCGGGCGGCAAGCTGAAAATCACCTGCACCAATCGGGAGCATGACGCGATACCAGACGTCGCCAATATGGAGCTGAGCCGCGCGCAATATGTTGAGATTGCTGTCAGCGACACAGGGTTTGGCATGTCTCAGGACGAGCTGCGCAAAGCATTTGAGCCGTTCTTCACCACCAAAGGCGTGGGGCAGGGCAGCGGGTTGGGGCTGTCGATGGTGTTGGGATTCTCCCGCCAGTCGCATGGCGATGCGCGGATCACCAGCGCGCCGGATCAGGGCACGCAGGTCACTTTCTACCTGCCCCGCTCTGATATCCGGGCGGAAGCTGATCTGGTGCGCAGGCCCGACGCGCCGTCCCAGGGCAATAGCGAGCTGGTCCATGTGCTCGAGGACAATGCGCAAGTGCAGCAGACCGTCTCTCGGATGGTCAGCGCGTTGGGCTATAAGGTCACAACATCCAGCGATGCCGAAGAGGCGTTAAACTGGGCAGCGCAGCACCCTGACACTGATCTCTACCTCGTTGACATTGTTCTGCCAGGGGGCAAAAGCGGGGTCGATTTTGCGCGCCAATTGCACAAGCACCAGCCGGAGGCCAAGGTCCTGTTCATGTCAGGATATTCCGAAGGCCAGGTCAATGATATCGATCACATGGCCTCCGATGTGTGCTTTATTTCCAAACCGTTCGACACGGTGGCCTTTTCCCGCGCGATTGGCTCCGCGCTGAAGGGGCGGGAACAGGTTTCAGCCGACGGGGTCCGTTAGGGTCGGCACATCTGCTGGGTTCAGCGGTTGGCCCAAAGCCACGCGTCGCGCCGCCAAGCCTGCGGCAATACTGGTTCCACCAAGCCGCACGATCGAGCCAGAGCGCATGCCCGTTGTCCGCCGGCCATCAAGCGACGGCAGTTCCTCTGCGATTTCCTGCGTGAATGTCCCGGGCACGGGACGTGCAGGGTCGGGCAGGCCGCTGTATTTCGCAAGCTTGCTGCCGCGCCCCGCGCGCAAGCCGCGCTGGGCTTTGACGATAGTGGCATTGCGGGCCCCGGCCAGCGTGTTCAACGTTCCTTCCTCTTGGATGAAGGGGGAAAGCGTTGCTGGATCGCTTGGGTTGGCAAAACTCCGGTCCACCAGACGGGACTGGTAGCCCCGGTAGAATTGCGCACCCGGCGCATCGCCGCGCGCGATCTGCACCCGGATCCCCGTCACGTCGCCTTTCGCGCGCAGCCTCACCTGCCAGTGGCCCGGCTGGGCCACCACAAAATGCGCGTCTTCGCGGGGGCGGGTCGGGGCAATCATGCAGATCAATTTGCCCTTTGTCCTATAGACCGCCGCCATGACCGGGTCCGGGTCGCCCGGGTCGCTGAGCACGCAGAATTGCCCCGGGCTGAGGTCTATGCCCGCTTGGGGCGAGGCTGCGTGGAAGGGCGCAATCAGATCAGCCTGCAGGTCGTCAAAGCCGCTGTCGCAACTGATCTCAAACATGGTGGAGGTGGCCGAATGGATCGGCACACGCAACAAAAACGCCTCTTCCGAGCCTGCCTTGAGCCCTTTGATTTTGCCCAATGTGCGGGCTTCGCGTTGGTTGCCTGCGGGAACGATGAAATGCATCGGCGCCTTGCCAGCCGCTTTGCGCCCATCGGCAATCGCATCGACCTGACGGGCCAGCAAGCTGTTGGTGTTGGGTGCACCCGAGGTGAGCCCGAAGCTGAAATTGATCACCACCGGGTAAGAGATCGTCTTGCCTGCGGCGTCACTCGCCTTCTTCTCCAGTGCCTCGATGTGGTCCATGATCCGCATCAACCCAAGGACGGCGAAAAACTCCAGATAGGTCCCAGTGCCATCGGCAATGACGTCTATCGGGAGATTGACCCCAAACAGCCGCACTTCTTCGGCGGGTTTGCCGTCAAGGTCTGCGCCAATCGGCGCCCCCGCGGCGGCATCCATGACCGAATTGCCGTGTGAGGCGTATTTCAGCAATGTCCGCCGGTCCCCACCCACAAGGCCGAGGTCGCGGTAGATCGCGCGCTCTTGCTTGCGGGTGGCCAAAGCCGCGTCGAGGTCTTGCTGCAGGTACTCCTTGCCGAAGGGCACGGCGGCCTTGCCCTTCACGGGCACGCTTTGGCCTTGTTGCCAATGGTAAAAGAAGCGCGACTTATCCTCTGCAAGCCGGAAGCGGCGGTTGGCAAAGCCGATTGCGTCGTCGATGACGCCCACCATGACAGTGCCTTCGGGGGGTACCTCCATTTTGGTGTCATCCACGTCGAAAGAAGGGCTGCCACCCGGGTCAGTCAGCATGTCCATCTCGGCAATGGGCACGCGCAGGGCGTCGCCGTAGATCTCCTTCAGCTCCGTTTCAAACGGATCAGCGCCACCCGCCACACGAGATATGCGCGATATGCGCGCACGGCCCAGCACATTCAGCGCACGGGCGTTGCGTCCCGGCGCGTCTTCGGTGGCAGAGAGCATTTGCAGGAAGCGGATCCGGTCATTATCCGGGTCATCCTCGCCAACAAAAAGCGTCTGCCACCAGTGGCTTATGGGCGTGCCATTATGGCTCTCTTTGCAAATCCTCCATGCAAGGTCCATGGCTTACGCCTCAGGCTGAGCTGGGAGTTCCGGCAGACCGGGGAAGGCTGCATGCAGTTCGTGAACGCAGTCATTCCAGCATTGTGCCAGGATTATTGAGGGAGGTACGCGCAAACTCGGGGCGGATGCACCGGCGCGGTTTTCGCGTTCCAACTCGATGTCGAAGTCCTTCAACCAATCCGCGGGTTTGAACTCATCCAGGGTCTTGGTCTGTGGCACCAGCCCAACGCGGGCGACGATATATTGTGCGATCCGGCGGCCCAGGACGGAACCGGCAGCGCTGTCCATCGGGAAATGCACGCCCGCGACGGTGCGGTTGATCGCGATGCGCGCCGCGATATCGTCCACCGTCTTGCAGAACGGGTCTGCATCGTTGCTGGCCTTGACTGCGCCGGGGAAAACCGCGCCAAACATTTCGCGCAGCAGCGTCGCAGTCATGAAGGCCTCAGTGGCATGGCCGGATGGCAAGCAGCCATGGGTCGGTGTCTGGATGATGGGTTGGATGTCAGGCGAATAGATCACTGGCCTGGGGCAGGAAAACGCATGTTTGATGCGGAATTCTACCATGACGCAAAGCCGCAAGGCGGCGTCAAGGAATTCTACCGTCAATGGCGTGCGCGAAGGGTGAATGAAGGCGGTCGAGCCAAAAAAGGACAGCTGGTCGAGCAGTTGCACCTCGATCTCGTCATATCGATCCGCGCGCTGGTCGCCTGCCACGCTGATCAAATCCAGCTGCGCTGCGAATTGGGCCTCGGTTGGTCGCGTCAACTTGGCGAACTGACCGCCATCCCGGCTGCGGAATATAGCGGCCTTGTTGGTTATGACGTCAGCATCCGCGCCCAGCTCCCAATCCATCACCTTGCTCTTGGGGAACCCGTCGAGATAGCTGATTGCGGGCGGGTCTAGTTCGGGAAGTGAAATTGCAAGTGGGTGGACCGGCGCGGGATGGCCTAACGCGTCCCGTTGACGGTTCAAGGCTCGCATCAGCGTGGGTGAATGACCTATGCCAGCATGTGCAAGTCCAAACGCGCCCGAAACCCCAGAGACCCCCGATACGCCTGAAACCCCCGACACTCCTGATACGCCGGACACACCCGAAACCCCTGAAACACCTGATACGCCGGACACTCCCGATACACCGGAAACACCCGAAACTCCTGATACGCCGCTGATTGGCATAAAAACTTCCCCTTGTTAGACAAACGATTCTCAACTTGGTTAACGCTGGCGGCCAGCCGTGATAAATCCGTGAATAGGCTCTACAAGGACCTGATCTTGGCAATCCTCAGGAAGTCGGCCTGCTGCAAGGTCGCGGTGGGATAGCTTTCATCTCCAAACATTTCGAGTTCCAGGTCCGGTTCAAGTGCGGCCAGCTTGTCAAAATAACGCCCGGCGGCGTCCACGTCTCCGAGGTGGAAATTGAGCGCCGTCAGATACCGCAACGGCGGCCTGAAAGTGGGGTGCTGCATATGCGCCGTCATCGCGTGGCTGCGCGCCTCTTCCGGCTTGTTGTTGATGGTGTAGACCAGCGCCGTGCTGATCTCCCACCAGTAGGAAAAGCGCGACACCCGCCCGATCGAAAGGGCTCTGAGTGATGCGTCGAGCGCTTCTCTTGGCCGCTCCGCACGGACCAGCGCATTTGCAAGGGCAAACCAGGCCAAGGGGTTTCCGGGATTGGCCTCGGTTGCACGCCGCGCAAAATGCTCGGCGCTATGCACGTCACTGTCCAGCAACAGGAACAGGTGCGAGGCCGCGGTGTTCAGCATGGCATTTTGTGGCTCGGCGGACAGGCCAGCGGTCAGCAGCTCACGGGCCTCTTCGGCCACTGCGGCGGAATCGCGCGACCGCCTTTCGATGATGTCATTGGTGCGCAGGAAGGCACGCAGGCCCAGATACACCCCGCGCGGGTCGCGGTCATAGGCTGAGCGCAAATCGTTGTCGACCTCCTCGGACACGCCCTCGCTGATGTCCAACAGCCGACTTGCGGCGCGCAACGCAAGAGCCCGGCCAGAGGGTTGGTCGCCCATCTTGTCGTCAATAAGCAGCGTATCAATCGCGGCCTCGTGGCAGCGATGCGCCAGTCGCATCAGGGCGCTGCAGCTGACGCCTGCGTCTTTTGACATGTCCTCAAAAGCAGACCATTGCGGGTAGGCGCCCTGCTTTTCCTTGCCGAACAACTGGCTGCGCATCCGCTTCATCTCGCCCTGGCCCAGCGCCTCGGCCTGGACATGCAGATCGGCCTGGCCCGCGATGTCGCATTGCGCCATGCGGGTGATGTCGCGCAGACCGGCCATGAACATGTCCATGAAATAGGTGGTGTAGTCGCGCGCGTCGCGGTCTTCCGGCAGCTCGGGCAAGTTGACCATATAGGGCGCGTCGATCTCTTCCTCGGGGTCTTCGAGCGCGTCGAACCGGTCTTGCTGATGCTGGCGTTCGTCGCGGATCCAGTCTTCGAACTCGGCATTGGGCACGTCCAGCCCTTCGGCAAATTCTGCCACCGGATGCCCCGCCTTGCGCATCGCGAGCGCCTCGGCCTCGGGGTCGCAGCGGACGCGCTTGGGATCAAGGCTGACGAGCCCGCCTTTCGTGACCAGAAGGTCAGGGTCGGGCAGCGCCTTGCGGATGACACTCAGCGCCTGCCGCAGGCTGACAGATCCTTGGGCAGAGGTGCGGGTGGGCCACAAAAGGTCCTGCAGCCATGCCCGTGACCGAGAGTAATTGCCGGCGGTGACCAGTGCCGCAATGATGGCCTGAGGGCGTGTTCCGGGTGGAGTCCAGTCTTGTCCGTAGCGATCAGTCAGCCGCACGGCACCCAAAACATGGACAGTCACTGGCGCGCCTTGCCAAGCCACCTCGACCCCTCCTCGCAATTCTTGGCGCTCACCCTAGGTCAATCTTTCCGGCCTGTCATGTCATTTTACCCCATCTCCAAAAGGGCCTGTTTTTCCGATTTTCAAAGTCTGGACATTCATGTCTAGACAGACCGTCCAGCCGGTTCTAGCGTCACCTCATATCAGCTTCGGAAATTCTGGGCCGGGGAGGGGTCGTCATGAAGTCGCATTATCGTGTTGTTGTTATTGGGGGCGGGGTTGTGGGGACCTCGGTGCTGTATCATCTCGCCAAAATGGGCTGGAGTGACGTGGCCCTTGTCGAACGCTCGGTCCTGACGGCTGGCTCCAGCTGGCACGCGGCAGGGGGCATTCATGCGCTGAATGCGGACCCCAATATTGCGCAATTGCAGGCCTACACAATCGACCTGCTGTCACAGATCGAGGAAGAAAGCGGCCAGAATATCGGCCTGCATATGACCGGTGGCCTCACCATGGCAGGCACGCCGGATCGGTGGGAATGGCTGCAATCAGCCTATCGGACTTTCCAATCCATCGGCATCGAAGACTGCCGCCTTGTCAGCGTCGAGGAGGCTTGCGCGCTGAACCCGATCATGTCGGGTGACGGCCTGTTGGGCGGCATGTGGGCCGACCGCGAAGGCTATATCGACACGACCGGAACCGTCCATGCCTATGCGGGTGCCGCCAAGAAACGCGGGGCGGAGGTGATCGAGCACACACGCGTGTTGGAGCTGAACCAGACCCTGCAGGGGTGGGAAGTTGTGACCGAAAAAGGCACGATCTCTTGCGAGCATGTGGTCAATGCGGGTGGGCTCTGGGCCAAGCAGGTGGGCCGTATGGCCGGGATCGAGCTGCCGGTCTCGCCGCTCAACCACCACTACCTGATTTCCGACACGATCCCCGCGCTTGAAGAGCTGGATTTCGAAGTGCCGATGACGGTCGATCTGGAAGGGTTCACCTATCTGCGGCAGGATCAGAAGGGCGTGCTGCTGGGCATCTATGAAGTCGACCACCAGCACTGGATGATGGACGGCGCGCCTTGGGAATACGGGTTCGAGCTGCAGCAAGAAGACCCCGACCGGATCGAGAAAGAGCTGATCCTGGGCTTTGAACGCTACCCGGCCTTGCAGGATGTGGGAGTGAAGACTTGGGTGAACGGCGCGTTCACATTCTCCCCCGATGGCAATCCGCTGGTAGGCCCCGTGCCGGGCAAACGCGGCTACTGGTCGGCCTGCGCCGTGATGGCGGGCTTCCTGCAAGGGGGCGGCGTTGGCAAGTCTTTGGCTGAGTGGATGATCCATGGCGAGCCGGAGGCCGATGTCTACGGCATGGATGTCGCCCGCTACGGCGTCTTTGCGGAGAACAAGCAATATATCAAAGAAACGACGGGCCAGTTCTATTCCCGCCGCTTCGTGATGACCTACCCGAATGAGCAGCTGCCTGCAGGTCGCCCGTTGAAAACCGCGCCCGCCTATGGCGACATGAGTGCGGCGGGTGCGCGGTGGGGGCAGAGCTATGATCTCGAAGTGCCGCTTTATTTCGCCCCCGAGGGGTTTGAGGAGATACCAACGCTCAAGCGTTCCAACGCACATGAGATCGTGGCGGAGGAATGCCGCAAGGTACGCTCCGGCGTTGGTCTGCTCGATATCGCCGGGTTTTCGCGTTTCGAGGTGACGGGCGCAGGGGCGGAGGCGTGGCTTGCCAAAATCTTCTCCACCAAACTGCCCAAGCCGGGCCGGGCGCGCCTTGCAGTCATGCTGGGACATGACGCGCGGCTGAAAGGCGATCTGACGCTCTTCAACTGGGGCGATGGTTCCTATTGGATCATGGGCAGTTATTACCTGCGCGCATGGCATATGCGCTGGTTCAACGACCACATGATGGATGGCGTCACG
>CAYLVP010000017.1:0-24735 GCA_964387155.1 uncultured Rhodobacterales bacterium | reverse complement strand
CCTGCGCGCATGGCATATGCGCTGGTTCAACGACCACATGATGGATGGCGTCACGGTCCGCGATCTGGGGGAGGAAATGGCGGGCTTTTCGCTTGCCGGTCCGAAATCCCGCGCGGTGATCGAGACGCTGACAGATGGCTCGGTGGGCGATCTGGGCTTCATGGGCTGCGGGGCGTTCGACATTGGCATGATCCGCGCGCGCGTTGCGCGTATGTCGGTCGCAGGCGAGCTGGGGTTCGAGATCAACTGCCGCATGGGCGACCACATCACCTTGCGCAAAGCGCTGCTGGAGGCTGGCGCGTTGCACGGCATTCACGAATACGGCTTCAACGCACTTCTGTCACTGCGGTTGGAGAAGAGCTTCGGTATTTGGTCTGCGGAATTCACCCAAGGCTACACGGCAGGCATGACTGCCATGGATCGCTGGATTGATTGGGAGCGGGAGGGCTTCATTGGCCGGGAGGCCGCCATTGCGGAGCGTGACGGCAACGGCCCGGCGCAGCGGCAAGTCACGCTTGAGATCGATGCCGACGGCGCGGATGCGTCGGGCTATGAACCGATCTGGGCGGGGGAGGAGAAGGTGGGCTTCGTCACCTCCGGCGGCTATGGGCACACGGTGGACAAATCGCTTGCCATGGCGCTGGTCAATGCCGAACAGGCGCAAGAGGGCACAAAGCTGACCGTCCATGTGGTCGGCGTCGCGCGCAAGGCCAAAGTGATAGCGGCGTCCCCATACGACCCTGAGGGCAGGGCGATGCGCGGATGACAGAGCGGCGCGGGCCCAGGTCAAGGCGGCGGGGCCGGGCGGAGGCGCAAGCCACCCCCGTCACCCGCGACGTCAACTACCGCCAGCTGAAAAATCCCTTCCCGCCGATGGAGGTGTTCTCGAAAGACGAGATCGCCAATATGCACGCCACGGCGTTGCGCACGCTGGAAGAGCTGGGCATGAAAGTCTTGCTGCCGGAGGCGGTAGAGATCTTTCGCAAAGGCGGCGCGCGGGTAGACCGCGATATGGTCTTTATCGGGCGCGAGATGGTCGAAGCCGCCTTGGCAACCGCGCCGAAATCCATTCACGCCCGCGCGGGCGCGCGGCACCGCGACTTAACGCTGGAGTTGGGCAGCCTGATGTTCCAACCCGGCGCAGGTGCACCGCACGCGACCGATCTGGAACGCGGCAGGCGGCCCGGGGCGGCCCGCGACTATATCGAATACACCCAGCTGAACCAGCATTTCGACGTGCTGCAAATGCTCTCCCCCTCGGTCGAGCCGCAGGATGTGGAAACCCATCTGCGCCACTATTTTACGACCGAGGTGCAGCTGACCTATAGCGACAAATTTCCCTTCGTCTTTTCGCGCGGGACGCCGCAGGCGATGGATTGTTTCGAGATGATCCGCGACTTTCGCGGGCTGTCGGATGCGGCATTCGCTTCGAACCCGCATTGCTACACGATCATCAACACCAACTCCCCGCGCACCCTGGACATCCCCATGGCGCAAGGGCTGATCGATTTTGCCAAACACGGGCAAATGGCCATCGTCACACCCTTTACGCTGATGGGTGCCATGGCCCCGATCACCGTGGCGGGTGCGATCACGCTCAGCCATGCCGAGGCGCTGGCCGCGATCACATTGACGCAGCTTGTCAAACCCGGTGCGCCGATTTGTTACGGCACATTTACCTCCAACGTCGACATGAAGTCCGGTGCGCCCGCGTTCGGGACGCCCACCCATTTTCAAGCCTCGCTTGCCGCCGGTCAGCTTGCGCGGCTGATCGGGCTGCCCTGGCGCTCTGCTGCTGGGTCGGCATCGACCCTCAACGATGTGCAGGCTGCGAATGAAAACCAGATGGGCCTTTGGGGCTGCCTGATGGCGGGGGCCACTGTGGTCATTCATGCCGCGGGGTGGCTCGAAGGGGGGCTCAGCGTTTCCTACGAAAAAATCGTGACGGATGTGGAAGTGCTCAACATGATCGCCGAGCTTTGCGCCGGCGGCAAGGCGGGCGCCGATGAGATCGGGTTCGACAACGCGCTTTCCCATGTTGACCCGTCGGGCCATTTCTTCGCCTCCCCCCAAACGATGGCGCGCTACAACACCGAGTTTTACGAACCGATCGTGCATGATTATGCCAATTTCGGGACGTGGACGGAGGCGGGCGCAAAAGACGCGTCGACCCGCGCCACGCAGATCTGGAAGGACATCGTCGCCGCGCATGTCCAGCCGCCTGCGGATCACACCCGCGTTGGCGCGTTGAAAGAGTTCATCGCGAAACGGACCGAGGCGGGCGGCGCGCCGCCAGAAAGCTGATGGACGACGCAAACGACCTGCCCGGCAATACCAAGGTCACACGCGAAGATTGGCTTGCGGTCGCGATGGAGCTGCTGATCTCTGACGGCGTGTCGGAAGTAAAAGTGCTCACGATTGGCGAGCGGCTCGGCGTCTCGCGATCCAGTTTCTACTGGTATTTCAAGAGCCGCAAAGACCTGTTGGAACACCTGTTGGCAGAGTGGGAGCGGACCAATACCGCCGTCATGCTCGCGCATAGCGCGCTGCCCGCAGACACGATCACCGGGGCGTTGAACAACTTCTTCCAGTGCGTTGTCGATCCCAATGGGTTCAACCACCGGCTAGATTTCGCGATCCGTGAATGGGCGCGGCGGGATGGCTCGGTCAGACGGGTGGTTGACCGCTCCGATCAGGCGCGCCACGCGGCGATTGCCCGGATGTTTATGCGCCATGGCTACACGGAGGGGGAGGCCGATATCCGCGCGCGGGTGCTTTATTACCAACAAATCGGCTATTACGCGCTGGAGCTTGAGGAAACCGTCGAAGAGCGGCTGACCCGGGTTGGGGGCTACCTCTATGCGTTCACAGGTGTCCAGCCCAGCCTCGAGGAGGTCGCGGAGTTCAAGGCCTTCGCCCGCCGGGTTACGCGCTGAACCGCGACTAGAAGGTGATTTGGGCCTTGATCGCCTGGCTGCGGTCGCCCGCAATTTCAAAGGCTTGGACGGCCTCGTCGATACCAATGCTGTGGGTGATCAACGGTTTGACGTCGATCAGCCCTTTTTGCATCAGCGAGACGCCGGTGGAAAATTCTTCGTGGAACCGGAAGGAGCCGCGCAACTCCAGCTCCTTCGAGGTGATGGCCATCATCGGCAAGGACATATCCCCGCCGAGACCCAGTTGCACGATCACGCCGCCCGGTCGCATCGCCTGAATGGCGGCGGCAAGGGCGACCCCTACGCCGGAACATTCATAGAGCACGTCAAACGTGCCCTTGTCGCTTGTATAATGGGCCAGCCCGTCGGGGTTCTGGCCGGTATCGATGACAATGTCAGCGCCAACGGTTTTTGCCATGGACAGGGTAAATTCAGAAATATCTGTCGCGACGATAAAGTCAGCACCGGCCCGGCGGGCTGCAATGATCGACAGGATGCCGATGGGCCCGCAGCCCGTCACCAGCACCGATTTGCCCAGCATAGGCCCGGCGCGGCGTGTCGCATGCAAACAGACGGCCAGCGGTTCTGCCATGGCGGCCTCGCCGGGGCTTAGCCCGTCCGCCGGAGCGCATTGCGCCGCATCGGCAACCAGCCTCTGCCGGAAAGCGCCCTGGATATGCGGGAAGGGCATGGCGGAGCCATAGAACCGCATGTTGAGGCATTGATTGTGGCTGCCGATATTGCAAAAGCGGCAATCGCCACATGGCCGGGAGGGTGAGACGGCGACCAATTGACCGATTTTTATTCCGTCAACACCGGGGCCCAGTTCTTCGATATGGCCCGCGACCTCATGGCCCAGCACCATGGGCTCTTTCAGGCTGATCGGGCCGAAGCCGCCATTGTGGTAATAATGCAGGTCCGAGCCGCAAATGCCGCCCGCCGCCATCTTGATCAGCACTTCCCCGGGTCCGGGTTTCGTGCTTTCCTGCATCTCGACCCGCAAGTCCTTTGCGGCATGGATGACGATGGATTTCGATGCGAGGCTCATAGGGCGACCCTGTCGGCTTGACTTGATATGTTATCGATAACATAAGGGAAAAAAGCTCGATCTGTCGAGCGAATTATCGGGCTCAGAAGGGGATATATATGTCCAGCACCACCGCAATGTTTGATCTCACCGGATCGCGCGCCTTGATCACCGGTTCCTCGCAGGGCATCGGATTCGCGCTTGCCACGGGCCTGAAGGCCGCAGGGGCGCAGGTTGTGCTGAATGGGCGCGACACGGCCAAGCTGGCAGCGGCAGCAAAGCAGCTGGGCGGCGCGGATATGCTGGCCTTTGACGCGACAGATCACGAGGCGGTGCGGGCTGCGGTCGACCGGTTCGAGGCTGAGACAGGCCAGATCGACATCCTGGTGAACAATGCCGGAATGCAGCATCGCACCGAGTTGGAGAATTTTCCCGCGGACGCGTTCGAGCGGCTATTGCAGACAAATATCGCCTCGGTCTTCCATGTGGGGCAGGCAGTCGCGCGCCATATGATCAAGCGCGGCAAGGGCAAGGTGATCAATATCGCCTCGGTGCAATCCGCGCTCGCTCGCCCCGGCATCGCGCCCTACACGGCGACAAAGGGCGCGGTGGCGAACCTGACAAAAGGGATGGCCACCGATTGGGCCCGCCACGGGTTGCAATGCAATGCGATTGCGCCGGGCTATTTTGACACGCCGCTCAATGCGGCACTGGTGGCGGATCCTGAATTCACCACCTGGCTGGAAAAACGCACCCCTGCAGGGCGCTGGGGCAAAGTGGAAGAGCTTGTGGGGGCCTGTGTCTTTCTGGCCTCGGCGGGCTCGAGCTTTGTGAACGGCCACACGCTTTATGTGGATGGCGGCATCACCGCTTCCTTGTGATGCAAAACCGGGTGATCATCATGGGCGTGGCGGGCTGCGGGAAGTCTTCCGTGGGTGCGGCCTTGTCTGACGCGCTGGGCGCTGGCTATGAGGATGGGGATGACCTGCATCCGCAAACCAATATCGATAAAATGTCGGCGGGGATCGCGTTGAATGATGCCGACCGCGCACCTTGGCTGGACCAGATCGGGGCACGGCTGGGGGCCGCAGATCACCCGTTGATGATTGGCTGTTCTGCCTTGAAACGCATCTACAGGGACAGGATCCGTGCAACCGCTGGCGGCCCGGTCTTCTTCCTCCATCTGATGGGCGCGCGCCGCGTCATCGAAGGGCGCATGTCCGCGCGAGCGGGGCATTTCATGCCGGTCAGCCTGCTCGACAGCCAGTTCGCCGATCTTGAGCCATTAGGCCGTGACGAAATCGGGGCCGCGGTCGATATTGACCAACCTCTTGAGGCTGTCACGCGCGAGGCTGCGGCTGCATTGGCGCAAGGCCGCGCGGGATGAGCCTTGCCAAGATTGCGGCGACCCTTGGTGTCGCAGCGCTTGGCGTGGCCCTGTTTGTCTTTCTCAACCTGCCTTTGCCCTGGCTTCTGGGCCCGCTTTTTGCCTGCCTTGTCGCCGCTCTTGCCGGGGCCAAGCTGAAGGGGCCGCCGGTCATGGGCGATGCGATGCGCACGGTGCTTGGGGTGGCGGTGGGCGCTTCCATCACACCTGATGTGGCGGGGCGGGTGCCCGATATGGCGCTGTCGCTCGCGCTGGTGCCGCCGTTCATTCTTGCCATCGGGCTGGTGGGCTACCCGTTCTTCAGGCGGGTGTGCAAGTTTGACCCTGCCACCAGCTATTATGGGGCAATGCCCGGCGGGCTGCAGGATATGCTGGTCTTCGGGCAGGAGGCGGGGGGCAATGTCCGCCACCTGTCGCTGATCCATGCAACGCGGGTGCTGCTGGTGGTCTCAGCCCTGCCATTTGTGCTGACCACCATCCTTGGCATGGATCTCGACCGGCCTATCGGCGCCCCGGCGGCGCAATTGCCGCCCCATGAACTGCTGCTGATGGTGGCCATTGCCGGCTTTGGTTGGTGGGGGGCGAAGCGGGTCGGGCTCTTTGGTGCAACGATCCTCGGGCCGATGATACTGGCCACATTTGCGAGCCTCACGGGGCTGATCCATTCCCGCCCTCCGGCAGAGGCGATTCTGGCCGCGCAGTTCTTCATCGGACTCAGCGTCGGGGTGAAATATGTGGGCGTCACCTGGGCGGAGCTGCGCCGCGTGGTGGTCGCAGCCATCGGCTACACCCTCTTGATCGGCATGGTTGCCCTGGCCTTTGCGGAGGTCGCATATTTTCTCAACTTAGCCCCGCAAGCCGAAGCGCTGCTTGCCTTTTCGCCTGGCGGGCAGGGGGAAATGACGGTGCTTGCCATCGTCGCAGGCGCGGATATCGCCTATGTTGTCACGCACCATCTGACCCGGATCGTCGTTGTCATTCTCGGTGCGCCGATTGTTGCGAGATGGCTCACGTAAATCCCCGCTTGTTTCGTATCGGAAACTGACCTAACGTCGGCCTATCACGACGGGAGAACTGGCTGAATTACCAGTGCCGAAGGAGCAACCGCCCCGGAAACTCTCAGGCCCCAAGGACCGTATGTGAGGCAAAACGACTCTGGAGAGAGGCGCGCGACGCGCCCGCCGAAGGGATAACGATCTCAGGCGAAAGGACAGAGGGGGCACCAAACCGCGCGAAGCCTGCTTTGCGCCCCCACGGTGCCGGAGACCTGCATGGCTGACCCCAAAACCACCCCGCTCAATGCTCTGCACCTAGAGCTTGGGGCGAAGATGGTGACCTTCGCCGGATATGAGATGCCGGTACAATATCCGCTCGGCGTGATGGGGGAGCATCAGCACACGCGCGGCAAGGCGGGGCTCTTTGACGTGAGCCATATGGGGCAGGTGATCCTGCGCGGCGCGGATTTCGCGGCGGCGGCTCTTGGGCTCGAAGCACTGATGCCCATGGATGTGCTGGACCTCGGGGAGGGGCGTCAGCGCTACGGGTTTTTCACCAATGATGCCGGGGGGATCGAAGACGATCTGATGTTTGCCAATCGCGGCGATCATCTGTTTCTTGTGGTCAATGCCGCCTGCAAATCGGCTGACATCGCGCGGATGAAGGCGGCGTTGGAGCCCACGATCACCGTCGAGCCCGTTACCGACCGCGCATTGATGGCCTTGCAGGGCCCTGCGGCTGAGGCGGTATTAGCGAGCCTCGCGCCTGATGCGGCTGACATGCGCTTCATGGACGTGGCGACGCTGCGCATCGACCAGGCGGAGGCCTGGGTGTCCCGCTCGGGCTATACCGGCGAGGACGGATATGAGATATCCTTGCCTCACGCCAATGCAGAGCGGATTGCGCGCAAGCTGCTGGACCATCCAGATGTCGCGCCCATCGGCCTTGGTGCGCGGGATTCCCTGCGGCTGGAGGCGGGGCTTTGCCTATATGGCCATGACATTGGCGCGGGCACGACCCCGGTGGAGGCAGGGCTGAGCTGGGCCATCCAGAAGGCGCGACGTGCGGGCGGGGCGCGGGCGGGCGGGTTTCCCGGTGCGCAGGTCATCCTGGATCAGCTTGGCACAGGCGCGCCGCGCAAGCGCGTCGGGCTGCGGCCCGGAGGACGCGCGCCGATGCGCGAAGGGGTCCAACTTTTCGCCTCTGAGGATGCATCAGAACCGGTTGGCAAGATCACCTCGGGCGGGTTCGGGCCAACGGTCGGCCATCCGGTTGCCATGGGTTATGTCGCGGCAGATCACGCGGCAGAAGGCACGCAGCTTTTCGGTGAACTGCGCGGAAAGCGCCTGCCCGTTAGCGTGGCTGCGCTGCCCTTCACCCCTGCCAATTTCAAAAGATAGCAAGATATAACAAGGAGATATAGCATGAAGTTCACAGAAGAGCATGAATGGCTCAAGGAAGAGGGCGATGTGATCGTCGTGGGCATCACCGAACATGCCGCGACGCAATTGGGCGACGTTGTCTTCGTCGAACTGCCCGAGGTCGGCGCGACCGTCAGCAAGGATGACGAGATCGTGGTGATCGAAAGCGTCAAGGCGGCCTCCGACATTCTGGCACCGCTTGATGGCGAAATTGTCGAGGTGAACGAGATGCTGGCCGACACGCCGTCAGCGGTCAATGACGACCCGATGGAAGGCGGCTGGTTCTTCAAGATGAAGCCGTCCGACCTCAGCCCGATGGCCGAGTATATGGACGAGGCCGGCTATAAGAAGCTGATTGGATAAAGGGGTTCCGCCGTGGCTTTCACACCGACCGACTACCTGCCTTACGATTTTGCCAACCGCCGTCACATCGGGCCGAGCCCGGCGGAGATGTCCGAGATGCTGGAGGTTGTGGGCGCCGCCGATCTTGAGGCGCTGATTGACGAGACCATTCCCGCGGCCATACGCCAGAAGGCACCGCTTGAGTTCGGCAAACCCAAATCGGAACGCGAGCTGCTGCACCACATGAAGAAGGTGGCCGATAAAAACACGGTGCTGACCTCGCTGATCGGGCAGGGGTATCACGGCACCGTCACGCCCCCCGCCATCCAGCGCAACATTCTGGAGAACCCTGCCTGGTATACGGCCTATACCCCTTACCAGCCCGAGATCAGCCAAGGCCGCCTGGAGGCGCTGTTGAACTTCCAGACGATGGTGTCCGATCTGACGGGTCTGGAGATCGCCAATGCCTCGCTTCTTGATGAGGCGACGGCCTGCGCGGAAGCCATGACTATGGCGCAACGCGTGGCCAAATCAAAAGCCAAGGGCTTCTTCATTGACGAAAACTGCCACCCGCAGAACATCTCGGTGATAAAGACGCGGGCCGCGCCATTGGGGATCGAGATCACCGTGGGCTCCCCCGATGATCTGGACCCGAGCGCGGTTTTTGGCGCGATCTTCCAGTTTCCCGGCACCCATGGGTCCTTGCGCGATTTCACCCTGCAAATGGCCGCATTGCACGAACATAAGGCCATCGGCATCATCGCGGCGGATCCGCTGTCGCTGACCTTGCTGAAGGAGCCCGGCGCGATGGGGGCCGATATCGCCGTGGGCAGCACCCAGCGCTTCGGCGTCCCGGTGGGTTATGGCGGGCCCCATGCGGCTTATATGGCCACCAAGTCCAGCTATGCGCGCAATATGCCCGGGCGGATCGTAGGTGTCTCCATCGATGCGCTGGGCAACCGAGCTTACCGGCTGTCCCTTCAAACGCGCGAGCAGCATATCCGGCGCGAGAAGGCGACCTCTAACGTGTGCACCGCGCAGGCTCTGCTGGCTGTCATGGCCGGGTTTTATGCGGTGTTTCATGGGCCGGAAGGCCTAAAGGCCATTGCGCAACGCATTCACCGAAAAACCGCGCGGCTGGCAGAAGGGCTCAAGCAATCCGGTTTCGACGTGCGCCCCGCCAGCTTCTTTGACACGATCACCGTGGATGTCGGGCCGCTGCAGGCGGCGGTGATGAAATCGGCCGTGGATGAAGGGCTGAACCTGCGCAAAGTGGGCGAGACGCAAGTTGGCATCACCCTCGATGAGCGCACCCGCCCCGCCACGATCGAGGCCGTCTGGCGCGCCTTCGGCATCACCCGGGCGGACAAGGATTACACGCCGCATTACCACATGCCCGACAAGCTGGTCCGGCGCTCGGACTATCTCACGCATCCGGTGTTCCACATGAACCGGGCCGAGACAGAGATGATGCGCTATATGCGCCGCTTGGCTGACCGTGATCTGGCGCTGGACCGCGCGATGATCCCGCTGGGGTCCTGCACCATGAAACTGAACTCCGCCGCCGAGATGATGCCCGTGACGTGGGACGAGTTTTCCCTGCTGCACCCGTTCTGCCCCAAGGATCAGGCGGCGGGTTACACCGAGATGATCGAGGAACTGTCTGCAAAGCTCTGCGACGTGACAGGCTATGACGCCATCTCGATGCAGCCCAATTCGGGGGCGCAGGGCGAGTATGCGGGGCTTTTGACCATCGCGGCCTATCACCGGGCGCAGGGGCAGGGGCATCGCAACATCTGCCTCATCCCGATGAGCGCGCATGGCACCAACCCCGCCTCTGCCCAAATGGTGGGCTGGACCGTCGTGCCCGTCCGCTCAGACGAGAAGGGCGATATTGATCTGGACGATTTCCGCAGCAAGGCGGAAGAGCATAAGGACGCATTGGCCGGCTGCATGATCACCTACCCCTCGACCCATGGTGTCTTTGAAGAAACCGTGACCGAGGTGTGCCGGATCACCCATGACAATGGCGGGCAGGTCTATATCGATGGGGCCAATATGAACGCCATGGTTGGGCTCAGCCGTCCCGGCGATCTGGGGGGGGATGTCAGTCACCTCAACCTGCACAAGACCTTCTGCATCCCCCATGGCGGCGGCGGGCCGGGCATGGGGCCCATCGGGGTCAAGGCGCATCTGGTGGCGCATCTGCCGGGCGATCCAGTGGATGGCGAGGGCGCGGTCAGTGCGGCGCCCTACGGCTCCCCTTCGCTCTTGCCGATCTCTTGGGCCTATTGCCTGATGATGGGCGGCGAGGGTTTGACGCAAGCCACGCGGGTGGCGATTTTGAACGCCAATTACCTTGCCAAGCGGCTCGAAGGGGCGTTTGAGGTGCTTTACAAAGGGCCGACGGGCCGGGTGGCGCATGAATGTATCATTGACACCCGCCCCTTTGCCGAAAGCGCGGGCGTCACGGTGGATGACATTGCCAAGCGGCTCAGCGATTGCGGCTTCCACGCGCCGACCATGTCCTGGCCCGTGGCAGGCACGCTGATGATCGAGCCCACCGAGAGCGAGACGAAGGCAGAGCTGGACCGCTTTGTTGACGCCATGCTGGGCATCCGCGACGAGATCCGCGCCATTGAAAGCGGTGCGATGGATGCGGAAAACAACCCGCTGAAGAACGCGCCTCACACGATGGAGGACCTCGTGCGCGACTGGGACAGGCCTTATTCCCGCGAAACGGGCTGCTTTCCGCCCGGGGCGTTCCGCGTCGACAAATACTGGCCGCCGGTCAACCGGGTGGACAATGTCTGGGGTGACCGCAACCTGACCTGCAGCTGCCCGCCGATGACGGACTATGCGGAGGCTGCCGAATAGGCACAGCTGCGCGCATGCAGTAATGTATACATTAATGCTTGCGCGTGGCTAAGGCTTGGGCTTTGGTGGCGAGACCCATGCCAGCAGGAGGCCCCCTATGTACGCAGTCACAGTCACTTTCACGATCCATGACGGACAGATGGAGGCCTTCCTGCCGCTGATCCTGAAAAACGCGCGGGCCTCAGTGGCGGACGAGCCGGGTTGCCGGCAATTCGACGTCTGCACGGACCCGGAGCGGCCGGGTCAGGTCTTCCTCTACGAGCTTTACGACGATGAGGCCGCGTTTGAGGCCCATCAGCAGATGCCGCATTTCAAAGCAACCGGCGTGGCGGTTGACGGGCTGGTGGCGGATAAAGAGCTGCGCACATTCAGCACCGTCGAGCGATGAGCAACAGGCCATGAGCACTTGGCAGGTCCACGCGATCAAATATGCCGACCAGCCGGGGCGACGGCGCGGGGACAATTACATCTTCACCGACAATCACGACGCCGCGGACCCGATCGATTTCTACATCTGGCTGTTGCGGCGTGGCCCGGAGGTGATCCTGGTCGACACCGGATTTGACACAGCCGAGGCTCAGGCGCGGGGGCGGCCCGTCTTGATGGAACCCGACGCGGCGCTCGCACCCTTCGGGCTGACCGGCGCAGATGTCACGCAGCTGATTGTCACCCATCTGCATTTCGACCATGCGGGCGGGCTGCATCTGTTTCCGAACGCCACCATTCATCTGCAAGCAGCGGAGATGGCCTATGCCACCGGCCCCTGCATGTGCCACGACACGCTGCGCGCGCCCTTCACCGCCGCCCATGTCTGTGAAGCGGTCCTGCGGGTCTATTCCGGGCGCTGCATCTTTTATGACGGTGAGGGCCAGGTGGCCGATGGTGTAACGGTGCATTGTATCGGTGGCCATTCGCGCGGGCTGCAAGCTGTGCGGGTCCGCACCGAGGCGGGGTGGCTCGTTCTGGCCTCTGACGCCGCGCATTTCTACGGTAATCTCTGGCAACGCACGCCGTTCCCAATTGTCGTCGATCTGGAGGATATGCTGCGGGGCTTTGAGCGGCTGGAGGCGCTGGCCTCTTCGCCCAAGTTGGTCATCCCCGGCCATGATCCATTGATACGTCGCTACTTTCCCGATGATCTGGCGGGCCACGTCACGCGGCTCGACCGTGGCCCCGATAGCTGGCGTGATTGACGCAGACCATGTTGCATCATCCCCGGCCGCAGCGCGCGCCGGGTTAGCGCCTCGCTTACCAACCCGGCTTACGGCTCTGCCTTGCGCGAGCGGGCAGGGTGGCCGCCTGCGTCTCATTGCCTGAAACGCATGGCCCGCGCCACCGGCGGGCATGGGATACCCACCATGACACATGATATGAACCACATGCAGATGCCGATGGTCTTCGGCGTCATCGGGGCCATTTATCTGCTGGTCAATCTGACGCTGTTTCTGTCGGAGGCCTATATCTGGCAGCGCAAAGTCAAGCTGAAGGCCAAAGGCCACGCAACATTTGGCGAGGATGCAGTCAATGCAGGGCTGGCTATGGCGGCCGCGCATCTGTTCCATGCCGGATTGATGACGCTGGTGCCGATGGCTCATTTCCATCTGATCGCGTGGTCTCTGACGCTGACGATCACGGGCATCACGGCCTACAGCCTGCGGCGCGCCACCTATCTCGACAGTCTTTAAGTGCCGGGCTCCCGGACTGGTCTTCGGTCAGGGCCGGGAGCCTCTCCTTCACCTATTGCCTAAAATTTACCATTTGATAAAAAAAATTTCTATGCCAAGCTGACGGAAATTCCAGCTAGGGAGGGCATAGATGTCCAACAGCCAGATGACGCCGGGGATCGTGCCGGGCCGTGTGCCCGCCAACGAGATCGCGCAGAATTTTGACGACCTGCACCCGCCCTATCAGGGCCATGAGGCCACGGTCGCGGCGGATCGGTGCTACTTCTGCTATGACGCGCCTTGCGTGACCGCGTGCCCCACCGATATCGATATCCCGCTGTTTATCCGACAAATTCAGACCGGTACGCCGGAGGCGGCGGCCAAGACCATCCTTTCGCAAAACATCCTTGGCGGCATGTGCGCCCGCGTCTGCCCCACCGAGACCCTGTGCGAGCAAGTCTGCGTGCGCGAGGTTGCTGAGGGCAAGCCGGTCGAGATTGGCCGGCTGCAACGCCATGCCACTGACACGCTGATGGAGGCGGGCATCCATCCCTTCACCCGCGCGGCTGAGACAGGCAAGCACGTCGCTGTGGTCGGCGCAGGGCCTGCGGGGCTTGCCTGCGCGCACCGACTGGCGATGAAGGGCCACGCAGTGACGCTCTATGATGCGCGCCCCAAGGCGGGCGGGCTCAATGAGTTTGGCATCGCGGCCTATAAGACCACCGATGATTTCGCCGCCCGCGAAGTGAATTGGCTACTGCAAATCGGCGGCATCACGGTTGAGCTGGGCAAGGTCTTGGGGGCCGGGCTGTCGTTGGACACGCTCAAGGCAGAGTTTGACGCCGTGTTTCTTGGTGTGGGTTTGGGCGGCGTGAACTCCCTGCGCGCCGCTGGTGAAGAGCGAGACGGCGTCTTGGATGCTGTCTCGTTCATTGCCAAATTGCGGCAGGCTGAGGATTTGACAGCGCTTCCCGTTGGTCGGGACGTTGTGGTGATCGGCGGCGGCATGACCGCGGTGGATGCGGCTGTTCAGTCCAAACTGCTGGGCGGGCAAAACGTCACCATCGCCTATCGTCGCGGCCGGGAGGCGATGAGTGCCTCTCGCTACGAACAGGACCTCGCGGCCTCCCACGGGGTGCGGCTGATGTTCAACGCGCAGCCTGTGGCCATCCATGGCAACGGGGCCGCAACTGAGGTGGAATTTGAATATACGACCAGCGCGGGCGGCCCTTTGACCGGCACTGGAGAGACCCTGCGGATCAAGGCCGATCAGGTGTTCAAAGCCATTGGTCAGACCCTTGACGGGGCACCCGAAGGGCTTGCGCTGGACGGTGGCAAAATCGCCGTAACGGGTGCTGGGCGCAGCTCAATCGATGGTGTCTGGGCGGGCGGGGATTGCGCGACAGGGGGCGACGATCTGACCGTAACCGCCGTTGCCGAAGGCCGTGACGCCGCTGAAGACATCCACACAACATTGATGGGAGGCGCATGACATGGCCGATTTGACCAGCACTTTCGTAGGCATAAAATCCCCCAACCCGTTCTGGCTGGCCTCCGCGCCGCCCACCGACAAGGAATACAACGTGCGCCGCGCTTTCGAGGCCGGATGGGGCGGGGTCGTGTGGAAGACGCTGGGGGCTGAAGGGCCGCCCGTGGTCAATGTGAATGGCCCCCGCTATGGCGCAATTTACGGCGCGGATCGCAGGCTCCTTGGGCTCAACAATATCGAGCTGATAACCGACCGTCCGCTGCAGACCAACCTGCGCGAGATCAAAGCGGTCAAACGTGACTACCCTGATCGCGCCATGGTCGTCTCGCTCATGGTGCCTTGCGAGGAAGAGGCGTGGAAAGCGATCCTGCCGGTGGTGGAAGAGACCGGCGCGGACGGGATCGAGCTGAATTTCGGCTGCCCCCATGGGATGTCCGAACGCGGCATGGGCGCGGCGGTGGGGCAAGTGCCAGAATATATCGAAATGGTGACGCGTTGGTGCAAGCAGAACACCCGGATGCCGGTGATTGTGAAGCTCACGCCCAATATCACCGACGTGCGCAAACCTGCGGAGGCTGCCAAGCGCGGCGGTGCGGATGCGGTGTCGCTGATCAACACCATCAACTCAATCACGAGCGTCGATCTGGACCAGATGTGCCCCGAGCCCACGATTGACGGCAAAGGCAGCCATGGCGGCTATTGCGGCCCGGCGGTCAAGCCGATTGCGCTGAGCATGGTCTCGGAAATCGCGCGGCACAGCGAGACTGCTGGCCTGCCGATCAGTGGCATCGGAGGCGTCACCACCTGGCGCGACGCGGCGGAGTTCATGGCGCTAGGTGCCGGCAATGTGCAGGTCTGCACCGCGGTGATGACCTACGGGTTCAAAGTGGTGAAAGAGATGATCTCGGGCCTGTCTGACTGGATGGATGAGAAGGGCCATAGCTCTACGGCTGATTTCGTCGGTATGGCGGTGCCGAACGTGACCGATTGGCAGTATCTCAACCTCAACTACGTCACCAAGGCGAAGATTGATCAGGATGCCTGCATCTCCTGTGGGCGCTGTTACGCGGCCTGCGAGGACACCTCGCATCAAGCGATTGCCATGTCGGATGACCGCACCTTCAGCGTGATCGACGCGGAATGTGTGGCCTGCAACCTTTGTGTCGATGTCTGCCCGGTCGAGAACTGCATCACCATGGTCGAGCTACGGCCGGGCGAGGTGGACGCGCGCACCGGCAAGGTTGTCGAGGAAGACTATGCCAACTGGACGACCCATCCCAATAACCCGGGTGCCGTTGCGGCGGAGTAGGCTCTTATTGCTGATGCCGGTCGACGGCCGCCCAGTATTGCGCGACGGGTGCTTGCTTTCACTTTAGTCGGATGGCGCAAGGACTGACGCTGTTTCTTCTAACGTTTGGTCGTGGAAAAATCTACGGAAGCTTGCGCCAAAAAGGGCGGGGCAACGACAAAGCCGCACGAAAGTTCCCAATAAAATCAACAAAAAAATCAGGAACCGAGCTGTGGCGCGACGGTTGTGTCGGCAGATCAAATCTCAACACTAGGAGAGAATGAATGACCAAGACATTTGCAACCGCCGCCGTTATCGCAACTCTGTCCGCACCGGCCTTTGCCGAGGTGGAAGACGCCCGCGAGCATTTCGCCCAAGGCGAAGACAGCGCTGCCGAACGCATCGTGCCCGACGTTGAAAGCGTCGGCACTGAAGAGGCCAAACTGCTGCTGCGCGAGCAGCTTGATGACAAGAAAGCCGCGGTTCTGGCACCGGACAGCAATGTCAGTGCTGCACAAGAAGCCGAGACCGAGGACATGATTTCTCAGTACAGCGACAGCGCTGCTGAAATCGAAGACTAAGGTTGATCTCAAGCGAGGGCGGGCCTGTCTGGCCCGCCTTTCGCACGTCGCATAAGCTCAATGGACCTGCCTGTTTTCCTGCTACGTTTACATCGGAATTATTGGCGAGGTCCGTTCCACGAATTCAAGAGGCCGCATGATTACGCGAAGGACAGTTCTTACCGGCGCGGGGGCATCCCTGCTGACATCGACAGCTGCAATTGGGTCAACCCCGCCAACCGCCGACAGCTGGGTCGTCCCGCCGGAGCACGCACCGAAGCGCATCCGCTTTCGAGGCAATGTTTCGGGCCAAGAGATCCACGTATTGCCCAATCGCCGGCAGCTGTTTTGGACCCTGTCGGAAGACGAGGCGATGCGCTACGTGGTCGCCATTGGCACCGACGACCAATATCTTCCCGGAACATTTTATGTGGGTCGCAAGGCGGAGTGGCCGAGCTGGACGCCTACTAGAAACATGATCCGTCGCTTCCCCGAGAAATATGAGCGGTATCGGGGCGGCGTCCCCGGTGGGCCGGACAACCCAATGGGCGCACGGGCGCTCTATCTGTACAACGCCAACGGTGGCGATACGCTTCTGCGGATCCACGGCACGCCCCATCCTTGGACGATCGGACAGGCGGCCTCTAATGGCTGCGTACGGATGGTGAACGAGCACATTGCGTCGCTTTACAATGAGGTCGAAACCGGCACCCGCGTCGTCCTCCACCCCAAGTAACACACCCAAATCAATTTTCTTCACGATCTCTGGAACTCAACGGGGTGCGTGGGGTTAAACGGCCAAAGCTGAAAGGAAAAATCATGAAAATCACCAACCTAGTTATCGCGGGCGCAATGATTGGCGCGTTGGGCGCCTGTGCACAGCAAGAGGCAGCGACCGATGATGTGATCGCTGTGTTCGCAAAAGACGGCACGATCATCGGCTACCAGCGTGTCAGCGATGGTGCTTCGGTTGACCAGGACGGGAACCCTGTGGCGGGCTTCGGCGACGGCAACCCTCGTGGATTTGGTGAAGGCGCTAGCGGTGTCGACGCGGAAGGTGCCGCAGATCACGGCTCGTCCGGTGATGACGATGACGGGTCAGAGGACTAGTTTTCTCCAGGACGGGTAGGAAGCGTAAGTCGGCTTTCTGATACCGAGCTAATCCCAATGCGTGGCCATTCATTTGGCCGCGCATTTTTTATGTCAACGCAACTGACCTGCCTCAGCAGGGCGCCAGCATTTTGGTAAAGAGCTGGTGAAGATATGGCTCTGCGCCGTCAAACGGGTCCTCTTCGCCCAGCACTGCTTGGACCTGAACTTCGAAATCTGCGTAATGCTGGGTGAGCGACCAGATCGAGAAGATCAAATGATGCGGGTGCACATCAGCGATCTTGCCTTGCGCGGCCCAGTCCCTGATCACCTTGACCTTCGCATCCACCGTGGCGCGCAGGTTGGTGGCAAGCTCTTCGCCCAGCTGCGGCGCACCTTGCAGGATTTCATTGGCAAACAGGCGGCTTTCGCGCGGGAAATCGCGGCTCATCCTTAGTTTCAGACGGACATAGGCCATGATCTCTTCGACGGGGTCTCCTTGGGCATCGATCTCTTTGAGCGGATCAAGCCAGGTCTCCAGCAGGGTTTCCAGCAGGTCGCGGTAGATCGCCTCTTTCGAGGGGAAGTAATACAACAGATTGGGCTTGGACAGCCCGGCAGCTTTCGCAATCTGATCAAGGGTTGAGCCGCGAAAGCCATAGGTCGAAAACACCTCCAGCCCGGCGGCACGGATCGTGGCACGGTTGCGCTGCTGAATACGGGTCTCAGCGGGTCTGGAGCTCATAGGGTTTTCCGTCTGCTTAACGATTGGGCGCATGCCGTAGTTTGCGGCGGAGGTCCATGTGTTTTTCTTGACGCGTCTCCCCGCTCTGTTAGCCTATGTTTTACCAGCCGGTCAAATTCTGGCCGCGCATGCAACCGACACCATCTGACTGGGGGATGTGATGGCAGCAGCGAATGCAGCACCGGGCGAAAATCTGAAGATCGACGGCGCTCGGCTGTGGGATAGTCTGATGGAGATGGCGAAGATTGGCCCCGGTGTGGCGGGCGGCAACAACCGCCAGACCCTGACCGACGAAGATGCCGAAGGGCGGGCGCTGTTTCAAAGCTGGTGCGAGGCGGCGGGCTGCACGATGGGTCTTGACCAGATGGGCAACATGTTTGCCCGGCGCGAGGGGGCCGACCCCGACGCGCTTCCGGTCTATGTCGGCTCGCATCTTGATACGCAGCCAACGGGCGGCAAATATGACGGGGTGCTGGGCGTGCTGGGCGGGTTGGAGATTATCCGCTCGCTCAACGATCTGGGCATTCAGACCAAACACCCGATTGTGGTGACGAATTTCACCAATGAAGAAGGGACACGTTATGCGCCAGCCATGCTGTCCTCCGGCGTGTTCGCCGGTATTCACGACCAAGACTGGGCCTACGCCCGCGCGGATGCCGAGGGCAAAACCTTCGGCTCCGAGTTGGAGCGGATCGGCTGGAAGGGCGATGAAGAGGTGGGCGCGCGCAAGATGCACGCCTTTTTCGAGCTACATATCGAGCAGGGCCCGATCCTTGAGGCCGAGCAGAAAGATATCGGCGTCGTCACCCACGGGCAGGGCCTCAGCTGGATGCAGTTTACGATCACTGGCAAGGACGCGCATACCGGCTCCACGCCGATGCCGATGCGCAAAAACGCAGGGCTTGGCATGGCCCATATCCTGCAAAAAGTCGACGAGATCGCGCTCAACCACGCCCCACATGCGGTGGGGGCGGCGGGCCATATCGACGTCTATCCAAACTCGCGCAACGTGATTCCCGGCAAGGTGGTCTTCACGGTTGATTTCCGCTCCCCCGAGCTTGCGGTGATCGAGGATATGGAACAGCGCCTTGCCAAAGCCGCGCAAGAGATCTGCGACGCAATGGAACTGGAGCTTGAGATGGAGAAGGTTGGCGGCTTTGATCCCGTGGCCTTTGACGCGGGCTGCGTGGGCGCGGTGCGCAATGCGGCCGAAAGGCTGGGTTACAGCCATACCGATCTGATTTCAGGGGCGGGCCACGATGCCTGCTGGATCAACCGTGTGGCCCCTACGGCCATGGTGATGTGCCCCTGTGTCGACGGGCTCAGCCATAATGAAGCCGAGGAGATCAGCCCGGAATGGGCCGCCGCCGGCGCGAATGTGCTCTTTCACGCTGTTGTCGAAACGGCGGAGATTGTCGGATGATGCGGCATTCCGGCAGTGGTGCCGCTGCCCGCTTTGTCTATGCTGATAGGGGCAAAGCGTCGCGCCCTGCGTCTGCTGCCTCTTATGAAAGCCTCACATGTTGCTGATCCGCGCTCTCCTCGCCCTGTTCGTCCTTGCAGCCCTTGGCGCCTGCGCACCGCCCCCCGGCCCGCCGGTGTCCATCCGGCCCGGGATCGGTCAAGACGTCAACCTTGATGCGCTGCGCCCGCCCTCAGGCGTGACCTACCGGTTCGAGGTGATCGACAGCGAAGTGCCGTTGCCCACCGAATTGCGGATCACATCACGCAAAAGGTCAGCGGGGACCTATGATTATGTCGGTGATTTCATCTACTCGCTGCCCGGGCGCGGCGGGCTCGAACAGGTTGCTGAAGTCCTGAAACAGGAACTGGAGCTCGATGATTTGCCGGTGCGGGTGCGCGGCAATATGCTGTTGATCCCCTATCTGCACAGGGCTGACAACCGGTTCCGTATTTCGCGCTCGGTGGTGAATGGGGATGGTCGGCGTCATCTGCCGCACGATTGTCTGGCCACCCTGGGAACATGCCAATTTACGTCCGTGCTCGAGCAGGACAAAACCGCGCTGAGATTCGAATCCACGACCACCGAGGCTAAAGGCGTCTGGGTGACCCGCACCCGGCCCATCAGCGCAGGCGCGGTGGCGCGCGCCATCTCTGAGCAGCGATTGACCTATTCGCTCGACAAGAATGGCGTGCCCATTGATCTGGTGATCCAGTCGCGGGTGGGCAGCAACCGGATGACAACCATCTACAAACGCAAGTAATGCAGTCCGAAGGAGATCTTCCATGAGCAAAGTCATCAAGGGCGGCACCATCGTCACCGCTGACCGGCAATGGAAGGCCGATGTGCTGATCGAAGGCGAGAAGGTCGCGCAGATTGGCGAAAACCTGTCTGGCGATGAGGTGATCGATGCGAATGGCGCTTACGTGATCCCGGGCGGCATCGACCCGCATACTCATCTTGAGATGCCCTTCATGGGCACGACCGCCGCGGAAACCTTCGAAAGTGGCACATTTGCCGCCGCTGCCGGGGGCACCACGATGCTGGTGGATTTCTGCCTGCCGGGCGAGGATGGCTCGC
The DNA here is from genome assembly GCA_964387155.1 of uncultured Rhodobacterales bacterium. Lineage (GTDB taxonomy): Bacteria > Pseudomonadota > Alphaproteobacteria > Rhodobacterales > Rhodobacteraceae > Litoreibacter. The sequence goes on along the minus strand of CAYLVP010000017.1, from coordinate 4,372 downwards.
TTCTCAATGCCATCGACAGCTGGGACGCGAAGTCGAAGGATCAGATTTGCTGCGATATCTCCTACCACATGGCGATCACCGGCTGGAACGAACGTGTTTTCAACGAGATGGAAGCCGTCGTTAAGGAGCGCGGCATCAACACGTTCAAACATTTCATGGCCTATAAAGGCGCGCTGATGGTGGAGGATGACGAGATGTTCGCCTCCTTCCAGCGCTGCGCCGAACTGGGCGCGTTGCCCTTGGTGCACGCGGAAAATGGCGACATTGTTCAAGAGCTGCAGCAGAAGTATTTTGGGCAAGGCATCACGGGGCCCGAAGGTCATGCCTATTCCCGCCCCCCCGAGGTCGAAGGCGAGGCGGCCAACCGCGCCATTATGATCGCCGATGCCGCTGGCACGCCGCTCTACATTGTTCATGTTTCCTGCGAGCAGGCACATGAGGCGATCAGGCGCGCGCGCCAAAAGGGGATGCGCGTCTATGGCGAGCCGCTGATCCAGCATTTGACGCTGGATGAAAGCGAGTATTTCGACAAGGATTGGCAATATGCCGCGCGCCGGGTGATGAGCCCGCCCTTTCGGTCCAAAGACCATCAGGACGGGCTTTGGGCCGGTCTGGCTGCGGGATCCCTTCAGGTGGTGGCGACTGATCACGCCGCTTTCACCGATGAGCAGAAGCGCATGGGGGTCGACAATTTCGCGATGATCCCCAACGGGACAGGTGGGCTCGAGGAACGTATGGCGATGCTTTGGACCAAGGGCGTCGAGACCGGACGGCTGACGCCGGAAGAATTCGTGGCCGTGACATCGACAAACATTGCCAAGATTCTCAACATCTATCCCATGAAGGGCGGTATCGCGGTGGGCGGGGATGCTGATTTGGTGGTCTGGGACCCGTCGCTGCACCGCAAGGTAGAAGTGGCAACGCAGAAATCCATCATCGACTATAACGTCTTTGAGGGGATGGAGCTGAAAGCCGCGCCGCGCTACACGCTGTCGCGTGGCGAGGTGATCTGGGCCCATGGCCAGAACAGCCAGCCCCAGCCGGGCCGCGGCAAGTTCATCCGCCGCGCCCCATTTGCCTCGGCCAACCAGGCTTTGAGCAAATGGAAGGCGCTGAACACGCCCAGAAAAATCAAGCGCGACCCGATGAATATTCCGGCCGGCGTGTAAGTTTCCTTTGAGATGCAAGACACTGTTATCAAAGCAGATCAGCTTGATCTGACCTTCCAGACCAATGACGGGCCAATCCATGCCCTCAAGGGGGTGTCGCTAGACATCGCGAAGGGCGATTTCGTCTCGTTCATCGGCCCGTCCGGCTGCGGCAAAACCACCTTCCTGCGCTGCGTCGCGGGGCTTGAAATGCCCACAGCCGGCGCGCTCAGCGTCAACGGGATGACACCCGAAGAGGCACGCCAGGCCCGGGCCTATGGCTATGTCTTTCAGGCTGCAGGGCTCTACCCGTGGCGGACCATCGCCCGCAATATAGCGCTGCCGCTGGAGATTATGGGCTATTCGAAAGCACAGCAGGCGGAGCGTGTCGACCGGGTCTTGGAGCTCGTCGAGCTGACAGGCTTCGGCGGCAAATACCCCTGGCAGCTGTCAGGCGGCATGCAGCAACGCGCCTCCATCGCACGCGCGCTTGGGTTTGACGCGGATATCTTGCTGATGGACGAACCCTTTGGCGCGTTGGACGAGATCGTGCGCGACCATCTTAACGAGCAGCTTTTGGCGCTTTGGGCCAGGACCCAGAAGACCATTGGCTTCGTCACCCATTCGATCCCCGAGGCCGTCTTTCTGTCAACCAAGATTGTGGTCATGAGCCCGCGCCCCGGTCGCATCCATGAGGTGATAGACAGCCCGCTGCCCAAAGCGCGTCCGCTTGATATTCGGGATAGCCCAGAATTTATCGATGTTGCCCACCGCGTGCGCGCAGGATTGCGGGAGGGGCACCGCGATGATGTCTGACCAGGCTGTTAAGGTTAACGCGCCCCGGCGAGAAATCAGACCGGGGCGCTTGGGATATGGCACGAAGCCTCATCACCGTTCACGGCCATCGGCTTCCCAGCCTGTACCGCGCGCAGAGCTTAGCCCGGATATGGTGAACAGACTCTTACCATCACTGTTCCATAAATATCCAAATCCCAGGCGTGCCCCTGCGCGGGTTGGCTGGCTTCGGGGTGCCTCCGGCGGGGATATTTTTGGAACAATGATGAAGATAAGGCGCCTCCATGCGTAGTCTGGGCCCGATCCTGACCGTCGTGGCCGCACTCTTGGCCTTGTGGTATGTCGCGGTGGCCCCGATGAATATCAAAGAGGCGCTGACCCAACTGGAACGTGGCGGCGCACAGGTTGAACCGCCATCGGCAGCCGAGCGGCGTGATATGGGACATATGGGCCTTTTGGCGCGCAACAGCTTCGCAATCCCCGCCACATATGCGCAGGACCGTCCGCGTTTGCCCGCCCCGCACCAGGTGGCGGCCGAGCTTTGGGACGGGACGGTTGGCAAGAAGATCACCTCCAAACGCAGCCTCGTTTATCATGGCTGGATCACCCTGTCGGCGACAATGATGGGCTTTGTCATTGGCGCGGGGCTGGGCGTGGTGCTGGCCGTGGGGATCGTGCACAGCCGGGTGATGGATAAATCCGTCATGCCCTGGGCTATTGTGAGCCAGACGATACCCATCGTGGCGCTCGCGCCGATGATTGTGGTGGTGCTCTATTCCATCGGCTTGCAGGGCTTGTTTCCGAAGGCCGTGATTTCCGCCTATCTGAGCTTCTTCCCCGTTGTGGTCGGCATGGTGAAGGGGTTGCGCAGCCCTGACCAGGCGCAGCTTGATCTTCTGAAAACCTATAGCGCCAGCCCATCGCAAGGGTTCTGGAAGCTGCGGCTGCCAGCCTCCATGCCGTATCTGTTTGCCTCGCTCAAGATCGCGATCGCAGCGGCAATGGTGGGCGCCATTGTCGGAGAATTGCCGGTGCAGGGTGGGGGGCTTGGCAACCGCATGCTGACAGGCAGCTATTACGGGCAGACGATCCAGATTTGGTCCGCCCTTTTTGCGGCGGCGATCCTGGCCGCAACCCTTGTTGCGGCCATCGGTCTGGTGCAGCGCGGCGCGCTCAAACGGATGGGGCTGGCATGATCCACCTCACCGCCGCTGTGATCGTCTGGGCCGCCCTTTGGGCGCTGAACACCCGATTGGCGCATGGCCCGTTCAGCCAGACACGCGCGGTCGGTTTTGCCATTCCGCTGATCTTCGGGGCCACGATCCTCATCATCTGGGAGCTGGTGGTGCGCGGCCTTGCGGTCCCGCTGGTCATCCTGCCGCCGCCCAGCCTCATTGCGCAGACCTTCTTGGCCGAGCTGCCGACGCTCTGGGCGGATTTCGTGCAGACCTTCATCAAAGGGGCCTTGTCTGGCTATCTTATCGGCTGCCTCGCTGCGGTGGCCGTGGCGATCCTGGTGGACCGGTTCCAGTTTCTCAAAGCGGGGCTTTTGCCCGTGGGCAACTTCATGGCGGCGCTGCCGATTGTGGGCACTGCGCCCATCTTGGTGATGTGGTTCGGCTTTGACTGGCAGTCCAAGGCGGCGGTGGTGGTGGTCATGGTGTTCTTCCCGATGCTCATCAACACGGTGGCGGGCTTGGGTGAGACGACCGCCATGCAGCGCGATCTGATGCGCACCTACGGCGCCAGCTACGCGCAAGGGCTGACCAAGCTGCGCCTGCCCGCCGCCATGCCCTTCATCTTCAACGGGCTCAAAATATCCACCACCCTGGCGCTGGTCGGCGCGATTGTGGGCGAGTTTTTCGGCTCGCCGACGCTGGGTATGGGGTTTCGTATTTCCACTTCGGTGGGACAGCTCGCGCTCGACATGGTCTGGGCCGAGATCGTTGTGGCGGCCCTCGCGGGCACCGCATTTTACGGCGTGATTGCCGCATTGGAGAAGGGGGTGACCTTCTGGCATCCCTCGCAAAGAACCTGAAACCAAACTGGGGAAATGACGACTATGAAGAAGCTACTTACATCCGCAGCCCTCGCCTTGGCGCTTGGTGGCACACCGCAGCTTGCCGCGGCCGACGGACATGCAAATTCGGTCACTTTGCAGCTGCAATGGGTCACGCAGGCGCAGTTTGCAGGCTATTACGTGGCGCTCGACAAAGGGTTTTATGACGAAGAAGGGCTTGAGGTCACGATCCTGCCCGGCGGGCCAGACATCGCGCCGCCGCAGGTGCTGGCAGGCGGGGGGGCTGACGTGATGCTGAACTGGATGCCCTCCGCACTGGCCGCGCGCGAAAAGGGCCTGCCAGTGGTCAATATTGCGCAGCCCTTCAAGACCTCCGGGCTGATGCTGACCTGCTGGAAAGACACCGGCA
>CAYLVP010000016.1:0-55297 GCA_964387155.1 uncultured Rhodobacterales bacterium | reverse complement strand
GACGACGTGGCGGGCATCGATGAGGCCAAGGAAGAGCTGGAAGAGATCGTTGAATTCCTCCGCAACCCGCAGAAATTTTCTCGCCTAGGTGGCAAAATCCCAAAAGGTGCGCTGCTGGTGGGGCCTCCGGGCACGGGTAAAACACTTCTCGCCCGTGCGATTGCCGGCGAAGCTGGCGTTCCCTTCTTCACCATTTCTGGCTCTGACTTTGTTGAGATGTTCGTAGGCGTTGGTGCCAGCCGCGTCCGTGACATGTTCGACCAGGCCAAGAAAAACGCGCCCTGCATTCTGTTCATCGACGAGATTGACGCGGTGGGTCGATCCCGTGGCGCGGGCTATGGCGGCGGCAATGACGAGCGTGAGCAGACCCTGAACCAGCTGCTTGTCGAAATGGACGGTTTCGAGGCCAATGAAGGGATCATCATCGTGGCTGCAACCAACCGTGCCGACGTTCTGGACCCTGCGCTGCTGCGTCCGGGCCGGTTTGACCGGCAGGTGCAGGTGCCGAACCCGGATATCAAGGGCCGCGAAAAGATCCTGCGGGTCCATGCGCGCAAGACCCCTTTGGGGCCTGACGTTGATCTGCGCATTATCGCGCGTGGCGCACCGGGCTTCTCGGGTGCTGAGCTTGCGAACCTTGTGAACGAAGCGGCCCTATCGGCCGCCCGCATCGGCCGTCGCGTCGTCACGATGGAAGATTTCGAGATGGCGAAGGACAAGGTTCTGATGGGGGTCGAGCGCCGCTCGATGGTGATGACCCAGGACCAGAAGGAAAAGACGGCCTACCACGAAGCTGGCCACGCGATCGTCGGCATCAACCTCGACAAATGCGATCCGGTCTACAAGGCCACGATCATCCCGCGTGGCGGTGCCCTGGGCATGGTTGTATCCCTGCCCGAGATGGACCGGCTACAGCTCTTTAAGGATGAAGCCAAACAGCGCATCGCGATGGCGATGGCGGGCAAAGCGGCGGAAATCCTGAAATACGGCGAAGAGTCTGTGTCTTCGGGGCCGGTTGGCGACATTCAGCAGGCCAGCCAAATGGCGCGGTCTATGGTGATGCGTTGGGGCATGTCCGACAAGGTCGGCAATATCGACTATCAGGAAGCCGCCGAAGGCTATCAGGGTGGCAGCGCTGGCGGGTTCTCCGTCTCGGCTGCGACGAAGGAGCTGATCGAAGATGAGGTCAAAGCCATCATCGACGAAGGCTATCAGACCGCACGTCAGATCCTGATCGATCACAATGAAGAGTTCGAACGCCTCGCCCAAGGGCTGCTTGAATATGAAACCTTGACTGGCGACGAGATCACGAAAGTGATCAATGGCCTGCCCATCGATCACGAGGATGACGATGACAAGGACGCGCCAGATCAGGGCGGCAAGGCCTCGCTTGCAGTCATCCCAAAGACCAAAAAGCAGAAGCCACCGAAGGGCGATCCGGGCATGGAGCCCGAGCCTTCTGCCTAATAAAACAAACCCCCGATCACGAGATCGGGGGTTTTTTGCTAAATGGCCCTCCGCGTCAAAACTGTGACTGGACCCCCGCCTAAATGCCTGCCATCCAAGACGGGTATTTTGTTTTGGAGGGCGCATGCCGGCTTTGAAGAAAACAGATTTCATTGGCAAAATTACTTGGCTCGGACGGGTGGGGGATCGCAGCGCCGCGTTGCGTTCGACACCTGCGCAGACGCTGCAGGCGCGCTTCAGCGGAATTGAAGGGGAAGATCATGGCGGGCTGACCCGGCCCTCTTGCGCGCGGGTCACGACGCAATATCCAAAGGGCACTGAAATTCGCAACACACGCCAGCTTTGCATCGTCTCCGCAGAAGAATTGGCGGAGGTTGCCGCCGATATGGGGGTGGACAGGTTCAACCCTGAATGGTGCGGGGCGGGTATGGTGATCGAAGGCATTCCAGATTTCACACATATTCCGCCTTCGTCGAGATTGCAGGCAGAGAGCGGTGCGACATTGACCGTCGATATGGAGAACCGACCTTGCGTGCTACCGGCCCCGGTGATCGAGCAGGACGCCCCTGGCTACGGCAAAGCGTTCAAGGCTGCGGCGCGTGGGCGGCGGGGTGTCACCGCTTGGGTCGAACGGGAGGGCATGTTGGAGATCGGCCAGCAGATCACGCTGCATATCCCCGACCAACGCCCATGGGGGCCAAGCGCCTAGGCGCTTGCACGCCGGTGAGGCCGTCCACCCGGTTTCTTATCAGAAATCCCGTACTCCCCCGACGACGATTCCCAAAGTAGAAATGTCGGAAATACCCGGCGTCGCAAACGGTATGCGGTTGTATAGCGAAAGCAATTCAACCGCCACAGCGCGCTGACAGGGACGATAAACATGGCTTACAAGACGGATATTGAAATTGCCCGCGAGGCGCAAAAGCAGCCGATCCAGGAGATTGGCGCAAAACTGGACATCCCGTCCGAACATCTTTTGCCCTACGGCCATGACAAAGCGAAAGTCAGCCAGGCCTTCATCAATTCGGTCAAGGGCAATGCGAATGGCAAACTGATCCTCGTCACGGCGATCAACCCGACCCCTGCGGGTGAGGGCAAAACGACGACGACCGTTGGTCTGGGCGACGGCTTGAACCGCATTGGCAAGAAAGCCGCTGTTTGCATCCGCGAGGCCTCGCTGGGCCCAAATTTCGGCATGAAGGGCGGGGCTGCCGGTGGTGGCTATGCGCAGATTGTACCGATGGAAGAGATGAACCTGCATTTCACCGGCGATTTTCATGCGATCACCTCGGCCCATTCGCTGCTTTCAGCGATGATCGACAACCACATTTACTGGGGCAATGAATGCGAGATCGACATTCGCCGCGTCCAGTGGAAGCGCGTTGTCGATATGAATGACCGGGCGCTGCGTCAGATCAACCTGTCGCTGGGCGGCGTGGCCAACGGCTTCCCGCGTGAGGGCGGGTTTGACATCACCGTGGCCTCTGAGGTGATGGCAATCCTTTGTCTCGCCACCGACTTGCAGGATTTGCAGAAGCGCCTCGGTGACATGATCGTGGCCTATCGCCGCGACCGCTCCCCCGTTTTCTGCCGCGACATCAAGGCGGACGGTGCGATGACCGTGCTGCTGAAAGACGCGATGCAGCCCAACCTGGTGCAAACGCTTGAGAACAACCCGGCCTTTGTGCATGGCGGTCCGTTTGCGAATATCGCGCATGGGTGCAATTCGGTCATCGCGACGACGACGGCGCTGAAACTGGCGGATTTTGTGGTGACCGAGGCAGGCTTCGGTGCCGATCTGGGCGCAGAGAAGTTTATGAACATCAAATGCCGCAAGGCAGGGCTTTCGCCTGATTGCGTGGTGCTGGTCGCGACGGTGCGGGCGATGAAGATGAATGGCGGGGTCGCAAAGGCCGACCTTGGTGCCGAGAATGTGGCCGCCGTCGAAGAAGGCTGCGCCAATCTTGGCCGCCATATCGGCAACCTCAAAAGCTTTGGCGTCCCAGTGGTTGTCGCCATCAACCACTTTGTCACCGACACGGATGCGGAAGTGCAGGCGGTCAAGGATTATGTGGCCACGCAAGGGTCCGAGGCGATCCTGAGCCAGCACTGGGAGCACGGCTCCAAAGGATCCGAGGCGCTTGCAACCCGCGTTGCGGAGATCGCTGAAAGCGGCCAAAGCCAGTTTGCGCCGCTCTATAAGGATGACCTGCCGCTGTTTGAGAAGATCGAGCGGATCGCCAAATCGATCTACCGCGCCGATGAGGTGCTGGCGGACAAGAAAATCCGCGACCAGCTGAAACTCTGGGAAGAGCAGGGCTATGGCCATTTGCCGATCTGCATGGCGAAGACGCAATATTCCTTCTCGACCGATCCGAGCCTGCGCGGCGCGCCGGTGGGCCATTCTGTGCCAGTGCGCGAAGTGCGCCTGTCTGCGGGTGCTGGGTTTGTCGTGGTGGTCTGCGGCGAGATCATGACAATGCCGGGCTTGCCACGTGTGCCTTCGGCGGAAGCAATCCATCTCAACGCGGACGGCCAGATCGAAGGCTTGTTCTAGCGAAAAACATGGGCGGGCCTTGGGGCATCGAGCCCCGCGGCCCGCGTCGCCGCAGATGCGGCTCCCGGCCTCCGCCGGGGATATCCAATAGCAATGAAGGGGGCTGAGATGGCCGCAACAGTGATCGATGGGAAGGCCTTCGCGGCCAAGGTGCGGGGTCAGGTGGCCGAACATGTGACGCGGCTGAAAGACAGTCACGGCATCACCCCCGGCTTGGCCGTGGTGCTTGTAGGCGAGGACCCCGCAAGCCAGGTCTATGTCCGTTCAAAGGGCAAGATGACGGTTGAGGTTGGCATGCATTCGGTCGAGCACCGGCTTGACGCTGATACATCTGAGGCGGATTTGCTGGCGATCATTGATCGGCTCAACGCGGACCCTGACATTCACGGCATTCTCGTGCAGCTGCCTCTGCCGGGGCATCTGGATGAAGACCTCGTTATCAACTCAATCGCGCCGGAAAAGGATGTGGACGGCTTTCACATTTCCAATGTGGGGCTTTTGGGCACTGGGCAAAAATCCATGGTGCCCTGCACCCCTTTGGGCTGTCTGATGATGCTGCGCGACCATCACGGGTCACTCTCTGGCATGGATGCGGTGGTGATTGGGCGCTCGAATATTGTGGGCAAGCCGATGGCGCAGTTGCTCTTGGGCGATAGCTGCACCGTGACCATCGCACATTCGCGCACGAAAGACCTGGCCGATGTGGTGCGCCGTGCCGATATCGTCGTGGCCGCCGTTGGACGCCCTGAAATGGTGCCTGGCGATTGGATCAAGCCCGGTGCCACGGTGATTGACGTGGGCATCAACCGTCTGGACGCGCCGGAGAAAGGCGAAGGCAAGACCCGGCTGGTGGGTGATGTGGATTACGCAAGCTGCGCCGAGGTGGCGGGGGCCATTACCCCGGTGCCCGGCGGTGTGGGCCCCATGACCATTGCGTGCCTGCTGGCGAACACGTTGACGGCTTGCTGCCGGTCGAACGGGATTGAGGAGCCCGATGGGCTGACGGCTTAGGCGCGGCGGATCACAGAGGCATCGGCACGCAGATCGGCGTATTGCCCGTCAGGATCGCGCGCGCCTTTGAACCCATGATCTGCTGCAGCGCGGCGTCATTGCTGCGCAGCCCGCCCGTGTAGGTTCCGAAGGCGGGAAGGATCAATTGGCCATCGCTCACAAGGAAGCTGGGGCGCGACACCATCCTGCCGCGCAAGACCAGGCTGACTTTGGGATGGTAATGGCCAGAGACCTCCGCCACAGCCGCGTCCTGCGCGATATGGCGAAACACCAGCGGTCCGTGCGTGTATTGTGCCAGATGCGTTCCGCCAAATTCGAGCGGACCGGGATCGTGGTTGCCTTCAATCCAAATCCAGTTGCGCCCGGCCATCAGCCGGGTCAGCCAAAGCGCTTGATCCTCCGGCATGCTGCGGCCCACCTCGAGATCATCGAAGCTGTCGCCGAGACAGATCACTGTTTTCGGATTGGTCGCGGTGATCGCGTCTTCGAGACGGCGCAGCGTGTCGAGTGTCTCATAAGGGGGCAGCAATTGGCGTGACCGCCGGGCAATGCGTTCGGACTTGCCGAAATGCAGGTCGGAGACCACCAGCAACGCCTCATCCGGCCAATGGAGCGCGCCCGAGCCCAGCGCCCGCAGCTCAGCCCCGCAAAAAGAAAACGCATGAGAGTTCATGTTGTGTTCTTATCTGCCTGAACGGGCAGGCAAAAGCCTTAAAACGGCACGGCCCAGCGTTTGGGCTGAACAATTTTGTCGGGGAGCTCTGCCTCTTCAAACAGCCGGGCGGCCTCATCCGCCAGAAGCCGTTCTTCGGCCATGCCTTTGACCGGGACGCGGCCCGCTTCGAGAAAGAGAGGCGCTGCCAACGGGGTGACCCGGTCAAGCTGCATCAGGTCGATCCGGCCTTGCGTGCGACGGGCCATGTCTTCGATCCGACCGAAATCGACCAGGCCTTTCATTGCTTCTTCGCGCGTGACCTCGAGCATCAGGTGATCGGGGTCGTATTTGCGCAACGTGTCGTAAAGGATATCCGAGCTGAATGTCGCCTGGCGGCCCGACTTGCGCGCGCCCCGGGTCATGCGGTCAATCAACCCGCCTATGATCGCTGAATTGCGGAAGGTCCGTTTCATAACTGCGTTGCCCGCAAGCCAGGTCTCAAGCCCCGCTCGGAGGTTGTCGAGCTCGAAAAGCGGCGCCGGATCGGTCAGAGGATCAAGGCCCCAAATCAGGGTGGCGTAATCGGTCGCAACGAAGCCCAATGGGGCGAGCCCCTGTTCTTCCATACGCTGGGTGAGCAGCAGCCCCAGCGTCTGCATCGCGTTGCGGCCGGCAAAGCCATAGACCACCGTGTTTGCGCGGTCGTCGCGGGGGAAGCTCTCGATCAGCAGCCTTCCGGGTTCGGGCAGTTTGGAGCGCTCCCGTTGCAGCGCCAGCCACTGCGCGGTGTGGGCAGGCAGGTCGGGCCAGCTGTCTTGCTGAAAGATGCGCAAGATACGTTCGCTGAGCTGCGTCGAGGTCGCGAATTTTGTGCCCATGAAGGTCGCGATGCGCGGCTTGTCGGAGGGGGAGCGGGTGACCTGCACGGTCATCTCGTTCAGCCCCTCATATCTCACGATTTGCCCGCCGATCAGGAATGTATCGCCTTGAGAAAGCGTAGCGGCAAAGCCTTCCTCAATCTCACCCAGAGGGGTGCCGCCACTGCCCGGGCCGCGGCGCGCCTTGAGCCGCACTTTCAGTGTTTCAGTGTCAATGATCGTGCCAAGATCCATGCGAATTTGAGCGGCGGCGCGGGGGTCGCGCAGCTGCCATTTTCCGTCTTTCTGGATCAGCCGTTGATAGCGGTCATAGGCGCGCAGCGCGTAGCCGCCAGTGGCGCAATAGTCTAGGCAGGCTTCGAATTTCTCCGACGTCAGGTCCCGATAGGGTCCGGCGGTTGTCACTTCGCCGAAGAGCACGGCTGCCTCAAAAGGGCCTGCGGCGGCGGTATTGAGAATGTGCTGGCACAGCACATCGCGTGGCCCGTTGCCACGCGGGTCGCCATCAAGATCATAGGCTTTGACCGCGTCCAGCGCGGCCTTGCATTCAACGATCTCGAACCGGTTGGCCGGGACCAGACGCGCCTTGGACGGCGCGTTGTAGCGGTGGTTGGCGCGGCCGATGCGTTGCACCAGACGTTTGACATTCTTTGGTGCACCGATCTGGATGACCAGATCGACATCGCCCCAATCGATGCCGAGATCCAGGCTGCCGGTGCACACAATCGCTTTCAGGCTGCCATTGACCATCGCCTGTTCTACGCGCAGTCGCTGCTCTTTCGCGAGAGCTCCGTGGTGAATGCCTATGGGCAGCTGATCTTCATTGGCGAGCCAAAGGTTGTGAAAGAAAATCTCGGCCTGGGCCCGTGTGTTGTGAAAGATCAACGTGGTGTTGTGTCGGCGGACCTGATCCAGCACGGCGGGAATAGCATAGGTGCCGCCGCCGCCAGACCAGGGCGGAGCCTCTTCGGTCTCGAGCATCTGGATGTCGGGGTCTGGGCCGGGATCGGCCGAGATGATACGGGTCGGGGCCGGGTGGCAGGCTAGGAAATCAGCAATGCCTTGCGGATCCTCAACCGTGGCCGACAGCCCGACCCGGCGCAGCTGGGGCGCAAGGCTTTGCAGGCGCGACAGGGCAAGCATCAGCTGATCGCCGCGCTTGCTTTCGGCGAGCGCGTGAATTTCATCAACTATGATGCGCTCGAGCCCCGCAAACATGCGCGGCGCGTCCTCATAGGTCAAAAGCAGGGCAAGGCTTTCCGGCGTGGTCAGCAGGATATGGGGCGGGTCCGCGCGCTGCTTGCGTTTCTGGGTATAGCTGGTGTCGCCGGTACGATCCTCGATGCGGATATCCAGGCCCATCTCCTCCACGGGACGGCGAAGGTTCCGCTTAATGTCAGCCGCAAGCGCCTTGAGGGGGGAGACATAGAGCGTGTGCAGCCCGGCCCGGGGGCGCGCGATCAGATCTGCCAGGGTTGGCAGGAAACCCGCCATCGTCTTGCCCCCGCCCGTGGGGGCGATCAGCAAATTGGATGGCGCGTCGCTGGCCGCCAGCATGGCGTGCTGATGGGGATGCACCTCCCATCCTTTGGAGGTGAACCAGTCCGTGATGCGTGCGGGCAGATGCGTCATAGCGACAGACATAGCATTCTGCGCCCTGGAATTCAGGGGCATGTCGCAGTTTTTGCATGATCAAGCTGGATGCAAAAAGGGCGCCCGAGTGGAGCGCCCTTTGGTGCCGTCCGGGGCGGTTGGATTTCTTTGCACTAATGGACGATCTCTTCGTCCTTCACATACATATTGGCCCAGGCCCGGTCCAACAGGTCGGGCGTCATCTGATTTGGAATGCCTTCATATTCGCAAACGCTGATCATCTGATCGATCAGGAAGTTGCCGTGATAGTTGGCGTAGATATTTTCGATGGTCGGGTATTTGACCTTCAGCATGTGGATGAGCGTTTCTTCGTCCAACGGCATCTTTTTCTTCTTGGCCACCATGGCGAAGACTTTCAGGAATTCTTCCTGAGTGGGTCCATCGATCTTGATCTTGTAGAAAATACGCCGCAAGGCCGCGCTGTCGAACAGCTTGTTGGGGTGGAAGTTGGTCGAGAACACAACGAGCGTGTCAAACGGCACTTCGAATTTCTCACCCGATTGCAGCGCCAGAATGTCGTAGCCCGCTTCCATCGGAACGATCCAGCGGTTGATCAGCGACTGTGGCGGCTCTTCCTGGCGGCCAAGGTCGTCCACGATGAAGACGCCGCCGGTTGATTTCAACTGCAAAGAGGCCTGATAGGTCCGCGAGACGGGGTTATAGTTCAGATCAAGCATGTCGAGCATCAACTCACCACCGGTCATAACGGTCGGCCGCTCGCAAAGCAGATAGCGCTTGTCATAGCGGTTGTCCGTGCGGCGCAGGGCGGAGGATTCGCTTTTCTCTTCCTCGATCAACGAGTGCACGATTGGGTCGTAAAGCGTGATCACCTGGCCTGCATATTCGATGCAATGCGGGATGTAGATGACGTCGCCCAACGCGTCACGGATGCCGTTGGAAATTGCGGATTTACCGTTGCCTGGAGGGCCGTAAAGCAAGACCGACCGGCCAGAGCTGACCGCGGGACCCAGATGTTCCAAAAGATGTTCCGGCAGGATCAGGTGGCCCATATTGGCGACAAGCCGGTCACGCGTGATCTGCACGTTCTTGACCGATTGATTCTGCACCTGTTCTTTGTACTTATCGAGCGGAACGGGCAGGGGGCCGTAATATTCCGACTGGCTGAGCGCGTCGAGCGCGCGTGCCTTGCCCGCGTCAGACAGCTGGAACGCCATTTCCGAGCTGGACCCGGCATGCAGCGTACCCTGCGCCTCGATCAATCGCTGTTCACGCGCGATTTCCACCAGTTTCTGCGTCAATGGCAGGGACAGGCAAATGGCTTCCGCCATTTCCGACACATGTTCCAGATTCTTGCGGAACACGGTTTTCAACAGAATGTCGCGCATCATCACCGTGCTCAGGCCGGTGTCCTGCAACGACTTCGGGGGGGCGGGGGGGATGACCCCTATGGGTGCGTTCATATTCATAGGCACCGCTTTAGAGGCCAATTTCGACTTTTCTTTGACCACGGTTGCCTTTCAATGACCTTACAAGGACCAAAAACAGGTGCTTCTGTGCGCCTATGTCGGTGCATCAGCCGGAAGTACTAAGAAAAGGACGGGGGCCAAGACATGGAGCAGATCAGCGGGCAAAAGCTGTTTGTCTATCTCTTTGGATTGATTGTGTTTCTTGGCGCAATCTCGCTCATGAAAGGCGGGCTCTACATCAATCGTCATGAAGGCGATATGTTGCATTTGAGCGAGATTGTCCTGCGAATGGCGCAAGGCGAGTGGCCGCATCTCGACTTCGTCACACCTTTGGGCATTGCGGCATTTATGCCGATATCCGGCTTGATGCAGGCAGGCTTTGGCCTGGGCATGGCGATGTTGCTGTCGCAGATCATCGTCGCGCTGGTGTTTTTGCCCGCGATTTGGTGGGTGGCCCGCACGCGCTTTGCGCCGCCTGTAAGCCTTGCATTCGGTGCGGCTAGTCTTGTCATGGTTTTGGCGCTTGTGCATGGCGAGGCCGCGCCTGATGTCTCGCTGTCGATGCATTATAATCGTTGGGCCTGGGCTGCTGCCTTCCTGGCCGTTCCCATCGCGATGTTGCCTGCGCGGGACACTTCAGTCGGTTGGCCAGACGGTGTGATCCTGGGCGCGGCGATGGGCTTTCTGATCTTGTGCAAAGTGACTTTTGCCGTGGCCCTGACGCCCGGTTTGATCGCGGCGCTCGTGTTGCGCAGGGCGTGGGGCACGATCGGATTGGGGTTGGTCACTGTTTTGATCTGCGTTGCAATCCCCACGGTCTTGGCCGGGATTGCATTTTGGCAGGCCTACATCGCGGATTTGCTGCAGGTGAGCTCCTCCGGGATACGGCCACGGGCGGGCGCGACCTGGATGGCTTTGCTGATGTCGCCCGCATTCATCGTTGCCAATCTAGTGCTGGTGGCAAGTTTTCTTGTGCTGCGCAAGGGCGACCGGCCGCAGGACGGTTTGGTTCTGCTCCTGCTTGCGCCGGGCTTCATCTATATCACCTATCAAAATTATGGGAATGATCCCAAGTGGTTGGCACTACTGGCGGCGCTGGTCTTCACGCTCGGCTCATCCACCGCGCACCGCGTTCTGGCCCTTACGGCAGCTATCCTGATTGCCCCGTCCTTCTACAACATGGCGGTGAGCCCGCTACGGCACGCATGGTTGGGCGAGGCCCAATATGTGGCGATGTTCGAGGCGCCTGGCCTCAGTGATGTGCACACGCCCATTCACCGGGTCAACCGAGTGCAGGAGCGTGGCACCGTGACGTTTGAGGACCCGCAATTTGCCGCGCTGAACGAGTTCGCGGATAAAGAACCCGACATTGTTTTTGAGGGGATCACCTACCCCTCCTGCAAGCAAGAGCTTGGACTGCTTGGCATCATGCGCGACGTGGCGTCCGATTTGCGCGCAGCCGGGCTCGGTGATGAGGCGCGCATCTTTACGACCGACACTTTTGGCAGCATCTGGATGTTTGGCGGCTTTGCTCCTTTGCAGGGCGGCGCGCCATGGTCTTACGGGGCCTTGTCGGGGTTTGAAAATGCGGGTTACGTTCTGGTGCCAAGCTGCCCAATCACGCCGAGCGTGTTCAAGGCGCTGACCTCAGGCATTGATGCGCAAGAAGACGTCACTCTGACCGAACTGCGCCGGACCGAGCTTTACACAATTTACGAAATCTCGCGCGCCACTCAGTAGCCCGACGCGGCCAAGGCAAGGTAGACCACCAAGGTCAAAGCCAGCGGATAGCCCATCGGGAAATCTTTCACGCGTTCCCAGCTCTCCCAGTGCGGGACAAGATTGCGCAGCGGGGTGACCCGGGCCAGACGGTGGCTAACAAAGCCAAAGACAGTGCTGATCCCAAGGATTGCGATGACATTGATACTGTCAGGCAGCATCACGAACGGCGCTGCCGCAGCTGCAAATTTGGCGTCGCCTGCGCCCATCACGCCGATGATAGTCAGCAAGAAACCAGCACCCAGGATGGCCACAAAATGGGTCAGCTGCCAGGCCCAGACGGTAAACGGCAGGGCGATCAGCCCGACGACCAGATAGACCGCGATCAAGGCCAAAACGGCCTTGTTCGGAATTTTCATGGTGGCCAGGTCCGACCATGCGACCCATAGGCAGATCGGCACAACGAAGGGCAGGAACCAAAGGGCTGCCGTGGAGCTCAGCACCATGGAGTCGGGCTCAGCCTTCGAGCTTCTTGAGCGAGCGCACCGCTGCGTCGAAATGGCGAGGATGCGTGTCGATTGCCTGCGCCAGGAGGTCTTTGCCGGTTGTCGTGTCGCCTTGCTTGATGGCCGCAAGCGCCATGGTGTGCAGCAGTTGCGCGCGCTCAACCTGGGTGACCTGGATCAACGGCAGGCTGTAGTTTTTCTGCGCCGCGCGGGCGAGAACCATGTTGTTTTTGGCGGTGAAAAGCGTCGAGTCGTAGGTCAGCGCCTCCCCAAACAGCCGTTCTGCGGCGCGGTAGTCACCACGGGTCAATTTCGAATAGCCCCAGTTGTTCAGAATGCTACCCGGCGAGGTGGTCAGCCCGATTGCCGTCTCGTAGAAGCTATCGGCCTTTTCCCATTCCTCATTGCTGTCGGCGATAACGGCCTCAAGCTTGTAGCGTTGGAAGGTTTCGATGGTCGGGGGGACCTGATCGAGGACCTGTTCGGCCCGGTCCCACTCGCCAGTGCGGATCAGCGCATCGGCGTAATTCATTTGGTCTTCGTAATTTGCCTGCTCGTGACTGACGACCTTGCTCCACAAAACTGCACCTTCGGTGCTGCGTTTTGCCCGTACAAGCGACGCGGCGAGCCCGCGTTGCAGGTCGATCCGCTCTGGGTTTTCAGCAAGCGTGCGTTGGAAATAGCTGACGGCCTCATTCGGATCAGCGGCGGTCAGCATGACGTCGTTGAGGTTGCTTTCGTCAATGACATTGACGCTTTTCAGGGTCCGGCTCACCTCCGCGTCTTGGGGATTTCCGCAGGCGGATAAGGCCAGTGCACTGGAAATGCACAATATGATTGCTCGTGTGTGGCGCATGGGGCGTCCTCTGCAAGTCTCTCCTGTGTCCCTCGATCCAGGGGGCATGTGCAGCGGGTCAACGGGTTGAAAGGATCAGATACCGGCCCCTGCCTCGCCGTACCAGGTCGAAGGCTTCTTCGTTCTTTTCGCTAGTGTAGGCCGGGTTTTCGATATTTGCGAGCGCACGGCGGAGATTTTCGCGGATTTCGTCAGAATTGCCACTATCAAGGGCGAAAGCGGTTTGAAAAACGCGGGCGGCCTCTCCGACCTGGCCTTTTTCCATCAGGACGACGCCGAGGTTGTTCCAGGCCGGGACGAAGGTCTGATCCACCTTCACGGCACGGCGCAGCAGAGTTTCGGCTTGTCCGATCCGGCCAAGATGCAGGTTTGCCGATCCAATGGCCGACAACACGTCGACGGTGATACCGGTCTCACCCGCAGCGCGCAGATAGGCCTTAAGCGCAAGTTCATATTCCTTCGCGGCCATCAGCCTATGGCCCACGATCAGCCCGTCTACCGCGTCTTCGCCCTTGATGATCCCCACCGGCGCAAAGGGACTGGCCCCCGTGCTGTCAGCAGGGGGGGCGGGCTCGCATCCCGCGAGCGTCGCTATGACAAGCGTGGTCCCCACCACATGTTTCAACTGCTACAAGCCACCACCATTGAGGTTGACATAGATATCGTAAATAGATGGCCCAATCAGAATGATCATCAAGGGCGGCACCGTAAACATCATCGTGCCAAGGGTGAGCTTGGTGGGCAAGACATTTGCCTTCTCTTCGGCGCGCATCACCCGTTTATCGCGCATTTCAGAGGCATAGACCCGCAGGGCTTCGGCAATCGACGTGCCAAAGCTCGCCGATTGGATCATAACCGTCACGAAGCTGGCCACATCGGGAACGCCCGCACGTTCGGACATGTCCTTGAGGACTGTGATCCGTTCCTTGCCAGCTTTCATCTCGTGGGCAACAATGGCGAACTCGTCTGCCAGGGCCGGATAGCCTGCGCGAATTTCTTCGGAGACGCGAATAATGGCTTGGTCGAGCGATTGGCCGGCTTCGACGCATACCAGCATCAGGTCGAGCGCGTCGGGGAAGCCGTCTTCGATCTCGCCCATACGTTCCTGCCGGCGGCGTTCGATCCAGTATTTTGGCAGATAGTAGCCCACGCAGCCCGGCAAAATGATCGACAGGATGAGGTTGCGTGTCTCAATCTCATCGCCTGCAAGAAACAGCGCGTAAATCAGCCCGAATGTCAGGAACAACATGCCCAGGGCAAACTGCATGAAGTGAAAGGTGCGGACTGCAGATTTGCCTTTATAGCCTGCCTGCAGCAGCTTCAGCTTCATGCCTTCAAGCTGTTGCTGGTCCTCGGGTTCGAGGAATTTAGCATATTTGTCGAGCTTATCGGTGCCTTGCTTGCGTCGTAGCGCCGCAGCCTCGCCATCTTTGCTGGCCTGCACGTTGCCCCGCTTCACCTGGTTTTTCAACCGGTCCATCGGGTCCTGCTTTTTGGACAGCATGATGGGCAGCGTGATGCAAACCAGAATGACGCCGAGGAAGCCAACCGCAATCACCGGACCAAGCGGCCCCAGATTCTCGATCAGAAGAGTGTTGATTTGGTCAAGCATCGTGACGTGCCCCTACACTTTGATGTTCACCATGATCTTCATGAAGATCATGTTGATGGTCAGAAACACACCCACAACGAGGCAGGCCGGGATAAAGAACTTCGTATCCTTGACGTCCGCATAGTAGTTTGGCTCCAGCACGTTGATGCCGACCAGCGCGACGAGCGGGAATACAGACAGGAAGGCACCCGACCATTTGGCTTCGGCGGTGATCGCTTTGACGCGGCGGAACAGCTTGAAGCGGGCACGGATCACCTGGCTGAGCCCATGCAGAATTTCAGCCAAGTTGCCGCCCGAGGTTTGCTGGATCGTCACGGCGACGGCGAGGAATCGCAAATCCTGCATATCCATGCGTTCGGCCAAATGTTTCAGGCTCTCCGAGATGTCGCGCCCATAGGCGGATTCATCGGCGATCACGCCGAACTCGGTGCCAAGAGGGTCGGCCACTTCCTTGGCAACAATGTTGATCGCGGAAGAAAACGGATGCCCCACCCGCAATGAGCGCACCATCAGCTCGATCGCGTCGGGCAGCTGTTCTTCAAGCAGCGCAAGGCGCTTTTTGCATTTGTTGTTGACCCAAACATAGACCGCGCCCACGCCCATCACGACGGAAATCAAGCCGCGCACAGGGGCGGACGCGTCGGTGACGCGGCTCAACATCACAAACACCACGACGCAAAGGACCACCATAATGGCGATCAGAGCTTTGGGGGAGAAGGCGATATTGGCGCGCTGGGCCTTGTCTGACAGCATGGAATAAAGCGGAATACCGCCCGATTTCATATGCTGGTCCATCTCCTTGCGGAGCTGTTCCAACACCTTTTCGCGGCTGCCGCCTTTCTGGATCATATCCAGACGGCGGTTCACCTTGCTGTTCAGGCTAATCGATTTGCCGAAGGCCACGAGGTAGAGCCCCTCGATCATCAACAGCACCGCGACAAAGATGATGCCGTAAAGGAGCGGCTCGAATGAAATGGTCATGCTTGCTTACTCCGCCGCGATAGGTTCGTAGATCGAGGCCGGAAGATCGTAGCCCCATTGCTTGAACCGTTCTGAATAATGTGAACGCACGCCCAGCGGGGTGAATTGCCCAAGGATCTTGCCGTCCGGCTGCAGGCCGAGCCGCTGGTAGCGGAACACTTCCTGCATGGAAATTACGTCGCCTTCCATGCCGGTGATTTCAGTGATCGAGACCATTCGGCGCGAGCCGTCTTGCAGGCGCGAGGCTTGTACGATGAGGTTCACAGCAGATGAAATCTGCGCGCGTACGGCCTTGATCGGCATTTCGATCCCAGCCATGGCGATCATGTTTTCAAGGCGGGACACGCCGTCGCGGGCGGAGTTCGCGTGGATCGTGGTCATGGAGCCATCATGGCCCGTGTTCATGGCCTGCAGCATGTCGATGACCTCTTCGCCGCGCGTCTCACCCACGATGATACGGTCCGGGCGCATCCGAAGGGCGTTTCGCAGACAGTCCCGTTGTGACACAGCACCTTTGCCTTCGACATTGGCGGGGCGCGATTCCATCCGGCCGACATGGACCTGCTGAAGTTGAAGTTCAGCCGTGTCTTCGATGGTCAGGATGCGCTCAGAATTGTCGATGAAAGAGGACAACGCGTTGAGCGTGGTTGTCTTACCCGAGCCGGTCCCCCCAGATACGACAACGTTCAGCCGGCAGGCCACGGCGGCTTGCAGGTAGGCGGCCATCTCTTCGGAGAAGGCACCAAAACGCACAAGATCCTCGATCCCAAGCTTTTCTTTCTTGAATTTACGAATGGACACCAAAGAGCCGTCCACAGCAATTGGCGGCACCATGGCGTTGAAACGCGAACCGTCTTTCAGGCGCGCGTCAACATAAGGGTTCGATTCATCGACGCGCCGGCCCACGGCGGAGACGATCTTATCGATAATCCGCAGCAGGTGCTTTTCGTCCTTAAAGCGGGTGGAGGTCAGCTCCAGCTTGCCCGAGCGTTCGATAAAGACCCGGTTGGGGCCGTTGACCAGAATATCGTTGATCGTTTCATCCTTGAGCAGAGGCTCAAGCGGGCCGAGGCCCGTGACTTCGTCATATAGCTCGGCGTGAAGGGTCTGGCGTTCTTCCTTGTTGAGGACGATTGCCATCTCTTCGAGACCTTCGGCACAGATCGCGGCGATCTCCGCCTTCAGCTCTTTTTCGGGCGCGTCTTCAAGGGCGGACAGGTTGAGATTGTCCAGCAGGCGGTGATGCAGCTCTGAACGGATTTCTTCAAGCTTTTGGCGCCTTTTCAACTCCTTATCCACTGCAACAGCGTCAGCAGGTGCCTTGGGTGTGGGGCGGGCGACCTTTGCCTCGGTCTGCTTTTGCGCTGCGGCAGGAGTTGCGGCGGCAGGCGCCGGGTTGCCGTCGGACTTTTTATAGCGTGAAAACATGGGTCAGCCTCTATGCGGTCTCTTCGGCGCGCTCGAGATCGAGCAGCGATTGCGCCAGTTTTGAAATTTCTCGGCGCAGCGGGTTTTTGGCGGCGGTATCTGCGATGGGCAGGCCGTGATCGCATGTCTGCGGGATCGCTTTGCCGCCATCGGGAAGATGAAGGCTGAGGTCGATATCCAGGCTTTCGGCCATCCGCTTGGCGCGGCTTTTGCCCGCCATATCGGTGAATTTCGGGGCCCGGTTCAGCGCATAGCGGATCTTTTCATGCGGCAGATCTTCGGATTTCAGCGCGCGGATCAATCGCAAAGCGTTTTGCGCGGACCGCAGATCCAGCTCCACCATGCCGAAATAGACCTGTGACATCCCGAGTATGGTTTCGGTCCATTGCACAAGCGCCGTCGGCATATCGATCACGACGAAATCGAAATTGCGCTGTGCCAGCGTGACCAGGCGTTCAATATCCGGCGGGCTGACCAGATCGAGGGGCAGAATATCGGATGGGGCGGTCAGAACGTGAAGTTTGTCGTTGAACTGCAAGAGCGTCTGCTTGAAAGCCTCGTCATCGGTGCTTTCAAGGTCTGACAGCATCTCGTAGACCGCGTCGCGGCGCGGCAGATCAAGATAGGTCGAGGCGGACCCAAACTGGAAGTCGAGATCGAGCAGGCAGACCTTGGGGGTCGCCTTTTTGTCAACAGTTGCAAGCTCCCACGCGAGGTTTACGGCAAAGGTCGTGCTGCCAACGCCACCAGCCAGCCCATGCACGGGAAGAATGACGCCTTCGCGCTGGCCCGGCTTGGAGGTGCGCAGTTTTGGCCCGTCGGTTTCTTCATAGACCACTTCCGGGCTGGCGGGCTCTGCGCGGATCCGCTCGATCGCGCTGTGCAGGGCGCCTTCAGGAAGAGGGTAGGGGACGAAATCATCCGCGCCGAGTTGCAAAAGCTGGTGCAGCGCGATGGGGGAAAGGTCGTCTGCGATCAAGATCACGCGGATGCCCATATCCTTGGTGCGCGTGATCAGATCACCGATATCAGCAAGTTTGCTTTCGTCCTGCTCATCGACTGCGATGGCGATAAACTCAAGCTCGTTGGCGTCGGGCTGGCTGAGATAGGCATTGGCGTCCGAGAAGTTCAGATCGCCCCAGCTTTCGCCAAGTTCGGCCTCCATATCTTCGATAAGGAGGTCGAAGTTTTGTACGTCTCGCGCAACAGTACAGGCCGTGATTGGTGCCACTTCAGACTGCATAGCCACATTACTCGTCATGCTCTTATCCCGTTCACCCACCAGCAGGCGAGGTCATTGCTACCTCAGCGGGCTTTCGCAAGCGTTACCGCTGAGGTGGCTGATTGCCCTTTCACGCTGAATCTTCCGTTTTCTTCGGAATTGTCAGCGTTCTCAGGACAATCAATGCTCAGGAATAAGGGCAGGAATGCGGCTAAATTGGCGAATATCTGAGATTTGTTCAGACGTTTAGTTTGTAACGCCAGCCGACACTTCGTCGAAGATAACGCGGCCTGCAGATTCGACATGCTCGCGGTAGATGATGCGCGCATATTTGCCGTCCAGCAGCGACGGGTGACCCGCCACGAAGCCTGTCACCTCGGTCACGGTGCGACGGTTGCGCCGTTCGCGTGACTGAGTGTTGATCAAAGGCCGTGTCTCGCCGAAAGAGGCGACAGCCTCCAGCCGCGAGCGGCTGATGCCCTGGGTGGTCAGGAAGCTGACCACCGCATTGGCGCGGCGTTGTCCCAGACGCTTGTTATAGGCAGCCGAGCCGACGGCGTCGGTGTGCCCATAGACCCGGAAGCGGACTTCCGGGAATTGTTTGATCCAGGAGGCCTGACGCATCAGAACCTCGCGGGACTGCGCGTCAAGTGTGGCGCTGTTGAAGGCGAAGTTGACCATTGGGCTCACTTCATCGTCGAAACGACGCGCGATGCTTTCGACCGCAGCCAGCTCGCCATTTGCGATCAGCGTGTTGGTCATGGTTGGGTTGCCGAAGGCGCCCTCATCCACGGAGGCACCTGCTTCGCGGTAGAAGTCGCTGGTGCATGCTGCCAGGGCCACAGAGGCTACGGCAAGGATCGCGATGGTGCTTGTTGATTTAAACATCTGTTTTTACTCCAAAACGTAGCCGTATGAGCCCGAGAAGTCTTGACGGGCCACTTCACCTGATGGGGTTCCTGCCCGGCGCTGGGACCCAGCAATCTTGCCGTTGAGGAACAGCTCACGTTCGCTTGGTGGGCGGATGCGGTCGGTGGGCAGCACATAGGCGTCGCCGCGGGTGGGCGAGACGAGATGCGCTGTGACGATGATCACCAGCTCGGTTTGATTGCGCGAGTAGTTCGCGCTGCGGAACAGTGCGCCCAGGACGGGCAGATCACCCAGCCAAGGTACCTGGCCTGCCAGATCGTTGAAGTCATCTTGCAGCAGACCAGCGATCGCGAAGCTTTCGCCATCACGCAGCTCAACCGTGGTGGAGGAGGCGCGTTTGCTGAATGACGGCACCGAAACACCGCCCGATGTCACGGCGTTGGTGGTGTCGATGCTTGACACAGCCGTGGCAAGGTTGAGGTTGATCAGATCGCCATCAACCACCGTTGGGGTGAAGGCCAGTTCCACACCAAAGGGGCGGTACTCAATGGCGATACCGTCTTCGCTGGAAACGGGGATCGGCACTTCGCCACCTGCCAGGAATTCGGCCTGTTGACCAGAAAGCGCTGTCAGGTTTGGCTCGGACAAGGTCCGAACAAGCCCTTTGGTTTCAAGGGCTTCGATGAGCACCGCAGCTTGAAGGCTGCCGCTGCCGAAAGAGAGTGCGAACGCGCCTTCGGAGTTGCCGCTATTGGTGACAAGGGACGGGGCGCCGCTGAATGCGTTAGGTGCACCGGAGCCGGAGCCGCCGAGCGTGCCAAAGTTGCCTGAGTTGCCTGAGAAGCCGAGGCTGACAGACAGGTCTTTGGACACCGAACGCGACATCTCGGCGAAGCGCACTTTCAGCATGACCTGCTGCGTGCCGCCGACGCTCATCAAGTTGGACACGGCGTCAGGGGAGTAGCGCTCCGCGAGATCAAGCGCGCGGTCCAGCTTCAAGACGCTTGAAACCGTGCCCGACAGCACGATGCCGTCATTAGCCGTGCGCACTTCGATATGTTCACCTGGGAGAATTTCTCGCAGGCGTTCTTTGAATTCCGCGATATCGGGTGCGACGCGCACCTCGACATTGGTGATCAGCTTTCCGTCCGGGCCAAGCAGGGTCAGGGTGGTGCGGCCAGGCGACTTGCCAAGGACATAGATCGTCCGGTCTGACAGGGTCGCAATATCTGCAATGCCTGGGTTGGCCACCGACAACTCGGCAAAGGGAACGTCGCTTTCGACAACCACAGCTCGGTTAATCGCGACATTCAGGTTCCGGGCGGTTGCTCCGCTCGTAATTGACAGGTTCTGGGCTGCGCCCGGAATCGGTGTCAATGTGGAAATCGCAAGACCTATAAGTCCCGCGCTTAGTAACTGCTTCATTTGCATGTGACCCTGCCTCTCTGATCACTGGGTTAAAAGGGTCTATCGCCCAATTCCTCCGGACCATGGGCGATATCCGAATTAATTTCAATAATCAGACGGTTGCGACCCACGGCTTATGTGGAGGGTGAGCAACACATCTCCATCACTTGTAACAAAAAAAGGCGCGACACCAACATAATGTGTCGCGCCATCCGAACTTTATGACCGGATCGTACCTAGTGCAATCTTATTCGGGGCATTGAACCGGGATAGTGACGACCTCTTGGCCGCGCCGCGTGCGTACGGTGCAGACTTTTTCGGCCTCTTGCTCCACGATCACTTGCTGTTCGATGCCCAGCAGTTCGTTCTGGCCCACTTCGATCGAGGCAAGCTCTGTATCGTCGCCCGCACCAACCAAAGAGAGGGTCAGACGGCCAGTGGATTGCGCCTGCGCCAATGCGGCGACGCGTTCCGGCGAGGCCATAACCGTGACAGTTCGTGCGATGGTCGGGGCGTTGCGGTCGCCATCCGCAATCTGGTCAACGGCCAGCAATTGCAAATTCGTCTGGATCAAGGTTGTCATCTGGCGGCCCTTGGCTTTGCCGGTCCAATACACATCAACCAGATCGCCTGGGCGCAGGAAGCCCGACACACCGGTCGAGACGTCTACCCGCAGCGCGAAGGCGCGCATCCCTTTGGCCAACCGCGAGGACACGCCGGCATCTTCACCGGGCTCGGTCACTTTCATCGCCATCAAGGCCTCGTCTTTTTCCATTACGCGCAGTGCGGTTCGCAGCTCGCCGGTTTCAGGAAAGAGGACAGGCCCTTCCTGAAAGGCCCCGTTCGGGATGGCATTTTCGGGCCAGGCGACGATGCGCACATCCTTCTTGGTGATTTGCTCGCCATAGGAGACGCGGCGGTTAAGCACGAAGACAGGTTCCAGCGGGACATTGCTGGCCAGTTTTGCCTGCTGTTCGGCAAGCGTTGCCTGATATTCGCCAATCCGGTTCTTCGCCAGATAGGCGGCGAAACCTGCAAGACCGATGCCCACAATCAGCACCAATCCAAATAGAAGTCTCATTTCATGCCCCTTTTCAGAATAGACAGCACGTTCGCCAAAACGCAGCGATGCACTTTCGTTTCATCTGGGATAGATGGCGATTACGGCAAAAAGGTGAACCGAAGGTGATAACGGTTGGGCATTTGTGCCAACCAGCGAACAATCGATATATGGCTGCACCCGCAGGCAGTCACACGTATCTAGAGCGCGGGCCCCGCAAAGCCCGCGTCAAAGATCTGTGGCAGTCGCGACAAGGTGCGACGCGCGTTGGGGAGAGCGGCGAAGTTTCTAGACGTCGTTGTCTCGGTCGAACGTGGTCGAGATGAGCTGACTTTCGAGCCTCTGCTCGACGTCGCCAGAAATATTCTCGGTCCCATCAGTAATGACCCCAACCGCTGCGAGCGACAAACTTATGACGCCTGCGGCCAGAATGACCCAATCCACCGTAACAGCGCCATCTTCTTCAAGCGCAAAACTGTTTATAAAGTTCAACATGTCTTCCTCAACTGTCAGGACAGCGCATACACCGCCAGTCCCTGTCTTTACCCCTCGATTCAAATATAAAATAAATCTTGTCAAAATTGCGTCACGTTCTCGTGCGAAGCGGAAACATACATTGCCACATCCGAGAACAATCGCGGGTACACAGAAAAAGTAATAGAAAAAGCCGCGCTCTGTCGAGCACGGCTTTTCCGATTTAATCCGCCTTGTGGCGGAAAGGCATTAGAACGTGGTCGAGATGCCCTGGTCAGTCAGCTGGTCACGGATGTCGTTGGACAGGTCTTCCAGACCGCCGGAGACAGACGCCATGACTGCGATGCCCAGGCCAACGATGGCTGCGGTCAGCACGACCCAGTCAACGGTTACGGCGCCAGATTCGTCAGCGAAGAAATTCTTGAACAGTTTGGTCATTTGTTATCCCTCCAAGGATAGATCAGTTTTGGTTTCCAGTATGCCGGGGCGGCTTGTTTGACTTGGTGCGGCCTCTGTTCCGTTCCTCATCACCGTCGCGGTATGGAGGGAGTTATCAGGGTCAATCGCGGCAGGAGTTTGGCAGCAATGGTGCAATTTGACAGCAGGAGGGGCAATTCGTAAGAAATTGATTAACCTACTGATGTTAAACAAATAAAAATGCAGAAAATCTTTGGTTTCTAGCGTATTTTCCTGATGGCCACGCTCGATTGGAGCCCATCGGTATACAATCATTTGGAATTTCGATGGTTTTGCACCGCCGGTTCCTGATAAGCTCCCCAGAAGAAAACCAAGAAACGGCAGATCGGGCGGATCATGTCTCTACGCATCGTTATTCTTCTCTTGTCAGGCCTTCTATGCGCGGGCGCGCCGGCTTTGGCGGAGTCTCACAAGCCTGCCTTTGGCGGTGATTTTACCTTTCGCAAGATTGCACCGCCGTCATCGGGTGAGGGTAAAAGGATCACGGTGCAGATCAAGCCAGAGGACCGGCCTAAGCCCGTGGCGCAAGCGCCGGAGCCGGATGCAGCGGGCGCTGATGGGGGGGGCGCCAATACCGGGCAGCTGGACTGGTTCTGGAACACAGTCTCCCCCGCGATGGGCACGCCGGTGCGCGGTCGCTTCACCCAAGCGGTCGAGCACGTCGCCGCCGCACCTGCGGGGCAAGCCGTGTCCGAGCCCCGGCTTGACACGTTGCAGAAGATCGCCGCCGCGCATGGGTCAGAGATTTTGAAGCAGACATTGGGCAAGGACATCTCCCCCGCCTTTGTGCTGGCGCTGATCGCTGTCGAGTCGGGCGGCAGGCCGCAGGCAGAAAGCAACAAGGGCGCGCAAGGGCTGATGCAGCTGATCCCCGACACCGCCGCCCGATTTGGCGTCAAGGACGCCAACAATCCCGAAGAGAACATCCGCGGCGGGGTGGCCTATCTTGACTGGTTGATGCGTCATTTCGGCGGTGATCCGATCTTGGCGCTTGCAGGATATAATGCAGGCGAAGGGGCCGTGCGCAAACACGCAGGCGTGCCACCCTATGCCGAGACGCGGGCCTATGTGCCCAAAGTGCTGGCCGCCTGGCGTGTGGCACGCTCCATTTGCCTGACGCCGCCCGATCTGGTCAGCGACGGCTGTGTGTTCCGCATCCAAGGCTCGCTTTAGGTCGGTATGCGGCCCTAGACGCTCATTTTCTTGAAGAGGCGTTCGGGTATCGCCTTGATGATCCCCATGATGATCCGCCAGAAGAAGGGCGTATAGAGCACATTTGTCTTCTTGCGCGCGGCGCGCAGCAGGTCGCGGGCCACTTTCTCAGGCGGGGCGACAAGAAACATCCCCTCGATGCCCCAGGTCATGGCACTGTCGACGAAGCCGGGCTTCACAGTCACCACATGCCCGCCGGAGCGCGTCAATCGGTTACGCAGTCCGCTGAGATAGGCGTGGAAGCCCGCCTTGGCGGAGCCGTAGACATAGTTGCCGATCCGCCCGCGATCTCCCGCGACAGAGCCCACGCCGATCACGGTGCCGCCGCCCTGCGCCTCTAACACCGGTGCAATCAACTGCAAAAACGTAGCTGGCCCGGTATAGCTGTCGGCCACGACCCCAGCGATCAGGTCAGGATCCGCGTCTATCGCATCCTGCGGCGGCATGGAGCCCACGAAGACCGCGACATTGATCACGCCGCCCTCTTGGCGGGCGCGCTCGATGATGGTGGGGAAGGTTTGGCTGTCCCGGGCGTCGAAGCGAACCGCCTCTGCCAAGGCTGCGCCGCGAAACCGGCAATCGGATGCGCTGGCGTTCAGGTCCGCCATGTCGCGCCCGGCAAGCAACACGCTTGCCCCCTCTGCCGCGACTGCGCGCGCAAAGGCTTTGGCCATGGAAGAGGTCGCACCGAGGATGATCCAGATGTCACTCATGAGCCTCTCCTTATCTTCAGGCGGCGGGTCAGGTCGGTTTCCAACGCGCCGTTCGGATCGGCCTTTGCCGCAATGGCTGCGAATTTTGGCAGATCCGGGTACATGGCGGGCAGATGGCGCGCTTCTAATGTGGCGTCTTTGGCCAGGTAGATGCGCCCGCCCGCCTCGGCGGTCAGCTCTTCTAGCGCTGCAATCAGTTTGCTGGCCTTGGCGTCGGCACGAAAGTCGACGGCGAGCGTGTAACCCTCCATCGGGAAGCTCATCAGCCCCGCCCGCCCGGTTCCCATGCGCTTGAGCACAGCAAGCGGCGAGGCAAGCCCGCTATGGGCAATCTTTTCCAGCATGCGCCGGAGCGTGTCGATCATTTGGGGTGGTACCACGCATTGGAACTGCATGAAGCCCGCCTTGCCGTAGAGCCGGTTCCAGTCATGGATGCGGTCCAGCGGGAAGAAATAATCCTGAATCGGTTTGACACTGGTGCGGCCCGAGGCGGGCACCCGGTGGAAGTAGCGATTGTTGAATGCTTTCACGATGGGCGGCGAAAGTGCGAAGCGCGGCGCGTTGAATGGCACTGATTTGCTGGATTTCTTGGCGGGGACGAGGCCGTAATCCGTCTCACCCTCCTCCAGAATGCCACGGCCAAGCGCCTCCCCCGTGGCCGTCGCGTCCAGCCAGCCGACCGTGTAGGTGGCCTTCGAGCCGTCGAGCGCTGCGATGAAGTCGTCAAACCCGGCGATGCGACGCTCCGTGACGACCATGACATCGCCTTTGCAGGCCAGAAGTTGCAGCTTGGCCGACAGAATGACCCCTGTCTGGCCCAGCCCGCCAACCGTTGCGGCGAAAAGATCGGAGTCGGTTTCAGGGGTGATGGCGCGAGGCGCGCCGTTTTGCATCAAGGTGATTTCGACCACATGCTGTCCGAAAGAGCCTGCGCCGTGGTGGTTTTTGCCGTGCACGTCATTGGCGATACAGCCGCCAACTGTGGCAAAGCCCGTACCGGGCATAACCGCCGGAAGCCAGCCTTTGGAGGCGAATATCCGTGCGATCTCGCCCACGGGCAGCCCGGCCTCGGCGTCAAGAATGCCCCTTTCAGCGTCAAAGCCCAGAATCCGGTCGAGCCGAACCATGCTGATCGCTGGGCCGTCATCATTGAGGCATGCGTCGCCATAGGACCGGCAATTACCGATGGCGGGGCCCTTGCGGTCTGCCAGACGGGCCGCGAGGCTCGAGGCCCGTTCTGGGCGTGCAACCGGGCCGGTCGCAGATCTCATGCGACCCCAGCCTGTGTAGGTCAGCGTTTTCCAAACCATAGAAATAGAGGCCTCATCCCAAATCTGCCAAAGGGGCGCTGCTCGCGCGTGTTTTCATTGATACTGCGGTTATCAACAGATTGGGGCATCAATATGGAATTGTTTCCAATATTGACACTGTGGGCCTACACGATCCGCAAGAACTCCGACACATCATGGGTGTTGTTGAAGAAGGGCACGGATTGTGGTGGCGCGCCGGAGCGCGCGAGGGCGGCCACCTCGGCGAGGACAACCTCGGTGATGAAGGGCAGGTTCAGCGCGCGTGCCTCATCAAGCGGGACCCAATGCAAGTGGCTCAACTCATCTTCAGCGCGCGAGAAATCGTCTAGGTCGCTGGCGGCCTCTTCCGCGCGCACCAGAAAGAAGCGGGCGTCAAACCGGCGCGGCCTGCGGGGCGGGGTGATCGCGCGGAAGATATATTGGAACCCGGTGGCGCTCGGCGCATGTCCGGTTGCATGAAAGGCAGCCCATCCCGCTGGGATGTGTGCAGGCGCAGGGGCGGGGGTGCCGAAGATCAGGCCGGTCTCCTCCCAAACCTCGCGGATGGCCGAGGCCACAATGGCGCTCTCGCCCCCTGCCTCAGCATGCTGGCCCAGCCTTGCCATAGAGGCTGCGTCGGGCCATGCGGCCAAGGCGACATCGCCATCTGAAGCGTCGACCGCCCCGCCGGGGAAGACATATTTGTTGGGCATGAAGGCCGCGGTTTTGCCGCGCTGCCCCATCAGCACATGCGGGGTTGTCTCGGCATCGCGCAATATGATCACGCTTGCCGCGTCTCGGATTGGGGGGCTGTCGGTCATGGCCTGAGCTTGCCGGGTTGGTGCCTTGCCGTCTAGCGCAATCAGGCGTCTTTAAAGCCGTGCATCCGCTTGGCCCATTGCAGGCCGATCAGGCCCCCTTTGATACGGGGCAGCAGATACAGCGAAAGTGCCACGCAGGCGACAGAGAAAACCGTGGCCACGATCAACGGGTCCGGCTGGTCAATATGGCTGAAGGTCATGTGCAGAAACGGGGCCATCAGGTGGCCGACCACCAGTATAGTCAGATAGGCCGGGCCGTCATCTGCGCGGTGATGATGTAGCTCTTCATGGCATACCGGGCAGGCATCCCGCACCTTCAGGTAGCCCTTCAGCATCGGGCCGTCGCCGCAATTCGGACACCTGCGCCGCCAGCCGCGCAGCATAGCGGGCTTGGCAAGCCGTGTTTCGGCATCCGGCGCGATATCGGTTGTGGTGTCGGTGGCCATGCGGCGCTCCCCTGTTCGCTTCGGCCTAGATAGGCCCGATCTGACCAGATTGCACGGCCCCAGATCCGATTGTGGCGCGATGTCGCGATTTTTTGCGACGGAAACAACGATGCGCCCCGTGTGAAAATGTGACAGCGCAACAAGGCGCTGCAACGCAAGCATAAGGATACCACTCATGGAACTCACGAAACAGGCGACGGCGAGGATCATCGTTGCATCCGCATTGGTCGCCACTTTGGCACTGCCTTTCGCGGCCTCCGCCAAAGGCGAACACCGCCACGGCCTGCGCGTCAGCTTTGAACAGCTCGACGCGGACGGCGATGGCGAAGTCACGCGGGCCGAGATGGCCGCCCGGGGTCAGGCGCGGTTTGACGCCGCCGATACGGATGGCGACGGCTTTCTGAGCAAAGAGGAGATCGTCTCTCAAATGGGCGCGCGCGCGGCCAAGCGCGCTGACAAGATACTTGAGCATCGCGACGCCAACTCGGATGGCAAACTGAGCCTGGATGAGATCAGCCCCGATGAAGACCGCATTGCCAAACGGTTTGCGCGTGCCGATGCGGATGAAAGCGGCGGCATTTCCGAGGCGGAATTTGAAGCGGCCAGCAAACATCGTCGCGGCAACCGCCACGGGAGCAAGTAAGCATAGGGGCGATTGGCCCGGCCTCTTTGAGAGAGTGTCGGGCCAGGGCCGTGCCCGGACTTGACGCGACAGGGGAACCCGTCCTTCGTATGACTATGAACGCTTCTTTCGACGGACCCGATGCGCAGAGCGATGATGCGCTGCTGCGGCGCTATGTCGACGGGGACGGGCAGGCGGCAGCCGCATTGACCGCGCGGCTTGTCCCGCGGCTATTGGGGTTCTGCAACCGCATGCTGCGCGATCTGGCCGAGGCGGAGGACGTGGTGCAAGAAGCGATGTTGCGGCTGTGGAAGATGGCGCCAGACTGGCAGCCGGGCGGGGCCAAGCTGTCGACCTGGGTGTTTCGCGTGGCCTCAAACCTGTGCACCGACCGGCTGCGCAAGCGGCGCGGCGTGGGGCTCGACGAGATTGCCGAGCCCGAATGTGACCGCCCGGGGGCCGAGGCGCAGCTGCTCCAAGCCGAGCGGCTGGGCGCGTTAGATGCAGCGCTCGGTACTTTGCCGGACCGTCAGCGGCAGGCCGTGATCCTGCGGCATTTGGAGGGGCTGGCCAACCCTGAGATCGCGGCGATACTGGAAATCAGCGTCGAAGCGGTGGAAAGCCTGACAGCGCGCGGCAAACGCGGCCTTGCCGCAGCTCTTGCCGGGCGCAAAGAGGAGCTTGGATTATGAGCGACGACAAGGATCTGGACGCACTCGACGATCTGTTCGCCAAGGCGCGCGCAGACCAGCCTGCACCTTCCGACGCGCTTTTGACGCGGATCGCGGCCGATGCTGCTGACTGGCAGCCTGATCCTCGCCCCGAACCCCGGCGCGGCCTGATGGCGGAACTGCTCGACGCGCTGGGCGGCTGGCCTGCGCTTGGCGGGCTCGCCACCGCGACCATGGCAGGGCTTTATCTGGGTTTTGCGCAGCCCGACTTGCTGGGCAGATCGGGTGTGGCCATCACCACGGATGACGGCGCCTTGGAAGAGGCAGACGGTTTCAGCTTCGGTATTTTCCCCGATGACGCGCTGTTTTTTGAAGAAGGATGAATGACGTGAACGACAAAAGGGACGTCAAATCGAAACGGATGGGTTGGGCGCGGGTGCTGCTGGTGGCGTCGCTTGGCCTCAATCTTGCGGTGATCGGGGCATTTGTCGGTGCGGATTTTGCTGATCGTGGGCCGCGCGGCGAGGAGAGCTTTGGCAGGGGCCAGCTGATCGGGCCCTATGCGCGCGCGTTTTCCAAAGAAGACCGCGCGGATTTGCGCCGCAGCTTTGTCGCGCGGGCCGGCACGCTGCGCGACTTGCGCCAACAAATGCGCGCCAGCGGGGCGGAGATCGCAGCCGCCCTGCGCGCAACCCCCTTTGACGCAGAGGCCGTGCGCGCCGCGTTGAACACGCAGCGCGACGTGCAAATCGCCTTGCAAGACGAGGGGCAGAACATCCTGATCGAGCAGCTGACCGCAATGACCCCCCAAGCCCGCGCCCGTTTTGCGGACAATCTGGAGAGGGGTTTGAAACGTGGCCCGCGCCGTTAACAGGGAAGCCTTTCTTATTATGCCCTTGGGGACCCCGCTGAGTTGTAGCCTTGCCGGCTTCGCAAAAGGGTTGGCCTCCGCCGCCGCCAAACGATATGTGGCAGCCAGCCCACCCAAACCAAAAGACGCATTTACAAATGACACCCGACGCCGCTCAAAACCTCGCGCTACAGGCCCTGACATGGATATTGTCCACCGATGATCTGGCGGGCGTCTTCATGGGGGCGACGGGTGCCTCGGTCGTGGATATGCGCGCCCAAGCCACCGACCCCGCGTTCCTGGGCTCGGTTCTCGATTTCCTGCTAATGGACGACGCCTGGGTCACCGGCTTTTGCGATCACGCCGGGTTTGACTACCACGACCCGCTCCGCGCCCGGCAATTGCTGCCGGGTGGGGATTTGCCAAACTGGACGTGATTATCGTGGGGAGGTGGGTTAGAAACCCACGCTACCTTGCCTCAAAACACGATGAAGACATGATGACCGAAAGATCAAATCTTCCAAGCTTCGCGGATACACATAATTGGCGCGAGGAGATCAAGCCCTATCGTATCAGTGACTGGAACTTCAGACCGCCGAACATGGTCAGTTTTGCCTCACGGAAAGAAGTTGAGCCCGTATCTGCGGCAATCCCCATTCGATTGGCTGAATTGATTTGGCATGACCCCGAGCTGAAAATTGCGATGCGCGCGAGAAAGAAATGGTTGGATATCGTCACTGCTGAACCAATGATGAATCCTGATCATCCAAGGTGGAACGAGAACCCAGTCCAAGCTTATGACCTCCTCAATCAGTTTGCAGCTTGGTATATCCTACGTGTAGGCGAACCCTCAGTTTTCAATGAATGGTATGGCTGCGCAGAAGCAATTTTATGCAGGATGTTAAACGAAGAATTCGATTCCTTTTGCGATCAGGAAATACTGAGTTTAGTCACCAGCCATCCATGGGGTCAGTTCTTTAGGGGCGATAAGGACGATTGAACCATGCGTAGGGTGGGTTTTGAACCCACCTCTACATGTGGATGTCTCAGAAAAAGGCGCGCTAAGCAGCCACAGCAGGCTCCCCAATCCGCGCTCTCGTCTCCCCAATCATCAGGGCCGCACGGGCGGCCTCGCGGCCTTTTTCGACGAAATGCGCTTTGAAGATGCCGATATGGTGCTCGGTCTCCTGGAAGTGATGCGGGGTCAGCGAGACGGAAAGCACGGGCACCCCGGTCTCCATCCCTGCCTGCATCAACCCGTCAACGACCGCTTGCGCCACAAAGTCATGGCGGTAAATGCCGCCGTCCACCACCAGTGCGGCGCAGGCCACGGCGGCGTAGCGCGAGGTCTGGGCCAGCTCCTTGGCCATAAGCGGCATCTCGAATGCGCCGGGCACGTCGAAGACATCCACATCTTCCGGGTCAATGATCTCGCAGAAACCGGCCAAAGCCTGATCCACGATCTCGGCATGCCAGTTGGCCTTGATAAAGGCGTATCGGGTGCGTGTCATTTGCGTCATCTCCTTTCGCAACGGTCAAACACGTCACCAAGGCGATCACGCACGCGCGGGCAGGCCCCGCACGCGGCGTTCTCTCTCATCCGGACTTTAACCGTCGGCCCAGGAATTCCACCTGATCTGCTTGTCACCCCGACGTATCGGGGCCGCTCGCGGGCTGTCACCGCCGGTGGGGAATTTCACCCCGCCCTGAGAACTGTTTCAGCCTGTCGTGAAATCATGCTTTGCGCAAGGCCGCGCGCGACAATACCCTGCGTCAAAACGAAGGCGAGGGCAGGCCATGGCACTTAAAGGGTTTCTCTTCGACAAGGACGCCACCTTGCTCGATTTCGACAGGACATGGGGCGTGTGGTGCGCGGGGTATCTCAAAGGGTTGGCCGCAGGCGATGAGGCGTTGCTGCTGCGCCTGTCAGAGCGCGTCGGTTTTGATCTGGTGCGCCAGACCTTTCTGCCCGACAGCCCCGTGATTGCCGGCACCCCGGAGGAGGGGGTGGATATCATCCTGCCGCTTCTGCCCGGGTGGGGGCGGGACGCGTTGCTGGCCCATGCCAATGACAGCGCGGGTCAGGCGGCTGTCTATCCGCTGGTGCCGCTCGCCCCGCTGCTGGACGCCTTGAAGCAAGGCCACAAGCTCGGCGTGGCCACAAATGATGCCGAAAAATCCGCCCGTCAGCATATCGACGCCTTTGGCGTTGCTGACAGATTTGATGCGATTATCGGCAGCGATAGCGGGTTTGGCGGCAAGCCGGGGCCGGGCATGTGCCTGGCCTTTGCCGAACAAACCGGGCTTGATCCACGGGAGGTGGCGATGGTTGGTGACAGCACCCACGATCTTTTCGCGGGACGGGCGGCCGGGATGGTGTGCATCGGGGTGGCCAGCGGCTATGCGACAGCTGAACAGCTTGTCCCCCACGCGGATGTGGTGCTGCCCGATGTGTCCCATATACCGGCCTGGCGGGCAGGATATGGCGAGGCGCGAGAGCCCTAGTTTTGCGCGAGCCTGCGATACACTCCGGGTGAAGACCCCATCTCGCGCCGGAAGGCGCGGTTGAAGGCGTTGGTGTCCTCGTAGCCCGATTTGAACGCGATCTCGTCAATCGAGGATCCGGTGGCCTCCAGCATCTTGCACGCATTGCGGATACGCCAGCGACGCACGTAATGGATGGGCGACAGCCCCGTTGCCTGCTTGAAATGCGCCGCAAAGGCGGTCCGGGACTGCCCGCTGATCTTCGCCATGCCCGCAACCGTCCAGGCATGGGCAGGATCGGTATGAACGGCATCAAGGACAAGCTTTGTCTTGGGATCGGCCAACGCCTGCAGCCCCTCATCGCGGGTCACGGCGTCTTCCAACCAGTCCTGCAGCGCAATCACGCAGAGCATTTCGGTCAACCGGTTCAAGATGATTTGCGAGGGTGCCCCCTTTTTTGACAACTCGTTCTGAGCGAGCTTCACGATAAGATCGAACTGCGTGAGGTTCGGCTCGCGGTTGCCACGGGCGACCAGCAGGTCCGGTAATCTGTTCAGGATGGCCGGAGGCGTGTTCGGAGATATTCGGAAATAGCCGCAAAGCAGGTGGGTTTCGGTGCTCGCGGCATTATAGGGTACAAAATAGGGCTCGGTCGCGAAACTCGGGAAAGAGCTGTTCTCAAGCGGCCGTCTTTCGGCCGTGTCCGTGTAGGTATGCGCCCGTCCGTTGGGGATGATCGCGATATCGCCTGTGTTCAGCTTTTCGGGCTCGGTCGCGCCGGGTACGCTCATCCATGCCGAGCCGCCAAGCACGAGGTGGAACCGCGCCAGGTCCGGGTGGTGGTCAATATAGACGCCCCATGGCGCAGCCAATGTCTTGCTAATATAGGCCGTTCCGCGAACACGCATGAGGTTCAGGAGCTCTATGATCACGTCGGCCATGCCCTTGATTATTCACAAATAAGTGAGCTGCCAACGCGTCGAAAAGCAAATTGGACGATCTGCATGAAAATGCGGTGTTCCGGCACTGCGGAGACTCACCCTGTCCTCTACCGTTCTATCTACCACGCTGGTTTGGTGCCGCTGGGGCAAGCGGCGATTGGCGTGGATCAAATCGGCTCCTTCCTCGAGCGTAGAGCCATGACACTTACAAATCTGCCCCAGAACCTGGAGATCACAAAGATGAAAACTTTGCTACTGACGACCGCTGCTACGCTGGCGTTTTCAACAGCGTCCTTCGCTGAGACTTCCGCCGCCGAGCTGTTTGCCATGAGCAACGCATCCGCCGCAGAAACGATCGTGCGCGAAACCTCGATGGGCGATGTGACAACAGCACGGGTCCGCCTTGCTCTTGGCAACATGAGCGCTGTTGAACGCCAGGCGTTTTTCGAGGCGGACATGATTGAGCGCCAGAGAATTCTTGAAAAGGCAGTGCTCTTTGGCGACGGCAACAGCGCCGCCGAGATGGCTGCCGAAGTTGAAGCAGCGATGACCAACTAAGTCATCTGGCACATCAAAACAACTAGGCACGCCCCCGATCCGGTGGGGTGCCTTCCATCATCGGTCGTGCAGGAGCGCTTATTATGACAATCTCTCCCCTTGGTGCTCTTGCGCGGCGTCTGAGCCGACGCGGTTTTTTGGTCAGTTCCGGCGCAACCGCCGTCGCTCTGGGCTCCGGCGCGCAAGCCCGCGTGGCCCCCGGCGAAAACAGCGATTTTGTCTATGAGGTGTCGCGCACCGAGGATGAATGGCTCGCAATGCTGGGCGACGAGGAATACGTGATCATGCGGGAGGGGTTTACCGAAAAGCCCAAATCCAGCCCGCTTTGGGAAGAGCGCCGCCCCGGCAGCTACCATTGCAAAGGCTGTGAGCTGCAAGTCTATGACGGGCGCTGGAAAACCGTTTTGGACAAGGGCTGGGTCTTCTTCCTGCAGTCGCAGCCAGACGCGGTCTTGATGAATATTGACGGACCTACGCCGGATTATGGCTCGATGGCCGCGGGCCAGCAGGCCGTGACCGAGGTGCATTGCCGTCGCTGTGGCAGCCATTTGGGCCATCTGCTGATCGTCGAAAAGAAGATGCGCCACTGCATAAACGGCGCGTCGTTGACCTTCTCGCCTGAGACAGCCTGATCGATCCCAAAACCACCTGACCCCCAGACACAGCTGATCGCAGGAAAACGACCTTAAGCGTCGGAATCCGCCGCCACCCTGATGTGTCATCATGTCACCCTTCGGCTAAGACCAGCTTCGGGAGGGTACAGATATGGCCAAAGACGCACCAAGACGCGGACGCAGCGGCGGGCGCGCGGGCAATGCGCGGCGCACGGCCTCGAAGCTGCCGCCGCAAATGCCATGGAACCCTCCGATCAACCGCGACGCTCCCACCGAGCCGCTTGATGCCGACGGCGTTCAGGCGATCCATCAGGGCTGCATGCGCATTCTGTCGGAGATTGGCATCGAGTTCCTCAATCCCGAGGCCTGCGAGATCCTCAAGAAGGCGGGCTGCAAAGTAGACGGCACAAATGTAAAAATGGATGAGGATTTCGTGATGGAGATGGTGGGTCTCGCGCCGTCCGAGTTCTCCATCACGCCGCGCAACCCCGACCGGACCATCACCTTTGGCGGGCGCAACCTGCTTTTTGGTAATGTCTCCTCTCCGCCCAACTTCTGGGATCTGAAAGGTGGCAAGCGGTCAGGGTCGATGGACGGCTACCGCGACCTCATCAAGCTGACCCAGTTTTTCAATTGCATCCATTTTGCGGGCGGCTACCCGGTGGAGCCCATTGATATCCATGCCTCCGTCCGCCACCTCGATTGCCTCTTCGACAAACTGACGCTGACTGACAAGGTGGTACATGCCTACTCGCTGGGGCGTGGCCGCGTCGAAGACGTGATGGAGATGACCCGGATTGCGGCAGGCATCAGCCGCGAGGAATTCGACAGCAAACCCTACATGTATACCAATATCAATTCGGTCTCGCCGCTCAAGCACGACTTCCCCATGCTGGAGGGCGCGATGATCCATGCCCGCCGCAACCAACCGGTGATCGTGACACCCTTCACCTTGGCGGGCGCAATGGCGCCGGTGACCATGTCAGGCGCGGTCACGCTGAGCCTGGCCGAGGGGCTCGCCGCAATTGCCCTTTTGCAGGTGGTGAACCCCGGTGCGCCCTGCGCCATCGGGACCTTTACCTCCAACGTCGATATGAAGACGGGCGCGCCCGCCTTTGGCACGCCCGAATATATGCGTGCGACCCAGATGACGGGGCAGATGGGGCGGTTTTACGGGCTGCCGATCCGTTCGTCAGGGGTTTGCGCGGCCAATGTGCCTGATGGGCAAGCCATGTGGGAGACGTCAAATTCCTTGTGGGCGGCAGTGCAGTCGGGGACCCATGTTGTCTATCACGCCGCCGGTTGGCTGGAAGGCGGGCTGATCGCCAGCCCCGAGAAGTTCATCATGGATTGCGACGTGCTGCAGCAAATCCAACGCTATATGGACCCCGCAACCTATGCCACCACGCCAGATGATATCGCGGTGGATGCGATCCGCGAGGTCGGGCCGGACGGGCATTACTTTGGCTGTCAGCACACGCAGGAACGCTATGAGACCGCGTTTTACAGCCCGCTCATTTCCGATTGGTCCAACTACGAGGCCTGGGATTTGAACGGCGGCGTTTGGACCGCGGAACGCGCGCATGAGATGTATAAGGGCATCATGGCCGAATTTGAGGCACCGCCAATGGACGCGGCGATACGCGACGAGCTGTCGGCGTTCGTGGCGCGTCGCAAATCGGAAGGCGGAGTGCCCACCGATTTCTAATGGCCTGCTTCCATCCTGACTTAGCGAAGTTTTAAGAGTTGGTGCCCTAGACCTGCGCGGCATACCCACCGCGTAGAGGACGCCCCTTGTTCGGCCTGGTCAACGTCGCATTACAGTTCTTCGTCGAAGACACCTATGGTCGCCCGATATGGGAGGAGGTCACGCGCGAGGCCAAGCTCGATTTTCGTG
The DNA here is from genome assembly GCA_964387155.1 of uncultured Rhodobacterales bacterium. Classification (GTDB taxonomy): domain Bacteria; phylum Pseudomonadota; class Alphaproteobacteria; order Rhodobacterales; family Rhodobacteraceae; genus Litoreibacter. Next base: position 19,919 of record CAYLVP010000016.1, on the reverse strand, counting down.
ACTTTGAAGCCATGCTGCCCTACCCGGACGCCATCACTGATGCGGTTCTGGACGCGATGTCTCAGGTATTGGGCAAAGACCAGCAAACCGTCCTGCACGATCTTGGCACCTATTTGGTCACCAATGACAATATGGACGTCGTGCGCCGCCTCTTGCGTTATGGCGGGGGGGAGTTTGAGGATTTTCTCATCTCTCTGGACGAGTTGAGCGACAGGGTCAGGCTGTCCCTGCCGGATCTCGATATGCCGCAATTGACCCTTCAGCCCCACGGGGATGGCAGTTTTACCCTTAAGATTGACAGCGACAGGCCGGGCTACGGCGCGCTTTTGATGGGCATCGTGCAGGCGCTGGCCGACGATTACGGCGCGCTGGTCCTGGCGGAGCTGCAGACATTTTACGATGACGGTCAAACGCGGGAGCGGATCGAAATCGAGCTGGTTGATATCGCCTTTAGCCAAGACAGGGGTCTTGATCTGGGCGCTGGATTGCGCCGCCAATGAACCTTGCTGTGACCCAGGATGTGCTGGATACGGTCATGCCCATGCATGCCATCGTGTCTCCGGCGGGTCGGATCCGGCATTGCGGCCCGTCACTGTGCAAGATCACGGCGGGGCAGGTGCAAAAGGGCGCCTATTTCTGCGACATCTTCGACGTGATCCGCCCCTTTGGGGCGCGCTCTTTCGTCGAGCTTTATAAGCATGAAAACACCCGCCTGCGCGTTCGCGTCAACGTGGGCGCACGCAAGGATGATCAATTGACTTTGCGCGGCTCTGCGCTGCGCCTGCCAAATCATGAGGGGATGCTTATCAACCTGTCGCTTGGCATTTCCGTCGCGGATGCGGTGGCCCGGTTCGACCTGTCGGCGGCCGATTTCGCCCCCACTGATCCCACGATTGACCTGCTTTATCTGATCGAAGTCAACTCGGCTGCTTTCGGCGAAAGCAAGCGCCTGAATCTGCGCCTTCAAGGCGCAAAGCAGCAGGCGGAGTTTCAGGCGCAAACCGATGCGCTGACCGGGTTGCGCAACCGCCGCGCGCTTGATCTGGAACTGGACCGGCTGACGGCGAACGGGACGCCCTTCGCGCTCATGACGGTGGATCTCGACTATTTCAAGGACGTCAATGACACCTATGGTCATGCCGCTGGCGACAAAGTTCTGGAGGCGGTCTCGAACGTGCTCAAACGCGAGACGCGGGGCACCGATTATGTGGCCCGCGTCGGCGGGGATGAATTTGTCGTAGCCTTCGAAAACCTAATTGATCTTGAGCAATTGCAAAACATTGCCCGCCGTATCATTCGCGGGTTTGAGATGCCGGTTGATGTGGGACCCGCCGAATGTCACGTCTCGGCCAGTATCGGCATAACGTTGTCGAGCTTCTACAAACACCCCAGCGCGGAGCGGATGCTGGATGATGCGGACAGCGCGCTTTATCACTCCAAAAACGGTGGGCGCGCCCGCGCAACCGTGTTTAACCCCGGCACGCGCTAGGCCGGGCGCGCTAAACCACTCACCCTGTGGGGCAGGGGGCACCTGCGGCGGTCCATTCAAGCATGAACTCGGACAGCGCCTTGGCTGAATAGGGCGCAGGCGTGCGGCCCGGCCCCGGCTCCCACCCCCATAGGACCAGCGGATCACCGGCCACATGTTCGGCCACTTCCAAAAGGCTGCGGCCGCCATTCAGGTCAGGGTCTTTGATTTGCGCGCAGATCTCGGCGCTGGATTTCCCCCACCAGGCCATCTCGGCGGGTGGAAGATGCCAGACCTCGGCGCCGGGCGCGCCGTGAGGCAGGACCGAATTTTGCGGCCCATGGCAGGTGCCGCAGGTCAGGTATTCCGCCCCGATCCGGCTGTCGCCCGCGGCCACAAACATCCCGTGATTGCGCGGCTCAGCCCCGTAATGCGGCCCTGACCAGATCGGAATGCCGCTTTCGCCCACATGGCAGTTGGCGCATCGCGGATGGGAGAACACCTCGTGTATCTGCCCCCAAAGCCGCGTGCCGTCCTCCGCGCTGACCGAGCCCTCGGGCAGCGGCTCCAGCGTGACGGTGCTTTCCGAAAGCGCGGGTGCTGCCATCAGGCACAAACTCAGAACAAGCTTTTTCATGATGCGCACTCTCAGACGAATTTGATGAACTTGTTGAACGGCATTTCACGGATGCGCTGCCCGGTGGCCGCAAAGATCGCGTTTGCCAAAGCGGCGGAGGCAGGCGGGACCGGAGGCTCCCCAATGCCGCGCACCTTCTCGCCATTTTCCAACCCTCGCACTTCAATCTGCGGCGTTTGATACATCCGCATCCCTGCGAAAGCGTGGTAATTGCTCTGCTCCGCCACACCATCGCGATAGGTGGTTTCGCAGTTGATCGCGTGACCCAGGCCCCAGATCACCCCGCCTGCGACAAGGTTTTCAAAGTTGATCGGGTCGACAATCGTGCCGACATCGGCGGCAACATAGACCTTTTCTATGCGGATGCCGTCAGCTGTGTCAGCGACCTCGACCACCTCGGCCACGGGCACGCCGAAAGACAGGGTGAAGCCCACGCCACGCCCGCGCCCATCCGCCATCGCGCTGCCATCCCAGCCCGACATCTCTTTGACCGCCTCAAGCACTTTGCGGGATGGCGCGTGCCAGCACAGGCGCAGCCTTTCTTCCATCGGGTCGGCCCCGGCGGCGTGGATCAACTCGTCCAGAAAGCAATCATGGAAGAACCCGTTCGAAGACGCCCCCACGGCGCGCCAAGAACTCAGCGGCGCGAGGGGCGCGGCGCGGTAACCGGTGACACGGTAGTTGGGGATCTCGAAAGGCTGCTCCCACGCGCCTGCGACGATTTGCAGGTCCGGTCCGGGCACAGACAGCCCCTGTCGCGCCATCTGTGAGACGACGACGGATGGCATGGCGATGCCCAGATCATAGCCCTCGACCTTGCCGTCTTTGACGACCCCGCGCCCGCGCGCCATGGCGATCTGGCGTGGGAAATCATGCAGCATGTCCTCTTCGCGGGAATAGGTCAGCTTTACAGGGACGCCTTTCTTGACCACCGCGATCTCGGCGCATTGTTTGACGACTTCGTCTTCCAGCCGGTGCCCAAAGCTGCCGCCCATCATCAGCACATGGACATGCACTTGATCGGCGTCGAGCCGCGCGATGCGCGCTACATTGGTCTGCACGAAACGCGGGATCTGCGTGCCGGTCCAGATATCGGCCCGATCATTGGTGATCTTGACCACGGCGCTGATCGGCTCCAGCGGTGCATGTGCAAGATATGGCGCCCGATACTCGGCTTCGATCAAGGCGGCGCCCTCAAAGACGGCTTCGACATCGCCATCATCGCGGTTGCGGCTGTCCTGGTTTTCCGGCGTGAAAGCGTCGGCCAATGTGGCCCAATGCGCCGCCATATCTGCGGGGAAAGGGGCGGGGCCCCAATCGGCCTGCACCGCTGCGGCACCTTTGAAGGCCCGCCAGGTCGAGGTTGCAACGACGCCGACGCCGCCGGTGATCGGGATCACATCGGTGACACCGTTGATCTTCAACGCCTCAGAGGCATCGAAACCGTTCATCGGGCCCGTTTGGGCGGGGTTCAGCTTGATCGCGGCATAAACCATATCGTCCATCTCAAGGTCGATGCCATACTCCTGCGTCCCGGTGGATTTCGCCAGTATATCAATGCGCTGCATCGGCTGGCCTATGAGCCGCCAGTCGGATGGGTCGCGCAGCGTGACGTCAGTGACAGGCGCGATATCGGCCAGGGCCGGGGCCAGGCTGGTGTAAGAGATGCTGGTCCCATCAGGCAGCAAGACCGCGCCTTTGGCGGTCTTGAGCTGCGCCATGTCGATCCCGGTTTGCGCGGACGCTGCCTGTTTCAACGTCTCACGCGCCACGGCACCGGCTATGCGCAGCTTTTCGAACCCGTCTGGCATGGACGAAGACCCGCCGGTGACCTGGACCCCCAGAAATTTCATCAGCGCATCAACAACCGTCCGGGTACTTTCGGCAGTGAACCCGTGATCGGTAGACCGAAACGGAGCCGCGTCTTCGGCCAGAGCCGTGTTGTAATAGGCAGCACTTGGCGGGCCGGGATCGACGCTGATCTGGTCCAGCTCAACATCCAGCTCTTCGGCGATCATCGCGGCCTGGGCGGAATAGACTCCCTGACCGGAATCTGCGCGCGGTGTGATCAAGGTGATCCCGTCTTCTTTGATCAATACATATGGTGTCGGCGCGGCCTCTCCAGGCGCGAGCCCATCTGTCAAGGGGTTGGGGTAGGGCGTCTTGTAGCGGTAGACCCCGAAGGCGACCCCACCCGCAATCGCGGCGCTGCCGATCAGAAAGCTGCGGCGGGCAATGGTTTTGACGCGTCCCATGGCTCAGGCTCCCTTCAGCTTGTCGGCGGCATCATGGATGGCCGCCCGGATACGCGGATAAGTGCCGCAGCGGCACAGATTGCCCGACATCACCCGGTCTATATCGTCATCCGTGGGGCTGTCATTCAGCTCAAGCAGCGCTGTGGCCTGCATGATCTGGCCGGACTGGCAGTAGCCGCATTGGGCCACTTGATGCGTGACCCAGGCAGCTTGGACGGCCGATAGCGCGTCAGGGGTCCCGACCCCTTCGATGGTGGTCACCTCAGCGCCCTCCAAATCCCCGATCAGCATCTGGCAAGACCGCCGCGCCTGCCCGTCGATATGGACGGTGCAAGCCCCGCATTGCGCGATGCCGCACCCATATTTCGTGCCTTTCAAACCAAGCGCGTCGCGCAGCACCCATAAAAGCGGGGTGTCCGGCTCGATATCAATGTCGTGGGAGGTTCCGTTTACGAAGAGCTGCATGTTGGATGCTCCTGCCTGTGGCGTATGTCTATGGCTATTGGCAAAATTAGCACGGCGGACGCGCAAACAAACGATCACGTCGCGTCAGCGACCAATCAAATCGCGCCAACATTTTTCGTGGAGGCGGAATGGATAGGTAAGCCCAAGCCTACCACAGCTTTCGCCGCGCGAAAGGGGGGGCTGCAAAGATATGCGATTGGCCAATCGTGGGACCAATTAGGCCAGGTGCTGGCTTAGCGCGAGCCGAATGCCTTCTTCCGCGCATCGGGGTGAAACGCGCCGGCAGGCGTAAGCGCGGTCGGACATTGAGAGAAACCTGACAGCCCCTATTGGGTCAGTAACGGCTCGATCTCAATTCTACCGGTTTCTGGCGCCTCATTGCTGTCGATGATCTCGAACACGGCGTCCAGCATTGCGCCAACATCCTGCCGGACAGAGAGCAGCTTTTTTGCCGCAAACTGCGCGAAGGGATCCCAGTCGAAGCTGCCAAAAACGATTGTGTCCAACGCGTCGCGCTGATGCTCCCCAAGCCATCCGACCACCCCTTCCAGCGAAATTGTCGAGTTGACGAAGACAACATCCGGGATGCGTCCCATCCGCATGACGCGCGCGGCGAAAGCGGATTTGGCCTTTCTCGCGGCATATCCGCAGGTGATGATATTGTCATCGATCGGATCAGAATGCGCGGCTTGGATGGCCTGCCGAAACCCCTCAATCCGTTCGCTTGTGTTGTGATCCTGCGCGCGACCGCCGATGAACAGCAGGCTCTCCCGCCAGTTCAGACCATCTTCTTGCGCGCGCTTTATCAGCGCCGCCGTCAGCTTGCGTGCGCCCGCGCGATTGTCCGAGATGATGGAAGGCGCGGCTGTGCCGGGCAGGTCCAGGTTGATGGTCGGCACGCCATGCGCCTCACAAAGCGACGCGATCCCGTCAGGGTCGGTCGCGCCAGTACAGATGATACGGTCGACATTATAGCCCAGCATCTGGCGAACGGTGGCCAGTTCAAGTTCGGGCTCGCGCCGTGTGCAAGAGGTCATAGGCAGCAGATCGCGCGCGCGGGCTTGCTGCTCGAACAGCTCGGCAATGGCCCCGAAATAGCGGTTGTCATACATCGGCAGGATCATCCCGATCATGCGGGACCGCTCATTGCGCAAGGCCCGTGCTTGCATGTTTGGGGCGTAGCCCAGCTCATCGGCGATCTGCTGGATGCGTTTCGCGCGCGCTTCGCTGATCCGCCGTTTGCGCCACGATCCATTGAGCACTGCACCGACCGTGCTGGCAGAGGTGCCAGCATGGTCTGCTATGTCATAGATTGTAATCTGTTTCTTTGAGGTCGTTTTGCGCAAGAAAGTTTCCCTTGGAGAATCGGTGACACTGAGATATTAGTGTTGCACCATCGATTGCGCAACAAGAACAATCGATGGTGCAATTCGGGAGCACATGGAGGACATCATGACACTTAAAAGGAAACTGGCCGCATCCGTCTGCGCGCTTACGCTCATGTCAGCGAGCGCTTCGGCAGAGACGACGATGGGCATCGTGGTCAAAATCGGTGGCATTCCTTGGTTTAATGCCATGGAAGAAGGCATCAAGGAGCGAGCAGCCGAGCTTGGCGTGTCTGCAGAGATGATCGGCCCAACCTCGGCTGACCCGGCCCTGCAGGTCCGCGCCATTGAGGACTTGATCGCCAAGGGCGTCGACGTCATCGGCGTTGTGCCAAATGACGAGGCAGCCTTGGAGCCTGTTTTGCAAAAGGCACGGGATGCGGGCATCAAAGTGATCGCCCATGAAGGCCCTGGTCTCAACAATGTGGACTGGAATTTCGAGCTTGCCTCGGCTGACGGCTTTGGGGAGGCGCATGCCGAACTGCTCTGCAGCAAGGCTGATCCCGGAAAATATGCGGTTTATGTGGGCTCGCTGACGGTGCCGCTCCACAATGCCTGGGCTGATGCGGCCATCGCCTGGATGGAGGCCAATTGCGACAAGCTGGAATTGGTTGGGGAGCGCTACGGCGTCGCCGAAAGCGTCGATGACAGCCGCTCTACCGCGCTTGATCTGATCGCCGCCAATTCTGACCTGAAGGGCTTCCTGGCCTTTGGCTCGCAAGGGCCGATTGGGGCAGGCCGCGCGGTTGAAGAACGCCGCTTGGGGGGCCAGGTGCACGTGCTCGGCCCCTTCTCACCGGGTCAGGGTCGCCAGCTTCTGAAAGATGACGTCATCGCCGGCGGCTTCATGTGGAACCCGGCCGAAGCGGGCCGTGTCTTTGTGACCATGGGCAAGATGCTGGTGGATGGTGTCGAGATCACGGACGGTACCGAGATCGAAGGTCTGGGCGTTGTCAGCCCGGATACGGACAGCCGCAACATCATCACCGACAACCTGTTGGAGATCAACAAATCTACAGTGGATGAGCTGGCCGATAAAGGTCTCTGATACGCCTTGCGCCAGCCCCCCGCCTGACATCGGGGGCTGGCGCTTTCCAATAAGATGCACACCGATCCCCCGTCTGCGGAACCCATTGTTATGACCTCTGAGACTTCATACGCAGTTCGACTGGCCAACACCTCCAAGACTTTTGGGGGCGTGAAGGCGCTCGACGCGCTTGATTTTGCCGTCAAGCAGGGGGAGGTCCATTGCCTCGCGGGCGAGAATGGCTGCGGGAAGAGCACCCTGATCAAGATCGTCACAGGCGTTTACTCCCCCGATCCGGGCGCAGAGATCGAGCTTTTCGGCGAGGCGAAGGCCAGCATCACGCCAACCGAGGCGCATGCGCTGGGCATTGCGGTCATCTGGCAGGACCTTGCCCTGTTTCCGCATATGACAGTTACGGAAAACATCGCCTTCGACGGAATGGTTGGCGGCCTGCCAAGACCTGTGCGCCGGGTGCAAGCCCGCAAGAAGGTGGCAGAAGTGTTAGCACGGCTCGGCGTCGATCTGGAGCTTGACCAGCGGCTGAACACCTTGCCCATCGCCAAGCGCCAGATCGTGGCCATTGCCCGCGCCTTGATGGGGGATGCGCGGCTGGTGTTTATGGACGAGCCCACCGCCTCGTTGACGCAAAGCGAAACAGACGCGCTTCTTGATATCGTGCGCACCCTGTCGGCGCAGGGCGTCGCGGTGGTGTTTGTCAGCCATAGGCTCGCTGAAGTGCTCGAGATCGCGGAAAATGTGACGGTCGTGCGGGACGGCAGGCTGGTGGGCGTCTACCCGACCGAAGGATTGACCCAAGCGCGGCTTGGCGAATTGATGACAGGCCAGACACTCGGCACCGACGTCTTCGCCCAGGACCGCAGCGCTGCAGAACCGGTGCTGCAGGTCGAGGGGCTGACCCGGATTGGCGAGTTCGAAGATATCTCGCTGACAGTGCGGCGCGGCGAAGTTCTGGGCATCACAGGGTTGATCGGCGCAGGTCGGACAGAGCTGGCCCATGCGCTGATCGGGATGACCCGCCCCGATGCCGGGCAGATGCGTCTGAACGGTCAGGAAATCCGCCCCAGAAATATCCGTGCCTCTATCGCGGCAGGCATCGCCTATGTCTCAGAAGATCGCCTGTCGCTGGGGCTGATCCAGCCACAATCCATTGCCGACAATACGGTCATGTCGGTTCTTGATCGGCTGTTGAACGCGGTGGGGCTGAATTCGACCCGCAAGAAGGATGCGCTTGTTGATGACTGGATGACGCAGCTTGCGGTCAAGATCGGCCACCCGGATGATGCCGTCTCGACGCTCTCGGGCGGCAACCAGCAACGCGTGGTGCTGTCAAAATGGCTGGCCACCGAGCCCAAACTGTTGATCCTCGACAGTCCGACCGTTGGGGTCGATGTCGGCGCGCGGGCGGGGATTTTCCGCATTGTACGGCAATTGGCCGAACAGGGGCTCGCGATCTTGCTGATTTCTGACGAAGTGTCAGAGGTTTTGATGAACGCGGACCGGGTCCTGCATATGGCGGATGGGCGGCTGAAGGGCAGCCATGATCCGCGCGAAACCACGGTCGATCAGTTGGAAAGTCAGGTCTATGCGTAACCTTGCCCGGGATTATCCTATCGAGACACGGCTGTTTTGCGTGCTGCTTGCGATGTGCGTGGGTCTCAGCCTGGCGACGGACACGTTTCTGACCATGGGCAACGTCACATCGCTGCTCAACAACAATGCCGTCAATCTGATCTGGGCCGTGGGCCTTTTGGTGGTGCTGATCGCGGGTGGCATCGACATCTCCTTCGCTGTGGCTGCGTCCGTGGTGCAATATGTGGCGGCTCAGGTCTTTATGGGGATCGGGGGCGGCAACTGGGCCATCGGGCTGCTTGTGGCAGGCGCCATCGGCTTCGGGCTTGGCCTTATCAATGCGCTGCTGATCTACAAATTCAGGGTGGTTTCGATCGTCATCACCATCGCGACCTTCAACGTGTTTTTCGGCTTGCTGATGTTTTTCACACGCGGGCGCAACATCTACACGCTGCCCGATTGGTGGACGGACCGCATCTTCATCTTCGAACGCCAGATGGCCAACGGGTCCTGGGCAGAGCTCAACCTCTCTGTCGGTATCATGTTGGGATGTGTCGCGATGACCACGATCCTGATTGGCTGGACCACCATAGGCCGGCAGCTCTACGCGATGGGCGACAACCCGGAAGGTGCGCGCCGCGCCGGTGTGAATATTGGGCTGATGCATGTGATCGCCTATGGCTGGCTGGGCATGATGGCAGGGATCGCGGGGCTGGCTCAGGTGAATATAGCCAAAGAGGTGGTGCCCAACGCGCTGTATGGCCGCGAGCTTGAGGTGCTGGCCGCCGTCGTGCTGGGCGGTGCGCGGTTGGGCGGCGGGCGCGGCACCATCATCGGCTGCATCCTTGGCGTCCTGTTTGTTGCCATCACCCAAAACGGGCTGAACCTTTTGGGCGTCTCCCCCTTCGCGTTCCAGATGATCATCGGCGCTACCATTCTGGTCGCCATCTCGACCTCGAATTTTGATTTCGGGCTTCGCAGGAAGGCGCGCGCGTCATGACCGGACTGAAGCGGATCAACGCGGCCCTCGGGGCCGAAACCCTGCCTTTGCTGGCCTTCGCGGTGATTGTCTTTGCAGGCTTCGCGATTGCCACGCCGCTCTTTTTGACAGGGCGCAACCTCAGCTCGATGGCTTTTCAGATGCCGGTGCTGGGGCTGCTCACCCTTGCCATGTTGGCACCGATCCTGTCGGGCGGTCTGAACCTGGCGATCATCTTTCAGGCCAATCTCTCAGGTCTCACGCTGGCCTGGGTCCTGATCCAGTTCGGCGGGCCAGAGGCGGGCGTGGGCGCCTTCATGCTGGGCTCGGTTCTGGCGATTGGCGCGGGGGCGTTGTCGGGGGCATTGATGGGGGTGGTTATCGCCTATATCGGCGCGCATCCGATCCTTGTCTCTCTGGCGATGATGATCTTCCTGCGCGGCCTTGGCGAGTTTCTGACACGCGGCGGCGACATTTCGGGCTTTCCCGAGTTTCTGAACGGCGTCGGCCACGGCCTGATCCTTGGCGTGCCTGTGCCGCTGATCATCTTCGGCGTCGTCGCGTTGATCTGGCATGTGGTGCTGACAAAGACCCGGCACGGCTTTTCGGTCTATATGATCGGCTCCAATATTCAGGCGGCGGAATATTCGGGCCTGCATACCAAAAGAACGCTGACCTTGATCTACACGCTGTCAGGGGTGCTTTGCGCGATTGCGGGGATCTTGATGTTGACGCGGTTCAACTCGGTCCGGGTCGGGCATGGCGAGGCGCTGCTGCTGGTGACGGTGCTGGCCTGCTTTCTTGGCGGTGTCGACCCGTTTGGCGGGTTCGGTCGGGTGATCCCGGTCGTCCTGGCCTTGATCATTTTGCAAATGTTGTCCTCTGGGCTAAACCTGCTGGGCGCAAATCAGCACCTGTCCACGGCGGTGTGGGGGTTGTTTCTCATTGGGGTGATGGCGCTGCGTTGGCTTAGCGGGCGATTGCGATACGGCAGACAAAGGGAGTAGCCATGGAAGGTTTTGGCGTACACACATCGATGTGGACCATGCAGTGGGACAGGGCCGGGGCAGAGCGGACGATCCCGGCCGCCGCGGCCTACAAGATGGATTTCATCGAGATCGCATTGCTCAACACGGCCATTGTCGACGCGGCGCATACGCGCGACCTTCTGGCCAAACATGACATGCGCGCCGTCTGCTCGCTTGGCCTGGCGGAGGAAAACTGGGCCAGTGTGAACCCACAGGGCGCTGTCGAGCACCTCAAGATTGCGCTGGACAAGACGAAGGAAATGGGCGCCGAGGCGCTGTCAGGCGTGACCTATGGCGGGATTGGCGAGCGCACTGGCCTGCCGCCCACACAGGCCGAATATGACAACATCGCCCGCGCGCTGGAAGGGGCCGCCAAACACGCCAAGTCGCTTGGCATCGCCTTCGGCATCGAGCCGGTCAACCGCTACGAAAACCATTTGATCAACACGGCCCGCCAAGGGGTCGACATGATCGAGAAGGTGGGCGCGGACAACATCTTCCTGCATCTTGACACCTATCACATGAATATCGAGGAAAAGGGCGCGGGCAATGGCATCCTCGATGCGCGCGCGCATATCCGCTATATCCACCTGTCCGAAAGCGACAGGGGTACGCCAGGCGAGGGGACCTGCGACTGGGACGAGATCTACGCCACGCTGGCTGCGATTGACTTCAAGGGCGGGCTGGCGATGGAGAGCTTCATCAACATGCCACCCGAAATCGGGTACGGGCTGGCGGTCTGGCGACCCGTCGCGGACTCCTTCGAAGAGGTGATGGACAGGGGCCTGCCGTTCCTGCGCAACAAGGCCCGCCAATACAGGCTAATCTGATGGCCTATATCGGCGTCGATGTGGGTACAGGCAGCGCGCGGGCCGGGGTGTTTGATCCAAGCGGCCAGCTGCTGGGGGCGGGCAGCCGTGACATCACGCTGCATCGCGGCCCGGGGGCCATGGTCGAACAATCCTCTGACGAGATCTGGGCTGCCGTCAGCGCCTCTGTCCGCGCTGCCATGGCCGAGGCGGGCTTGACTGCCGACGATGTCAAAGGTCTGGGGTTCGACGCGACATGCTCGCTGGTTGTTCTGGATGCGGGTGGGCACCCGCTGCCGGTGGGGCCTAGTGAAGACCCGTCGCGCAACATCATTGTCTGGATGGATCACCGGGCCGTCGAACAGGCGGAGCGCATCAATACGATCGGCCACCCCGTGCTGGGCTATGTCGGGGGACGCATCTCGCCTGAGATGCAAACGCCCAAGCTGCTCTGGCTGAAAGAGAACCGCCCCGAGATCTACGCACGGGCCGCGCATTTCTTTGATCTGTCGGATTTTCTGTCCTGGCGGGCCACGGGGGATCTCACCCGCTCGGCCTGCACGGTGGTGTGTAAATGGACCTATCTTGGACATGAAGGGCGGTGGGACCCCAGCTATTTCAAGGCCATGGGCCTTCAAGACCTTGCGGCAGAGGGGTTCGCACGTATCGGGCCAGAGGTCGCAGCCCCCGGCACGTCTCTGGGGCGGGGCCTGAGCGCCGCGGCGGCGCAAGAGCTTGGCCTGCATGCCGGAACGCCTGTCGGGGCCAGTTTGATTGATGCTCATGCGGGCGGTATCGGGACCGTAGGATGCGGCAGCGATCCGACGCGCACCATGGCCTACGTCTTTGGCACCAGCTCCTGCACGATGACAACCTCTGCCTCCGAGGTCGCGGTGCCGGGGGTCTGGGGGCCGTATCATGGGGCGATGGTGCCGGGCCACTGGCTGCTGGAGGGCGGGCAATCCGCAGCCGGCTCCGCCATTGACAGGCTGCTCGCGTCCCATCCGCATTGCGCTCAGGCGACGGCCAAAGCCAGGGCCGTAGGCAAATCCCTCCCTGTCTGGCTGGGGGAGCAGGCGATTGCGGCGGCGGGATCACCCTCTGAAGCGGTCAAGCTGGCCAAAGGGCTGCATGTGGTGCCGGAGTTTCTCGGCAACCGCGCGCCTTTCGCCAATCCCCATAGCCGCGCGATGATTGCCGGGCTCGGGTTTGAAGACGATCTCGCGTCATTGCTTGCGGTCTATGTCGCGGGGCTGTGCGGCATTTCTTATGGGCTGCGCCAGATCATTGAAGCGCAGGCGGCTGCCGGGGCCGACGTGGGTGAGATCGTTGTCAGCGGCGGGGTGGGTCAAAGCGCCCTGGCCCAGCAGATCCTGGCCGATGTCACTGAGCTGCCCGTGCGCGTGCCCTCCTGCCCGGAGCCGGTGCTGTTGGGCGCCGCCATGCTGGGCGCATCCGCACAATCGGGTGATGGGGATTTGTCAAAGGCGATGCGGTCCATGTCCGACCTCGCCAAGACCGTGGCACCTGAATCACACGCCCTGCATGGGCTGCGATACGCGACCTTTCTCAAGATGCAGGCCATCGGTTTGGATCAGCAGACCATCAACAGCTGAGAGATCTGCGCGGTTAGGCGAGCCTGCGGGTTCACCCGGCCTCACATGCCGACACATATAGTAGAGGGGAAATACACTGCTGGTACTCCCTAGGGGAATCGAACCCCTCTTTCCAGGTTGAAAACCTGGCGTCCTAACCGATAGACGAAGGGAGCACTCAGCAGTGACGTGTTATTTAGGCGAGCGACTTTGCGGTGACAAGTCGAAATCTGCCGATAGTCCGAATTTTTAGCCCGACGCGGGTGCCGCATCCTCAAGGCGCAGCTGCACTGATTGGCGGCCCTGCCATGTGTTGATCTCGACCCGCCCGGCCAGATGAAACCGCTGGCCTTTATGCTGCATCAACGCCTGCATCAGCCCGTTCTCGGCAGCGCCAAAGCTGATCGCGTCAATCTTGGCGCCCATGCCGTCGGAGAAGCTGAATTTCAGATGGCCTTGGCCGACCTCTTTGCAAAAGCCGATCTGCTGGTCAGGGAAGGCGAAGCGGGGGGCTGCCGCACCTGCGCCAAAGGGGCCTGCCTGTTCCAGCTGTTCAACCAGCGGGACGGAGGCCGCCCCGGCCATCATCAGCCCGTCAAGCCGCAGGTCTTTGGGGCCAAGCGCGCCTGCGCCTTGCTTCTCCATCAACTCTGTCAGTCGGGCCATGGCTGGCTCCAACTTGTCTTGCTCGACCGTCAATCCCGCCGCCATCTTATGCCCGCCGCCCTTGACCAGCAGCCCTTCCATCGCAAGCTTCTGGACCTGGGCGCCAAGGTCGATGCCGGTGACGGAGCGGGCGGAGCCTTTGCCGATGCCGTCCTCCAGCCCGATCACGATGGCGGGGCGGTTGGTGGCCTCTTTAAGGCGCGAGGCGACGATGCCCACGACGCCCGGATGCCAGCCACTGCCCGCGGCCCAGACCAGCGGCGCGTCAAAGCCGCGTTCTTCGGCTTGGGCCAGAGCTGCGATGCGGACCTGTTCTTCGATCTCCCGGCGCTCGGTGTTCAGCGTGTCGAGCCGTTCTGACAGCGCCTGCGCCTCGGCTGCGTCCTGCGTGGCCAGAAGCCGCGCGCCAAGATCCGGCGTGCCGACCCGCCCGCCTGCGTTGATCCTTGGCCCCAGCAAGAAGCCCAGATGGTAGGATGTGGGCGCGGTGTCCATCCGCGCGACATCGCTGAGCGCCACCAGCCCCAACCGGCGCCGCTGCCCCATGATCTTGAGGCCTTGAACCACCAAAGCCCGGTTCACGCCCACCAGGGGGGCCACATCCGCCACAGTGCCAAGGGCCACCAAATCCAGCAGCCCCATCAGGTCGGGGGTGTTTTGCCCCGCCTGTTTCAGCGCCCGGTTCAGCGCCACCAGCGTCAGAAACACGACGCCTGCCGCGCAGAGATGGGCGAGCGCGCCGTCTTCGTCCTGCCGGTTGGGGTTCACCACGGCCACAGCCGGGGGCAGGGTTTCGCCGCCCAGATGGTGGTCGAGGACAATGACATCGGCCCCTTGTGCAGCACCCAGCGCGTCATGGCTGAGCGTGCCGCAATCGACGCAGATGATCAGGTCATGCTCTGCGGCGAGCGCCGCCATGGCGGGCTCATTCGGGCCATACCCTTCGTCAATGCGGTCGGGGATATAGAGCGTCGCGGTCAGCCCCAACGCGCGCAGCCAGATGATCAGCAGCGCGGCAGAGGTCGCCCCGTCCACGTCATAATCCGCGAAAATCGCGATCCGCTCGCGCCGCGTTACAGCGCCGCTGATGCGCGCCACGGCGGCGTCCATGTCTTTGAGAACCGACGGGTCAGGCAACAGCTCTTTTAGCGTAGGGGCCAGGTAGCGCGCTGCCGCGTCGGGCGGCACGCCCAGCCGTGCCAGCGTTTGGCAGACGGGGCGGGGCAGGGCGGTTTGCTGCGCCATGGCCTCTGCCATGCGGTCCTGATCCGGCGAGAGCCCGATCCAGCGACGCCCCGTCAGGGACGTCTCCACATTCAGAAAGGCCCCCCCCACAGGCCCGGATCAGACCGGGTTGCGGTAGGTCATGCGCCGCACGGAGCCGGTTTTCGACCGCATCAAAATCGTCTCGGTCGTCATGAAGCCGACCTCGCGGTGAATACCCGCCAGGATCGAGCCGTCAGTGACGCCGGTGGCCGCAAAGATCACGTCATCTGTCACCATGTCATCGCGGGTATAGACCCGGTCGAAATTGGTGATGCCGGCCTTTTTGGCGCGACCCCGCTCGTCGTCATTGCGGAAGGTCAGGCGGCCGTACATTTGGCCCCCCATACATTTCAGCGCGGCGGCGGCCAGCACCCCCTCGGGCGCACCGCCCGAGCCCATATACATGTCGATGCCGGTCTTTGCAGCTTCGGCGCAGTGGATGATGCCCGCCACGTCGCCATCGGTGATCAGACGGATCGCCGCGTCGGTGGACCGGATTTGCTCGATCATCTCTTCATGGCGCGGGCGTTCCAATACGCAGACGGTGATGTCGGAGGTCGAACACCCTTTGGCGGCGGCAAGCGCGTTGACCCGCTCGGAGGGGGACATATCCATCGTCACCACGCCGTCGCGAAAGCCCGGGCCGACGGCCAGCTTGTCCATATAGACGTCAGGCGCGTGCAGCATCGAGCCGCGCGGCCCCATCGCGATCACGGTCAGCGCGTTGGGCATGTCCTTGGCGGTCAGGGTCGTGCCTTCCAACGGGTCCAGCGCGATATCGACCTCGGGGCCACTGCCAGAGCCAACCTCCTCGCCGATATAGAGCATGGGGGCTTCGTCCCGCTCCCCCTCGCCGATGACAACGACGCCAGCAATATCAAGCAGGTTCAGCTGCTCGCGCATCGCGTTGACCGCAGCCTGATCGGCGGCTTTCTCGTCGCCGCGCCCGATCAGCTTGGCTGAGGCCAGAGCGGCGGCCTCCGATACGCGGGCCAGGCCCAGGGACAGCATACGGTCCTGAAAATCTACTTTGCTCATTGGGTCGAAGTCCTTTGTGAGTTGCGGATCAGCGCCTGTAGCAGCAGGCCGATCACGAGGCCGTTTAAGAGATGCCACATGAAATGTGTACCGTGATGCCAATGGTCGCACCATGCCATGTCTATCGTACGGAAGGTAAGTGACACAATGAAGGCGATGGTGGCGCCCAGAAACCAGTAGCGGATGGGGGTGCCTCGGATCATCGCCCAGGTGCTCAGGATCAGCATCGCGATCAGGGCCGGGGCGTATTGCTCGGACCCGTTGAAGCGGCTGGGCGGACGCGGTTCGGCGGGTTCCCCCGTGCCGTCGAACAGTGTCAGCCGGGCAATCACCAGCAGGGCGATCACAAGAACCGCGCCGATGACCACGCGGCCGGGTTTCACGCCCCCTATGATCGAGATCGCGACCAGAGCGTAAAGCGCCACGAAGCTCCAGATCGGTGCCACATCGGCAAGGGCGGACCAGGTGTTGGCGAAGGTGTGAAACAGGAAGGAGCCTGTGCCGATCAGAAATGCCAGCGTGATCAGGATCCAGACCATGACGCCCGTGACACCCGCCTTGCGCGCGGCAAAGCCCGCCCAAAGCGCCGCTACGATGAAGGACAGGTTCGAGATGGCGTTGATCGGCTCGGCCCAGAAGCCCGCATCCATCCGCTCGCAATAGATGTCGACCGGGGCTGTCCAGTCCATTTGGCTCAGACCTTTTCGATCCGCAGGGCCACCGGGGTTCCAATCACGACGCCGGTCTGCGGCAGTGCCGTCAACGCCGTTTGCAGCGCGTCAGCGGCGACCGTGTGGGTGACGATCAGCACCGGGGCGGAGGGTTCGGCGTGATCATATTGCCGCATCCGGTCAATCGAGACGCCCGCATCGCCAAGCGCTGTGGCCACTTTGGCAAGCGCGCCGGGCCGGTCTTCGAGCGCCATGCGCAGATAATAGGGGGCGGGTTTCGCAGTCTTGGCGGGGGCCGCTTTTTGCAACTGGACTGCGGGTTGGCCAAAGGTCGCCAGCCTGACCCCGCGCGCGATATCCATGATGTCCGACAAAACGGCAGAGGCGGTGGGGCCTTCGCCCGCGCCTGCGCCGCGCAGCACAATCTGGCCGACCTGATCGCCTTCGAGCACGATCATATTCGTGCCGCCTTCCAATTGCCCAAGCGGGGAGGAGGCGGGCACAAGGCACGGCGCCATGGATTGCTCCAGCCCCCGCGCGGTCATTTGCGCCGAGCCCAAGAGCTTGATTTTGAAGCCCATATCAGCGGCATGGTTGATATCTTCGATGGTGACGCTTTCGATGCCTTCCAGCGCAATACCGGCAAAATCGACCTGTGTGCCAAAGGCGATTGCGCTGAGGATCGCCAGCTTATGCGCGGCATCAATACCGCCCACATCAAGCTGCGGATCAGCTTCCAGATAGCCCAACCCGTCGGCCTCGGCGAAGACCTCTTCATAGGTCAGCCCGGCGCTTTCCATCCGGGTCAGGATGTAGTTGCAGGACCCGTTCATCACGCCCATCACGCGCGTGACGTCATTGCCGGCCAGCCCTTCGTTCAGCGCTTTGATCACCGGGATGCCGCCCGCGACGGCCGCCTCAAAGCGGATCACCCGGCCCGCGCTTTCCGCCTGCTCGGCCAGGGTCTGACCATACATGGCCAGCATGGCCTTATTGGCTGTCACCACGTCCTTGCCGCTGGCAATCGCCGCCTCAACGGCGTCTTTCGCGGGGCCGTCCTCGCCGCCGACCAGCTCCACGAACAGGTCAACATCGTCGCGCTTGGCCAGTGTGACCGGGTCGTCTTCCCAGGCGTAATTGTCTAGCGCCACGCCCCGGTCCTTGTCGCGGGATCGGGCGGAGACCGCAGTGATGACCACGTCGCGCCCCGCGCGCGCGCTGAGCAAATCGGCCTTCTGGCGGATGATCTTCACCACCCCCGCGCCAACAGTGCCCAAACCTGCAATTCCCAGACGTAAAGGGTCGGCCATTTGGGTCTCCATCCTGCTTGGCGATGCTTGGCGCCGTGTTAGCGGGGAATGGGGCGGGGCGCAACGCGCGGGTTACGGGTTCTGGCGCGATATGTTGCGGGCCGAGGCCTGAGACAGTTTCAGCCGGGTGGCCCCGTCAAAAACGGACCGTCCGCGCAAGGCTGCAGCCCTTCGTTTCAGGGCCGCGACGCGGGCCTCAAAAAGCGTGGTCTGATCAACGATGGTGCTGCCCGCCTCCGCATTGGCGAGCAGCGCATCGAGCGGCTCCAGGCTGGGATAGGGCGCGTTCAGGGCCTCAGGGCTGATCGTCTCCCGCGTTTCGGGCAGCATGCCACTGCAGGCGGTCAGGGCCGAAAAGGCCAGAACGGCGGTCAGTTTGGTCAAGGGCATGTGCAACGGCATGTGGCAGCTCGCAGGCAAAGGGTGTCAAAACCCTACGCGCTTCGCCTCACCGCAGCAAGCGGATGGGCGCGGGGTGGAAAGGCTTGAATTGAACGGGCGTTCAGATACTGTCAGCCCATGGCACGCAAGACCGGCTCACACTCTGATATCACTGGGCCCAAGGTGCGCGAGGCCGCGATGCGGCTGTTCACGCAGCATGGCTATGCGGCCGTTTCCATGCGCCAGATTGCGGCTGATGTGGGGGTGCAGGCCGGCGCGCTCTATCTCTACACCCCCAACAAGCAAACACTGCTCTACACGCTTTTGTCCGAACAGATGCGCGGCGCGGTCGAGGCGCTGGGACAGGTGGACCTGTCCGGCCCGCCGCCCCAGCAGCTGGACAATTTCGTCCGCGCGCATTTCCGCTACCATATGGGCGGCGAGAGCGGCGCGTTTATCCCCTATACCGAGCTGCGCAACCTGACCCCGCAGAATTACGACAAGGTCGAAGTGATGCGCCGCGTCTACGAAGATGCGTTGGAGCGTATCGTTGCGGCAGGTGCCAAGAGCGGCGATTTCGAGGTGCTGGACAGCAAGCTGACGACTCTGGTGCTGATCTCAATCCTGAACGGTGTGCTCAGCTGGTACCGCCCCGGCGGGCGCGTCCCGCTGGACGAGGTCGAGGCGCATTACGCGGCGCTGATCGCGAAAGCCGTCGGGCGGGCGACGATCTCCAGTCGCACCGCCGCGGAATAGCGCTCAGATCCCGTCATAGATCGGGAATTTTGCGCAAAGGTCGAGAACCTCGGCCTTGACCTTCTGCTCGACGGCGGCGTTGCCCTCTTCGCCATTTGCTGCAAGGCCGGAGGTCACCTCGACAATCCAGCGGGCGATCTGGCGGAACTCGGGCTCGGCGAAGCCGCGTGTCGTGCCAGCGGGCGAGCCGAGGCGCAAGCCGCTGGTGATCATCGGCTTTTCGGTGTCAAACGGGATGCCGTTCTTGTTGCAGGTGATATGGGCGCGGCCCAGCGCCTTCTCGGCGGCGTTGCCCTTGACGCCTTTTGGGCGCAGATCAACCAGCATCACATGGCAATCGGTGCCGCCCGTCACAATGTCCAAACCGCCCGCCATCAGCTCGTCAGCCAAAGCCTGCGCGTTCTTGATCACCTCGATCTGATAGGCCTTGAAGCCGGGCTCCAGCGCCTCGCCAAAGGCCACGGCCTTGGCCGCGATCACATGCATCAGCGGACCGCCCTGGATACCGGGGAAGATGGCGGAGTTGAACTTCTTCGCCATCGCCTCGTCATTTGTCAGGATCATCCCGCCGCGCGGGCCGCGCAGGGTTTTAT
>CAYLVP010000015.1:0-56107 GCA_964387155.1 uncultured Rhodobacterales bacterium | reverse complement strand
GCAGGCATTATGAAAGCCACCAACCCGGACGTAAACATGGTGTCCGCCCCGGTCATTGCGAAAGAGCGTGGCGTGAAAATCTCCACCACAACGCAAGACAAATCCGGCGTTTTTGATGGCTATATCAAGATCAACGTGGTCACCGACCAACGCGAACGCTCGATCGCGGGGACGGTCTTTTCCGACGGGAAGCCACGCTTCATTCAGATCAAGGGCATCAATATAGACGCCGAGATCGGGCAGCATATGCTCTACACCACCAACGAGGACGTGCCCGGCATCATCGGCACCCTTGGCCAGACCATGGGCGAGAATGGCGTTAACATCGCCAACTTTACCCTGGGTCGGGCCGGCGCCGGAAAAGAAGCAATTGCGCTGCTTTACGTCGACGCGCCCGTGCCTACCCCGATCCTCAAAAAGCTTGAGGCCACCGGCATGTTCCAGCAGGTGAAAACGCTGCAATTCGACGTGGCCTGATGCTCTATGTTGTCGGGGATATTCACGGCTATGCGGACCAGCTGGATCGTGCACTCGCACTGATCGAGACAGATGGCGGGCGCGACGCGTCTGTCGTCTTTCTGGGCGATTACACCGACCGTGGCCCCGACAGCAAAGGCGTGATCGACAGGCTGATCAAGGGGCAGGCGGAAGGGCGAAACTGGACAGTCCTGAAGGGCAACCACGATCGCATGTTCACCTGGTTCATGGAAGACATCCCGCGCCAGGAACCCTACTTGCCGATCGATCTGACCTGGCAGCATGAGCGACTGGGCGGATTGTCCACACTGGCCTCTTATGGGGTCGATGTCAGCGGCCGACCGCGCCTGTTCGAACTGCACGCTCAGGCCCAAGCGCTGGTGCCCCCGGCACATATCGAATTCCTGTCATCCCGTCCCCTGACCTATCAGACCGACGCGCTGTTTATCTGCCATGCAGGCATCCGCCCAAGGGTTGCGCTGGACAGGCAAAGTGAGCAAGACCTGCTTTGGATCCGGCAAGGCTTCATCGATGATGACACCGCGCATCCCAAGCTGATCGTGCACGGCCACACAGCCGTGCAATATCCCGAGCATCGCGGCAACCGGGTCAACCTTGATGGGGGCGCAGGCTATGGGCGCGACCTCTGGCCCGCCCGGTTCGATGGGGCCGTATGCCATCTGCTGACCGACACGGGCACGGTGCCGCTCGATCCTTCCGGATAACGACCGGCACGACATGTCAGCGCAACAGCTTCCAAAGGCTCCAGCCCCCTGTGCCTATTGCAAAGCCTCCGCAGATCAGAAACATCTCGATTCCGACAAGCCCCGTTGGCACCCCTTTGACCAGCATCGCAATCGCCATCAGCGCAAGGATAAACAGGCTGATTGCAACGCGCAGTTTCAACTCGGAGCGGGACGGACCATATTTGCTCATGCTTAAGCAGCTAGCGGACCTCCGCCGGAAGTCACGCCGCGTCACAGCTTACAGACAGGCCCCGCTTGGGTAGGATGGTCCTAGTTTCCAGGGAGGACCCCATCATGACCGACATCGTTATTCTGGGCGGCGCAAGGACCGCTATTGGTACATTCGGCGGCAGCCTTGCGGGCACGACGCCGATTGATCTGGGCACCATCGTGTCGAAAGCCGCGCTGGACCGCGCCGGCGTCGAGGCTGGCCAGATCGGGCATGTGGCCTTTGGGCATGTGATCAATACCGAGCCACGCGATATGTATCTGTCCCGCGTCGCCGCAATGGGGGCAGGGGTGCCAGACACCACGCCTGCAATGAATGTGAACCGGCTTTGCGGGTCGGGCGTGCAGGCCATCGTCTCGGTTGTCCAGTCTCTGATGCTGGGCGATGCACAGTTCGGTCTGGCTGGCGGGGCAGAGAATATGAGCCGCTCGCCCTACATCCTGCCGCAGACCCGCTGGGGTCAGAAAATGGGGGATGCAGGCGCGCAGGATATGATGCTTGGTGCGTTGAACTGCCCCTTCGGCACTGGCCATATGGGGGTAACCGCCGAGAATGTCGCCAAAGAGCATGACATCAGCCGCGCCGCGCAGGACAGTTTCGCCCTGGACAGCCAGACTCGTGCGGCCAAAGCCATCGAACAGGGTCTGTTCAAGGATCAGATCACCCCGGTTGAAGTGCGCGTGAAGCGCGACATGGTGAATTTTGAAGTGGATGAACACCCCAAGGCGTCAACGCTAGAGACGCTCGCCGGCTTGCGCCCGGTCTTCCAGAAAGACGGCAGTGTGACGGCCGGCAACGCATCGGGGATCAATGACGGCGCGGCGGCTTTGGTCTTTGCCCATGCGGATGCGGCGGAGAAGGCAGGTCTTACACCGCGCGCCCGGGTGATCGGTTATGCCCATGCGGGCGTCCGGCCCGCGGTTATGGGGATAGGTCCCGTGCCTGCCGTGGAAAACCTGCTTGCCAGAACCGGGCTCAGCGTCAGCGATTTTGATGTGATAGAGTCGAACGAGGCTTTCGCGGCCCAGGCGGTTGCGGTCAACAAGGGGCTGGGGCTCGATCCTGCCAAGGTGAACCCCAATGGCGGTGCGATCGCATTGGGCCATCCCGTGGGGGCGACCGGGGCAATCATCGCTGTCAAAGCCATGTATGAGCTTGAACGGATCAAAGGATCAAAGGCGCTGATCACCATGTGTATTGGTGGCGGGCAGGGCATCGCGCTGGCCATCGAGCGGCTTTAGCCTGCGCTACCATTACGGCTTGCGTTAAGGCCACCTTCATCCTCCTGCGTCATGCTTGCCCGAATGTGGATGGTTTGGGTCGCGTAGAGGATGACACCGGAGCAGTTTGAGGAAGAGCTTCTGCAGGAGCGTCGCGCGCGGCTTGCCGCGGAGCGGTTGCTTGAGTTGAAGAAGGCCGAGCTTGGCGCGGCCAACCGTCAACTGTCGGATCATGCGCTTGCCCTGTCCGGGCAGATCATGGACCAGCGCAAGGTGGTCGATACGCTGCAGGGCGAGAACACCAGCGTCAAAAGCGATCTTGAGGTTGCGAACACCAAGGTCGTCGCGATGGAACGGCTGCTTTGGGCGGCGCTTGAAACCATTCCCGACGGGTTTGCCATGTTCGGGCCCGACTTCCGGCTTATCGCCGCCAATGGACCTTATCTGCAAGCATTCGACGATTCGGACGGCATCCAACCCGGGGTCAGCTACCAAACGATCGTGGACGCCTGCCTTGATGACGGGCTTGTCGACCTGCAAGGGCAGGAAGAGGATGAATGGTACGACCTCATGCTGGATCGCTGGGACGCACCGACCATCCAGCCCATCACATTGCGGTTCTGGAACGGCATGTATGTGAAGATGGTCGACCGCAGAACCTCTGACGGGGGTGTTGTGTCGCTTGCCCTCAACATCACCGAAAGCATTGAGCGCGAGCAAGAACTTGTGAAAGCCCGCGACAAGGCGCAGGCAGCGGACCGCGCAAAATCCGCTTTCCTCGCCAAGATGAGCCATGAGCTGCGCACGCCGATGAACGGGGTCGTGGGCATGGCCGATCTTCTGGCGGAACGTGGCCTAGATGAAGAGGCGATGCTTTATACCGAGACGATCCGAAACTCCAGCCAAGCCCTGCTCGATATTATCAATGACATCCTCGATTTCTCAAAGCTGGGTGCGGAGAAGTTGACGCTTTCTGCGGACCCGTTCGACCTTGAAGCCCTCGTGCAAGACGTCTGCATGATCATCGGCCCCGGCCTGCGGGAAAAGCCGGTTGAGCTGTTGCTTGATTACGACCAGTCGCTGCCCACCACCTTCGTGGGCGATGCAGGGCGCTTACGCCAAATTCTGGTGAACCTGGTGGGGAACGCCGCCAAGTTTACGGAAGACGGCAAGATCCTGATTCGCGTTGTGGGCGGACCAGAGCCCAGCACAGGCACCTGCGCGCTGCATTTCACGATTGAGGACAGCGGCATCGGTATCCCTGCCGACATGGTGGACCACATCTTTGGCGAGTTTAACCAAATCGAAGACGAAAAGAATCGCAAATATGAGGGAACGGGCCTCGGTCTGGCGATCACACGTAAGCTGGTAGACGCCATGGATGGCGAGATCTGGGTGGATAGCGAGGCAGAAGAGGGCTCCGCCTTCGGTTTCCAAATCTCTCTGCCATGTCCCGGCGAGGCGCATCGCCCGGGCGGCTTACTTCCCGACGGGCTGAGCCACGCGATTGTCTGGTCGGAAGGGATGCTGGACAAATCCTTGCTCGACAGACAGCTGGGCCTTTTGGGGTTGGAACGCTGGTTTGTCAGCAATGCGGCCGAGCTAGACCTCGCCATTGACCGGCGCAGGCCCGATATCGTGCTTTGCGCGCCGAAACGGCTTGAGGCCGTGCACCGGCTCCTCTCCAACCGGGAAAACCCGATACCTCTGGCGAGCTTCGCCACCACGCTCGGTGAGACCGCCGACATCCCACGGCCCTTCACCCGCAAACACCTCTATGAGGCGCTCGCGCAGGCATTTTCAAACACCGCCACAAGAAATTCGCCCGGATTGCTCAAGGTGCTGGCAGCAGAAGACAACAAGACCAATCAGCTTGTCCTGACGAAAATGCTTAATGGGTTGGATATCGACCTGCACCTCGTCAGCGACGGGCAGCAGGCTATCGACGCCTATCTCGATAGCCGCCCGGATCTGATCCTGATGGACATCTCCATGCCCAAGAAAGACGGGATGGAAGCAGCCCGCGAGATCAGGGCGCTTGAAGGCGACGGGCCCCATGTGCCCATTATCGCGATGACAGCGCATGCCCTTCACGAAGATCGAGACAGGATTTTGGCCAGCGGCATTGATCACTACCTGACCAAGCCGCTCAATCGGACTGAACTGACACGCTACCTCAGCGACGCCACGCGAGAGCTGAAGAAAGCCTCTTAGCCTTAAGCCTTTCCGAGGAAGCCGGGCGAGAGCTGTATATGCCCCGTCTCCAACCCATCCCAATTTCGGATCGGTCCGTGGATGCGCTTCTGCGCCGCCGGATGCGCCGGATCAAGTACCCCATATTTGATCAACAAAGCGGCAATCGCGGCCTCCGCCGCGCGTGTGCCACCGTCGATGATTTTGACAGCCATGCCAATTTTCTGGTCCGGCAGGATTGCGACAAAGACCGCCTCCGCCCCCGTTTTGATCGCCGCTTTGCCACCCATCGCCCGCATCAATTCGGTGCAGGCCCGGCCTTCGCCGGCCACAAGCTCTGGATGTGTTGTCATCGCCTGGATCAACGCGGTCGCGGCCCGCCCGCGTGCGGAGCTTTCATCGCCTGCCGCCATCTTGGCCATGGCGCGCGCCAACCCACGCACGGAGGTCGCAAAATTGGGGGCGGAACAACCATCGATCCCATAACCGGGTGAGGTCATCCCCGTCATATCCTCATATGCCTCACGAACGGCCAACTGAACGGGATGATCAATCGCAACATAATTTGGCCCCGCATCAAGATGCGTGGTCAGCGTCAGGAAACCTGCATGTTTGCCGGAACAGTTATTGTGGCACCGGCAGGGCGTCTGGCCTGCACGAATCAGCCCATCGCGGGCGGGAATGTCAGACGGCTCCTGTGGGCCGCAGCGAAATGCGGCGTCATCCAGCCCAAGATGCGCAAGCCAGGCAGCCACCCGAGATGTATGAATATCCGCGCCTTGATGGGAGGCGCAGGCCAAAGCCAGATGCTCCGAACTCAGCCCATACGCGCGCGCCGCGCCGCTTTCAATCAAGGGCAACCCTTGCAGCATTTTGCAGGAGGAGCGAGGATAAATCAGCAGCTCAGGATCGCCCCAAGCCTCGAGAATATCCCCGGTTCCATCGCAGACCACGGCATGACCCAGATGCCGGGATTCCAGCATCTCCCCCCGCCAGATTTCGACCATCGGTTCCGGCTGTGTCATAGCGCCCACCCCCTTGTCGCGAAAATCCGCCTTTGGGCCTTCCCCAATAGGTTAATTTTGCGCTATTCTCTCTTGATAGATAAGAGTAGCGGCTTAGCCAGGTCGATACGAGGTCGAAACGACCCGCTTGGCGAGCAAGAGGCAGACACAGCTGGAGCTGTTTAAGACATGAACAACCTGACCAAGTACGCGGGTCTTGCCGCGTTCTCGCTGACAGTGGCAACCTCCGCCGTCGCCCAAGAGCAATCCACCAATCGGGTCAACGCCGTCACCGACTGGAGCGTCTTTGTCGAAGACAACCCGACGCAGTGCTGGGTTGTGAGCAGCCCGAAAGAGACGGTTAACACCAAAGATGGCCGCGTCGTCGCTGTGACACGGGGCGATATCCTGATGTTTGTCAGCTACTGGCCCGGCTCCGAGAAGATGGGCGAGGTATCCTTCACCGGCGGCTACCCCTTCGCGGAAGGGTCAACCGTGACGGTGGAGATCAGCGGCCAGACATTCGAGATGTTCACCACTGGTGAGAACGCATGGGCGCTCACCGCCGAGGATGACAACAAGATCATCTCGGCCATGAAACGTGGCGCGAATGCCACCATATCGGGCGTGTCGAGCCGGAATACCAGCACACGCGATACGTTTTCCCTGCTGGGATTCACCGCCGCACTGAAAGACGCCGAGACGCGCTGCACAAGCTAACACCCATCCAAAGAGGCCGGCTGCCAGGCCCCTTTGCGCAAAACCAACCATCCGGGGACAAACCCCGGGGAAACCAAGGCAGACCACATGACCTCCGTGCCATCTTCTTTGCGCGAGCTACCCGCGCTGACTTGCGGTTTGACCGTTGGCACCTGCGTGCTGACGCAAGCCGGGCTGAAACCCGTCGAAGAGTTACGCCCGGGGTGCAGGCTGCTTAGCAAGGATAGCGGTTATGCCACCCTGCGCGCCGTTAGCTTTCATGATATCGACCTACGCTCGCAGCCTTCTCTGGCGCCAATCAGAATTGGGCCAGACAGCTTTGGGCAAGACAATCCAAGCCGCGACATCTTCCTGGCGCCGATGCAGCGGATCGCGCTGCGCCATCCCATCTTTGCCACCATGTTCGGCGCGCGCGAGGTTTTGGCGCAGGCGGCTGACCTGACGGGGCATCCAACCATATCTCCGCTTCTAGATTTGCGCGGCATTACTTATGTCAGCCTGGAGCTTGATCGCCCCCATATCTTGCTGACGCCATGCCTGGCGCTGGACGTTGGCTGTGCCGGACGTCCGAGACCCCGGCCCGTTCTTTCCCACAAAGAAGCGCAGCTGGCAGCGGGTCTGTTTACGCAGCGGCGCAGGATTGTCCCTTTTCCGCGGATTGCCCAGCCTTAAGGATGCGGCCATGCGAGGGGGTGCATTTCCGGCGGCAACAGCTTATATCGCTGGCCAAGACCCCCTCATTTCCGCAGCCGGACCACTGATATGACCGCAACCGCGCCGATCACGCAAGACGTCATGACCCTGCCCCGTAAACTGCCAGACGGCCCGATCAATCTGGTCGGCCTGACGCGTGCGCAGCTGAGCGAGGCATTGCTTGAGGCAGGAACGCCCGAAAAGCAGGTCAAAATGCGCGCCAACCAGCTGTGGCAATGGCTCTATCAGAAAGGCGTGCGCGAATTTGACGCGATGACCAATCTGGCGAAGGATTACCGCGCCGTACTGGCTGAGCATTTCACCATCGACCTGCCAGAGGTCGTCTCCAAACATGTCAGCGAGGATGGCACACGGAAATATCTTGTGCGCATTGCGGGCGGGCATGAAGTCGAGGTGGTCTATATCCCCGAAGAGGGTCGCGGCACGCTTTGCGTGTCCAGCCAGGTTGGCTGCACATTGACCTGTTCCTTCTGCCACACTGGAACGCAAAAACTGGTGCGCAACCTGACTGCCGGAGAAATCGTGGGCCAGGTCATGCTCGCACGGGACGATCTGGGCGAATGGCCCGAGCCCGGCCGCCACCCGAAGAACGAAACCCGGCGCCTGTCGAATATCGTGCTTATGGGCATGGGCGAGCCGCTCTATAATTTCGAGAATGTCCGCGATGCGATGAAGATCGTCATGGACCCGGAAGGGATCAGCCTCAGCCGGCGACGCATCACGCTGTCGACCTCGGGCGTCGTGCCCGAGATTGCGCGCACCGCCGAAGAGATCGGTTGCCTGCTTGCCGTCTCATTCCACGCGACCACGAATGATGTGCGCGACAAGCTCGTGCCGATCAACAAACGCTGGAATATTGAAGAGCTTCTGGAGGCGCTGAAGGCGTATCCAAAACTGTCCAATAGCGAGCGCATCACCTTTGAATATGTGATGCTGAAAGACGTGAATGACAGTGACGCGGATGCGCGGCGTCTGGTGAAACTGATCAAGGGCATCCCCGCCAAGATCAATCTGATCCCGTTCAATGAATGGCCTGGCGCGCCCTATCAACGCTCCGACTGGAAGCGCATCAAGGCCTTCGCGGATATCATTTACAAGGCGGGCTATGCCTCACCCATTCGAACGCCCCGTGGCGAAGACATCATGGCAGCATGTGGCCAGCTGAAATCCGCGACGGAGCGGGCGCGCAAGTCACGCAAAGAGATCGAGGCCGAAGCAGGCTTGTCCTGACCCTACATACAAACACGAAAAAAGGCGGCGCCCGATGGCACCGCCTTTTAATCTCGTCAGTTGACGGTTTGGCTTAGCTTGCAGCTGCTGCAGCGAAGACCAGGAACAGCAGTGGGACCAGAATGCCACCAGCCGAAGAGGAGGTCTCTTCAATGATCACTGGCTCTTCGATGATCGGATCATCCAGGCCGCCTGCGAAAGCAGTGGTTGCAGTCAATGCAAAGGCGGTTGCAAGTGCGATTTTTTTCATGTCTTTGTCCTTATTAAGATACGCTTGCTGAAGCCAGACAGCCCAGCCCATACACAAGCACCCAAGAGTGTATCTCTTTGCGATATATATATGTGCCTTAGCCCCGCCAACTCAATGGCTTGAGCTCAATCTGAGCTGGCCGACCCGGTTTTGTCGTCAAATTAGCAACACTTGCGTACCAATTTTCGATCTCCCGAAAACTTCGGCAATATGCTCGTTGTAGAGCCCGATACAGCCATTTGACGATTTTCTACCAATTTTGCGCGTGTCGTGCGTTCCGTGGATCCGGTAATAGGTCCAGGTCAGGTACAACGCATGGGTCCCCAGCGGATTGTCTGGGCCAGCGGGCACAAAATCGGGCCACTCAGGGTTGCGGCGTTTCATGGCCGGTGTTGGGCTCCATGTGGGTCCTTCAACTTTGCGAATCACAGAGGTGCGTCCGCGACGGGTCAGGTCTTCTGACAGCGGAACGCTCGATGGATAGAGCGCGTAGCTGCCATCCTCGAGCCACATATGCAGGGCGCGGCTGCTGATATCGACCAAGATTGCGCCGTTGTTCAGCGAATCGAAATAGGGCCGCCAATCCAACGCACGGAAGCTGGAGATATTGCGGCGCGCGACCTCCACATCTTCTTCAATCTCTGTGGTGCCCGCCAGCTGCGCGACAGCAGGGGCAGCCAAGGACGAGGCGGCTGCGCTCATCAAAAACGTGCGGCGGTTGAATTTCGACATCATGCGGTCAGACATTGGAGCACCTCCTTAGACAGGCAGAACACTGGTAATATGGGTTTTTTGCCGCAGTCGCAAACCAAACAATTTCGTGATGCGCCATTTCCCGCGACCCCGTTTGCGCCGCTTTTGTGCATCGTCTAAGGAGGATCAACCAACTCAGGACGGCACACCTATGGCACGTATCACCCTTGTTCTCATCGCTGCATTGCTGGCTTTGTCGGCCTGCGCACCGCCGCCGCCCTCTATCGGTGCGGATGGGCAGCCTTTGCCGCAGGTGTATCGGATCAGCAACGCCGATACCGCCAAGATCCAATTCCGCGTGCTTGATTCAGTCAACGCCTTGCGCGCAGGCGCGGGGCAGCCGCCTTTGGAACTGGACAGTAAATTGAACGCCGCTGCCGCAACACATGCGCGCGACATGTCGGTGCAAAACCGGCCTTGGCATTTTGGGTCCGATGGGTCCTCTCCGCTCGACCGTGTGGCACGGGTGGGGTATACGGGCCAGCTTGTCGGCGAAAACATCTCCGAGACCTATGAAGATGAAACCCAGACGCTGTCTGCCTGGATGGACCTGCCCGCGACCCGCAACGTGATCTTGTCGCCGGATGCGCGCAACCTGGGCTTTTCGTGGCATCAGGAATCGAATGGCAAGATTTGGTGGACGCTTGTGACCGGCACCTGAGCCGCGTTACGGCAAGATATCGACCACTGTGCCGTTACGCACCATCGCATACATCTCGCGCATTTCCTTATTGGTGATGGCAATACAGCCTGCGGTCCAATCCGGCCCGCGCCGTTTGCGCGGGTCCAGATTTGGCTGACCATGAAAAAAGATGTCGCCGCCCGGCGGTCTGCCCAGCGCCTGCGCCTCAGCAATGTCACGCGCGTTCGGATAGTTGATCCCCAGCGAAAGATAGAAAGAGCTGTTCGGATTACGTCGGTCGATGAAATAGCGCCCCTCCGGGGTGCGCCCATCCCCTTCAACCCTCTTGTCGCCGACCGGTGCAAAACCGAGGTCAAAATCGTAGGCCTTCAGAACCGTCTGGCCATGTAGCAGATACATCCGGCGCTTTTCCTTGAGGACAAGCACACGAGTGACCTCCGGGCCGTCATAGGTGGTGAATTTTGACGTGCAGGCGGTGACCAACCCCAGCAAAAGCAGCACAAAGCCCCGAAACAAAAACGCTTTCATCACCTAATGTCCCTTTTTTCCGAAGGTTTAGCGCAAAGCACCACCCACGGGAATCACCTATAGGCTCACGGTTTTGTGTTTATGCACTCTCATCCCTGAGCAGCGCCTTAAGCCCGGCGCGATAATCGGGATATCGCAGCTGCACCCCAAGCTCTGATTTGATCAGATCGTTGCGCACTTTCTTCGATTCTGCATAAAAACTACGCGCCATCGGCGTCATCTCGGCCTGTTCGAAAGGAATAGCTTCGGGAACTGGCAGACCGAGCAGGTCTGCGGCATGGCCGATGACATCCTGGGGTGGGGCAGGGTCATCGTCGCATAGGTTGTAAATCGCACCGGTGCGCGGCGCCTTGATCGAGGCCAGCAACACTTGCGCGATATCTTCGACATGGATGCGGCTGAAGACTTGCCCCGTCTTGATGATACGCCGCGCGGTACCGGCCCTGACCTTGGCAAACGGACCTCTGCCGGGTCCGTATATGCCTGCAAGCCGGAAAATATGCAGCGGCAAGCCCGTCCGCGCAGCCAGGGTTTGCCATGCCGCTTCCGCTTGCACCCGCATCTCGCCCCGCTTGGTGCTGGGGGCAAGTGGCGTCGTCTCGTCCACCCAGCCACCCTGATGATCACCATACACCCCGGTGGTGGAGAGATAGCCTACCCATTCCAGCCGCGCTGCATTGCGGGCGATGTCCTCTTCCAGTTCTTTCAACACCGGGTCCCCATCGGGCCCAGGCCCGGCAGAAATCAGCAGATGTGTGGCGTCTTCGAGGGTGGCGCGCAGGTCCGTGCCGGGCCACTGCACGGGGAGCACCCCGGTTCGGCCAAGATCGGCAACTTTATCTATTGAACGCGTCGTGCCAGTGACCGTCCAGCCATCGGGCAGCAGCAGCTGGGTCAGGGCCTTGGCCGAATAGCCGTGCCCGAAACTCAAAAGATGTTTTGTCATGCCAACCGCTCTGCCGCCCAACGCGCGGCATCCGCGACCGTTGGATCTGTGTCATGTGTCAGTGTCTGCGCCGTGTCGCGGAGCCTGCCCGACCCGCTATTGCCGATTGCATAAAGGACGTTGCGCACAAAACGGTTGCGGCCAATCCGCTTGATGGGGGAGCCCGAGAACCGCGCGCGAAACCCGGCATCATCCAAGGCCGCCATCTCTGCCAGATCGGGCAGCACCAGATCCTCGCGGGCGGCGTAGCGCAGCTCCCGCGCCTCGCTGGCAAATTTGTTCCAGGGGCAGACGGCCAGGCAATCGTCGCAGCCATAGATGCGATTTCCCATTTTGGCCCGCAGGTCCGCGTCAACCGGGCCGTGATGCTCGATCGTCAGGTAAGAGATGCAGCGTCGCGCATCCAGTTGGAAGGGCGCGGGGAAGGCTTCGGTCGGACAGACATCCAGGCAGGCGCGGCAGGTGCCACAATGGTCCTCTTGCGCGAGATCAGGGTCTAGTTCTGCGGTCGTGAAGATTGCACCCAGAAAAAACCAGTTGCCCAGGTCTCGCGACAAAAGGTTGGTGTGTTTGCCCTGCCAGCCCAAGCCAGCCGCGGCGGCCAGCGGTTTCTCCATCACGGGGGCGGTGTCGACGAAAACCTTGATCTCAGCCCCCTCGGATTGGTCGATCAACCAGCGGCCCAACCGCTTCAGCCGCTTCTTGACCAGATCATGGTAGTCACGGTTGCGCGCATAGACAGAGATATTGGCGCGTTCTACAGCAGCCAGGTTGTCCATCGGATCATGGTCGGGTGTGTAAGGCTCTGCGAGCATTATGACCGATTTTGCGTCCGGCCAAAGGGCTGCGGCATCGCCGCGCCACTGCACCCGCTCTGCCATCCAGCCCATCTGGCCGTGATAGCCATTTTCCAGAAACCTCTTGAGCCTGGGCATGGTCTGCGGCACGGCGTCGGGGCGGCAGACGCCCATCGCGGCGAAACCTTCGGCAAGGGCTTGCGCGTGCAGCCGCGCCTTCAGGGTCAAAAATCGAGGTCCGCGTAATGCGAGGGCTGCGGAAAGCCTGAAACCTGATCGGCCAGCAGGCCACGGAACGCGGGGCGCGATTTGATCTTGGCATACCAGTCGCGCACATTCTCGTTTCGGTTCCAATCCACGTCGCGGATGTAGTCAAGGCAGCTGAAATGCGCGGCGGCCGTGAAATCGGCAAGGCTCATCTGATCGCCTGCGAGCCAGCGACGTTGATCCAGCAGCCAGCCCATATAGTCGATATGGTATTTGATCTTCTGCGCGCCCATTTTCACATTTCGGCTTTCGGGATAGCCCTCGCCCATGATCTTCTTGTTCACCCGCTCATAAAGCAATTTCGACGTGACTTCGCCGTGGAACTTGTCGTCGAACCAGAACACAAGCCTGCGCACTTCGGCCCTGTCCTCGGGCTTGCGCGGCAAAAGCGGAGGGTCGGGCAGCACTTCTTCGAGATATTCGCAAATTGCCTGACTGTCGCTGAGCGTCTGGCTGTCGATCTTGAGGACCGGCACTTTGCCTGCCGGATTGCGGCGCATGAATTCGGCGGATTGTTCCCAGTAGCGCTCTTCGACCAGCTCCACCTCGACCTTCTTTTCGGCGAGCACCAAGCGCACCTTGCGGCAAAACGGGGAGAGCGGGACGTGATACAAGCGGTTCATCAATAAATCCGGACATGCAGTGTGCGTTGAGCAGTCATCGCAATGTTAGGGCCGGTTTTCAACCTTCGAAGCATGCGGCCCGACCGTCTCGGCGGATCGTTTCCGCACCGGCATTGATCTGGCGCGCCCGCTTTTGCAGCGTCGCGGTGGGTCGTTTCGCCGACCTGCCCTTCGGGTTGGGCAGCACTGCCGCCAGTGCGGCCGCCTGGCGCGGGGTCAGGTCCCGTGCATCGACGCCAAAATACCAGGGCGCGGCAGCCGCGACGCCAAAGACCCCTTCGTCAAATTCGGCGATATTCATGTAGACCTCAAGAATGCGCCGCTTGGACCAGAAGGCTTCCATCACCGGGGTCAGCAGTGCCTCCAACGCTTTGCGCGTGTAGTTCCGCCCATGCCACAGAAATGCGTTCTTGACCGTCTGCTGTGAAATGGTGGACGCCCCCCGGTTCGCGCCTTCCTCCAGCGCGCTGCGGATCGCGGCCATGTCAAAACCCCAATGAGTGCAGAAATTCGCATCCTCGGCGGCGACAATCGCCCGGGCCATATTGGGGGAGATATCCTCGAAATCCCGCCACTCGCGGCGGATACCGTCCAGACGGCTGCTTTCCTGCACCATGTAGATCGTCGTCGGCGGATTCACGACGGAATAGAGCGCGACGACACAGACCACCACAAAGACGACAACGAGAGCTGCACGAAACGCCCATTTGATCGCAAACCGGGGCGTCGCGCCGATCCACCAGAATACCGAACGCTTCTGCGTCTTGTTCTTTTTCTTTGCTGCCTTTGCCACGACGCGGATCCTAGCCTGAGTTTGGGTCTGGTAAAAGCGCGCAAGGCCTGCCGGGTCAAGTTCGCTGTTGACCCCAGGCATCACTGGCGGAACACTCCGAGAATGAAACGCTTTGCCATTCCCCTTTGCGCCGTCCTTGCATTCGCCACAGCAGCCTTCGCCCATAGCGGCGTCAAGGACCCGCAGGTTATGGCCCGGATGGTACTGATGACGGATGTGGCCGATGACATCAAAGCACTGGTAGCCCTCACCAAGTCTGACTTCGACCCGCAGATTGCGGCGCTTCACGGCAGCCGCTTGGCGGCCCATGCTGATCAGATCGCGCCGCTGTTCGAGCAACCTGCAACCGACCCAAAATCAGAGGCGCGACCAGAGATTTGGCAGGATTGGGCGGGTTTCCTGGCAGATGCCGAAGACATGCGGATCGCAGCCGAAGCTGTGGCCGCCAGCGAAACGGAAGATGCTTTCACGCAGGCCTTTGCCCGGCTGGGCCAAAGTTGTACTGCCTGCCACAAGGACTACCGCATCTCGAAGGATTAGCGGCACGTGATTGAGCTGATCCGTCCCAACTGATCGATATCAATCGTCAGACGGTCAGGGCTGAAATCCAATGCAATCACGTCACCGGGCCGCAAAACACGAGTGGCAGGCGGCAGGGTGACATTGGCAAGCGCCGCCTCAGGTTCACCCAAAAGCCCTTGCAAGCTCTCGGCGCCGCAGGAAGGTACGCCGTCAAACTCCGACGGGTCAGGTGATTGCGGCCCACCGCAGCCGACCAAAATCGCACCGAGCAACATCCAAAGTGCTAACCGCATATGATCCGCGTGATGACGCCCTGACCGTCCACGTAGAAATTGACACGATCCGCCACGTAGATTTGCGACAGGATTTCACCCGGCTGCACAACGCGCGTGTTCGCCTCGGGCGGAATAAGGACAGTGGCCGTCGTTTGGCCGACAAACCCCTCGTAGTTGGAAAGGCCGCATGTGTCCGGCAGCCGCTCTTGCAGGCCGGAGGTGCTGTCAATAACCACACCGCCAGCCCCATCATCGAGGGGAATGGGTTCGATGTCATCAGGCACCGGTGCACAGGCCATCAGCGGGACGAGAAACGCGTAGAACAATCTGGTCATGACCTTGTGCTAGCGCAGTCCCGCAGGACCGGCAAGCAATGCGGCTTCAATGGGCATGGCTTCGCCCAGAGGATGGCGATTGATTTCACCCGCGCAATGCATGAAGCTGCCCAAAAATCAGTCACCAGGGAGGAGCCCGCTATGCGTACCAGAGCTGCCGTCGCAATTGCCGCAGGCAAACCGCTTGAGGTCATGGACGTGAACCTCGAAGGCCCCAAAGAGGGCGAAGTGTTGGTCGAGATCAAGGCCACTGGCATATGCCACACGGATGAGTTCACCCTTTCGGGCGCAGACCCTGAGGGGCTGTTCCCCGCGATCCTCGGCCATGAGGGGGCTGGTGTTGTGGTTGATGTGGGCCCCGGCGTGACCTCCTTGAAGAAGGGCGACCACGTCATCCCGCTTTACACCCCTGAATGCCGGGAATGCGACTATTGCCTGAACCCCAAGACGAACCTCTGCCAAAAGATCCGGTCGACCCAGGGCGCGGGGCTGATGCCGGATGGCACCTCGCGGTTCTCGACGCTCGATGGGGATCCGATCCTGCATTATATGGGGTGTTCGACCTTCGCCAACCATACTGTTCTGCCAGAAATCGCGCTCGCCAAAGTGCGGCAAGACGCGCCGTTCGACAAGATTTGCTACATCGGATGCGGGGTGACCACCGGCATCGGCGCGGTAATCAACACCGCCAAAGCCGAGATCGGCAGCCGCGCCATCGTCTTTGGTCTTGGCGGCATCGGATTGAACGTCATCCAAGGGCTTCGCCTTGCCGGGGCCGACCAGATTGTCGGCGTCGATCTGAATCCCGCAAAGGTCGAGATGGCGACGCGCTTCGGCATGACCGATTTCGTCAACCCGAACGATGTTGACGGTGATCTGGTGGGGCACCTGGTCGAGCTGACGGGCGGGGGCGGCGACTACACGTTTGACGCCACAGGCAATGTGGGCGTGATGCGCACCGCGCTTGAATCCGCGCATAAGGGCTGGGGTGAGAGCATCATCATCGGCGTGGCCCCAGCAGGGGCCGAGATTTCCACCCGTCCCTTCCAGCTGGTGACCGGTCGGGTCTGGCGTGGCACGGCCTTTGGCGGTGCGTCGGGCCGGACCGATGTGCCCAAGATCGTTGACTGGTACATGGACGGCAAGATCGAGATCGATCCGATGATCACCCACACAATGGGTCTGGATGATATCAACAAAGGGTTCGACCTCATGCATGCAGGCGAGTCGATCCGCTCTGTCGTTGTTTACTGATGGCTGAACGTGACCGGCCGCTCTATGCGGTTCTGATTGACGCCGACAATATCCCTGCCGACCATGCGGAGGTGATCTTGAAAGAGGTCACTACCTTCGGTGAGCCTGCCCTGCGGCGGGTTTACGGGGACTGGTCAAGCGGGCAGCTGCGCAAATGGACCGACAAGATCAAATCGCTCGGCCTTGTGGCCCATCAGGAAACCGCGAATACGAAAGGCAAGAACGCGTCAGATATCGGGCTGGTAATCGATGCGATGGATATTCTGCATACCGGTCGGTTTGACGGGTTCGTGCTGGTGTCTTCCGACAGCGACTTCACCAGGCTTGCCAGCCGGGTGCGGGAGGAAGGGCTGGACGTCATCGGCATCGGTGAGGGCAAAGCGCCGGAGGCATTGCGCAACGTGTGCAATCGATTCGTGTTGATCGAGAACCTGGTGGAAGAACCCGCTATCTCCGCTGGCAAGGAAGCCGTGAAGCCCGCCGGAAAGCTGAGCCCGTCCAAGGCCGTGCCGTTGATCTTGCGGGCGATGGACAAGATCAACACGGATGATGATTGGTACCCGCTTGGCGCGCTGGGCCAATATGTGACCGCCGATAATCCTGATTTCGACACGCGGACCTATGGGGAGCGCAAGTTTTCAGACCTGGTGCGCAAGCTCAGGCGGTTCGAGACCAAGAAAGAGGGCAATCAGCTGATGCTGCGCCGGCTCGACTAGGTACCGTAGCGGGCCAGGAAAGTATCGATTGCACCATCGACCACCCGGTCAATCGCCGCCGGATCAGGCTCGGCTATGACGTTGAACACCATCTTGACGAAGACATCCGCTTTCATCAGCGCGTCGAATTGCTGGGCTGCCAGCCGGACATCTTCGATTTTCAGCTCGCCGCGTTGCTGGGCGAGGGTGAAATACTCACTCAGGCGGTCTTCCATAAGGCTTGGGCCAGAGAGGTAGAATTCCTGCCCCAGCTCAGGGAACCGGTCAGATTCGGCCACGCAGATGCGGAAAATGCGCTGCGCAAATTCCGAGGTGAGGAACTCCATCATAGAGCGCGCCATGTGACCGAGCATTTCCCGGACCGGCAAATCGGTGCGGTCCACCTGCAAGGCGCGGTCGGCCTGGCGGGCGCATTCAACCTTCGCAATTTCGATGAACAAAATGCGTTTGTCTGGGAAATAGCTGTAGAGCGTCGCTTTCGACACCCCTGCTTCGCGCGCGATCAGATCGACGCTTGCGCCTTCGAATCCTTCGGCCAGAAATACCTTCCGTGCGCCCGCGACCACCTGGTCGTATTTGCGGCCGCGTTTGATTTCAGGGGCGGTCCCGTCCAATGGCAGTCTCCACGATCTGTGCTCACTCAACTTAGACGAGTTAGTTCAGTTCCAGCAAGCATGACGTAGATGCGTGAGTGCACAGCCAAAACCGGGGGTCTCTGGCTGCGCAATCTTCGGGGTCATTTGTCTTTCTTCGGTGCGGGGGTCAGGGCCTGCGCGGCCGCGGCACGGCAGGTTTCGGCTGTTTTGGGGCTGTCCAAACAGCTCGGCAGATCGGTATGGGCGGCACGGGTCGGGGTCTGCGGTTCCTCCACAAATGTCAAATGCGGCATAAAGTAACCGCCGCCGATATTCGCGAAGACGGGCGTGGCTGTGAGAAATGCGATAGCCGCGACAAGGTGGAAGTGACGGGGACGACGGGTCATGGGAAGGCTCCATATCTAAACTGTTCGGTTCATATTTTGATATCTAAACCGACCGGTTCACTTATTCAAGATATTTCTGAACCGTTTAGTTCATTTTCTGCGTATAGCCTCGCCTCAACCGCCGTGCTACCTGCGTCTTATGCTGGAGATCTTCCTCAAAACACTGCCTTTCTTCGCCCTGATAGGACTGGGCTACTGGGCGGGGCGCACAAAATTCTTCAGCGAGGAGGCTACGGCCTATCTCACCAAATTTGTGTTCTACTTCGCGCTCTCGGCGATGCTGTTCCGCTTCTCGGCCAATCTGAGCCTGCGGGAGGTGTTCGACCCGCAGCTGGTGCTTGCCTATTTCAGCGCAACCCTCGCGGTCTATGTCGTCGTCACGATCATCTCTCAGTTTCGCAAGCTCAGCGTTGAGCAATCCGCCATCGAGGCGCAATGCGCGGTGATCGGCAATGTGGGCTTTCTTGGTCTGCCCATGTTGGCGCTGCTGATGGGCGAAGCCGCTGTGGGCCCGATCATGCTGGTGCTTGCGGTTGACCTGCTTTTCTTCGGCAGCCTTGTCGTGATCCTGATCACAGGCTCCCGCGACGGCCGGGTATCACCTGCCATCTTCAAAACGGTGGGCTTGGGGCTTTTGAAAAACCCGATGATCGTCTCCATGGCGCTGGGGTTCATCTGGTCAGCCTCGACACTGCCAATCCCGCAACCGATGAACGAATTTCTGGCGATCCTCGGCGGGGCAGCAACGCCCGGCGCGCTCTTTGCCATCGGCGCGTCGCTCGCGTCGAAATCGGCAGAGCGTATTTACATCGCGGGCTGGCTGAGCTTTTGCAAACTTGTGCTGCACCCGCTGGCCGTTGCGGTTGCGGTGCTGATGCT
The DNA here is from genome assembly GCA_964387155.1 of uncultured Rhodobacterales bacterium. GTDB lineage: Bacteria > Pseudomonadota > Alphaproteobacteria > Rhodobacterales > Rhodobacteraceae > Litoreibacter. Next base: position 37,011 of record CAYLVP010000015.1, on the reverse strand, counting down.
CTTCGAGGTCGATCCCTATGCTGCAGCTGTGGCAATCGCCGCCGCCGCGCTGCCTGTTGCTGGCAATGTCTATATCATCGCGCAGCATTACGGGGTCGCGCCCCAACGGGTATCGGCCACGATCCTGATTTCCACCGCCATCAGCATTTTGACCGTTTCGCTTGTCATAGGCTGGGTCGCCGTTTAGCCCTTGGGGTAACTTGCGAAAGGATGACCAGAATGGAAACCGTATCGGAAAACATCTGCTTCGGCGGCACGCAAGGGGTCTACACCCACGCCTCCACCACCTGCGCCTGTGAGATGACTTTCGCAATATTCCTGCCCGCAGAGGCCAAAGATGGGCCAGTGCCGGTGCTATGGTATCTGTCGGGGCTGACCTGCACCCATGAAAACGCCATGACCAAGGCAGGCGCTCAGGCCTGGGCCGCAGAACAGGGGATCGCCCTGGTCTTCCCCGATACCTCGCCACGCGGCGGCGATGTGGCCGATGACGAAGCCTATGATCTGGGCAAGGGCGCTGGTTTCTATGTCAACGCCACGCAACAGCCTTGGGCCGCGCATTTCCAGATGTATGACTATGTGACGAAAGAGCTGCCCGCGCTGATCTTCGCTGAATTCCCGCTGGATGAAAGCCGCCAATCCATCACCGGTCATTCCATGGGTGGGCATGGCGCGCTGACCATCGCGATGCGGGAGAAGGGGCGGTTCAAATCTGTCTCTGCCTTCTCGCCCATTTGCCATCCGACGGCGTCAGATTGGGGGCGCAAGCAGCTGACGGCCTATCTGGGCGAGGACGAGGCCAGCTGGGCCGATCATGACGCCACGCTTCTGATGTCACGCGAGGGGTTTGATGGGCCGATATTGCTGGATACTGGCAGCGCTGATCAGTTCATGGAGCTGCTCATGCCAGAGCCTATGGCGGCGGCAATTGCAGCAAAACGGCAGCAGGCGATCATCCGCACGCAATCCGGCTATGACCACTCCTATTTCTTCGTCTCCACCTTCATGGAAGACCACATCACCTTCCATGCAGAGGCGCTTTACGCATGAACGTAGATGCGGTGATCTTTGATATCGGCAACGTATTGATCGAATGGCAGCCGGAACGCCATTACGACCATTGGATCGGCGAGGCCCGCCGCAAAGAGATGTTTGCCGCCGTCGACCTGCACGCCATGAATGACCGTATCGACAGCGGCGAAAACTGGCGCGATGTGATCCATGAAACCGCCGAGGCCTATCCCGCGTGGCGCGATGAGATCCTTGGCTGGTACGCCAATTGGATTGCGCTTGCCTCGCCCGTGATCCCGCTATCGGTACATCTGCTGCGTGCGCTGCGTGCAAAAGGGATCCCGGTCTTCGCACTGACCAATTTCGGGGTCGAGAGCTTCGCCTACGCGCAAACCATCTATGCCTTCCTGAACGAGTTTGACCGAACCTATGTCTCGGGCGAGATGAAGGTCATCAAGCCTGCCTCCCGCATCTACGACATGGTCGAAAGCGACTGCGGCCTGGGCCCTGAAACCCTGCTATTTGCGGATGACCGGGCGGACAATGTCGCGGCGGCTCAGGCGCGCGGATGGCAGACGCATCTGTTTGAGGGCCCGGAAGGCTGGGCAGATTGCCTGATCGAACACGGGCTGCTGACACGCGAAGAGGCCACATTCTGAGCGCGCTTGTGTTCCTCATCGTTCTGGCCGCGCTGATCGCGGCCCCTTTCGTGATGGAACGGTTGCGCAAGCCCATGGATGACGCCGCCCGCGCGGATGCGCCCGGCACGTTCCACCAGCTGACCGATGGCGTGACCCATATCCGCCGCCAAGGCCCCGTGCGCGGACCGGTGGTTATCTGCGTCCACGGGCTGACCACCCCTGAATTCGTTTGGGATGGGATCGCCCATGAGCTTGAGGAGGCGGGCTTCAGAATTGTGACATATGACCTGTGGGGCCGTGGCTATTCAGACCGGCCCTCAGGCAAACAGGACGAGGCTTTCTTTCTGCGCCAGCTTGAAGACCTGCTGGAGGAGATGGAGATCCCCGAGACCTTCACCCTGATGGGCTATTCTATGGGGGCTGCCATCTCGGTGGCTTACGCGCAGAAGAACCCTGGGCGGATCGACAATTTGGTCATGCTGGCACCGGCGGGGATGTCAAACGCGGTGCCCGGGCTCGACCGTTGGATCCGCGACACCCCACCCTTTGGCGACTGGCTGGCCCTGACCTTCGGGGGCCTGATGCGCAAGCGCCGCATTCGGGCCGGGATCGCGATTGAGACCGACCCGGACCAGATCGAGATCTCCCATAAGCAACTGCCCGCCACTGACTATCGCGGCTATATGCCTGCGGTGCTGTCGAGCGCGCGACATATGCTGAAGACCAACCAGCATGACTATTATCAGCGGCTGGAAAGCGAGCGTGTCCCAACCCTCGCCATCTGGGGAGATCAGGACAAGATTATCCCCATGACCGCGCTGGGCAACACCACGCAGGCAAACCGCGCCGTTCTGCACAAAACGATCCGGGGGGCCACGCATTCCCTTCCCATGACCCACGCGAAAGAGGCGGCAGAGCTGATCAAGCAGTTTCTTTTGAAGGCTTAGGCCGCTGCAAGCGTGGGCCGTTTTTCGCGCACCGGCAGATGAACGATCGCGCTGAATGCGCCCACCCCCACACCGATCCACCAGACCAGCGTATAGTCCCCAGTCGTGTCGTAAAGCGTACCGCCCAGCCAGACCCCCAGGAACGACCCCAGCTGGTGGGAGAAGAAGACAATGCCGTAGAGCGTGCCCATATAGCGCAGCCCGTAGATATGCGCGACGAGGCCCGAGGTCAGCGGCACGGTCGCCAACCACAATGACCCCATGACCAGGCTGAAAATAACCACCGTCTCAGGCGTCATCGGGGTCAGAATGAACCACGCGGCCACGACGGTCCGCCCCGCATAGATGCCCGCCAGCAGGTATTTCTTGGTGAAGCGCTTGCCCAGATACCCTGCCAGCAATGTGCCTGCGATATTGGCCGCGCCGATCAGCGCAATCGCCAAGGCGCCCAGCGCGGATGTGGTCGTGATCCCCATACCGGCCAGCATGCTGCCCGGCGCAATGGGACCGCAAACCTCCGCGATGAAGGCCGGGAAATGCGCGGTGATGAAGCCAAGCTGATACCCGCAGGAAAAGAACCCGAGAAAGATCATCATATAGGACGGGTCTTTGAAGGCGCGGGTCAGCACCTCGCCCATGCTCTCTTCCAGCTCCGCGCGGGTGGCCATGGCCGGGGCGCGCATCATCGGCAGTGCGAAAAGCGCGGTCAACATCACCCCAGCAAAGATGATAAAGACCGTTTGCCAAGGGAAAATGCCCAGCAAAAACTCGGCCACTGGCGGGCCGAAAACCTGGCCTGCCGACCCTGCCGCCGTGGCCACGCCCAGCGCCATGGACCGGTTCTCGTCCGAGGCGGCCCGGCCCACCATCGCAAGGATCACCCCGAAACCGGTGCCTGCAATGCCGAACCCCACCAGAATTTCCAGCAATTGGTGCCCACCCGGCGTGACAGCGAAGCTGGACAGCACCAGACCCGCCGCATAAAGCAGCGCGCCCATGACAATCGCCTTGCGGTCGCCGAACTTCTCGGCAATCGCGCCAAAGATAGGCTGCCCGATGCCCCATGCGAGGTTCTGGATCGCAATGGCCAGCGAGAATTCTGCCCTGAGCCACCCGAATTCCTCAGCAATGGGGATTTGAAACAGGCCAAAGCTCGACCGGATCGCGAAGGCCAGCATCATGATAAGACAGCCGCCAATCAGGACGGGGGTAAAGAGGGGCGCGCGGGTCATGGGCCGACGCTCCTGCAAAATGCCCGTGCGGTCAATTCATCATTATTGCCAGCCCCCATCACAGTTCCTAATGATGGCGCGGATGTCTTTGCAAAGCACATATGAGACCCGCGTCGCCGATGGCGCTCTGACGGCCGATGACGCCCAGATTGCGGCGCTGCCCTTGTTCGACCGTGTACTGGACGACATGCGCCACTCGAAGGGCAAAAAGAAGTTTCTCGGTCTTTTCGGCAGCGATGAGCCGCCGGTGAAGGGTCTTTATATCTGGGGCGGCGTCGGGCGTGGAAAATCCATGCTCATGGACCTGTTTTTCGAGATCGCGCCAGAAGCCCGGAAACGCCGGGTCCATTTTCACGCCTTCATGCAAGAGGTCCATGCCGCCATGCATGAGGTGCGCAAGACCGGTGTGGAGGACGCGATTGCGCCAGTTGCCGAAGAGATTGCCCATGACGTGCGGCTGCTGTGCTTTGACGAGATGCAGATCACCGACATCACCGACGCGATGATTGTGGGGCGTCTCTTTCAAAATCTCTTTGCCGCCGGTGTGGTGGTGGTGGCCACATCGAACCGGACGCCGGATGACCTGTATAAGGACGGATTGAACCGCAACCTCTTTGTGCCTTTTATCGAGCTGATTAAGGACCGTCTCAACGTCTATGAACTGGCAAGCGAGACCGACTACCGGCAGGATCGGCTGGCCGGGGCGCAGGTCTATTTCCATCCGGTGGATGCGGCCGCCAAAGCGGCGCTAGATACGATTTGGCAAGAGCTGTCAGGCAGCGGGGTCGCGCCACTTACGCTGCGTATCAAAGGGCGCGATGTCGTGCTGCCAAGGTTTTCAAACGGCGTGGCCCGCGCGAAATTCTTCGAGCTTTGCGGAATGCCCTTGGGGGCCGCGGACTATCTGGCCGTGGCGGATGCGGTGCGGGTGCTGATCCTTGATGACATCCCGACCCTGTCGCGTTCCAACTTCAACGAGGCGAAGCGCTTTGTGACCCTGATTGACGCGCTCTACGAGGCGAAGGTCGCGCTGATTTGCTCGGCCGCGGATGTGCCTGAGCGACTTTACATCGAGGGGGAAGGCGTTTTCGAGTTCGAGCGCACGGCCTCGCGACTACGCGAAATGCAAAGCGCGGAGTGGGCGACAAGGTAATCTTTGCCGCCGCTTGAGGTCTTACCGCCGCCTCAAATCCATCTCATTCCAAACACAATTTTACGTAAATTCGAAACAAACCTGAGCAGCACTTGGGCGTTGTTCGCAAATAGTGATTCTACATGATCGACGAAAACACAGCACGGGAACCTCTGCAGGCGGAAGAGGAACTGCCGGTCGGCACAACGTTGTCGGGCGGCCAGTTTACGATTCTCGGAAGCCTCGGGGCTGGCGGGTTCTCCATCACATATCGGGCCAAGGACAATGTTCTGGGCCGCACCGTCGTCTTGAAAGAATGCTTCCCCGAGGATTGCGCCTACCGCCTTGGCAAGAATGTCATCGCACGCAACAAACCTGCCGGTGAACAACTGCGATCCATTGTGGATATGTTCATGCGCGAGGCGCGCAGCCTCGCCAAACTCCGTCACCCCAATATCGTGGGTGTCCACCGCGCGTTTGAAGAGAATGAGACCGCCTATATGGTGCTCGACCTGATTGATGGCGAGGACCTCATCGATGTGATGGAGACCCATCGCAACGGCCTGTCGCCCGCGCGTGTCACCGATATCCTGATGCAATTGCTCGACGCGATTGAGAAAGTGCATGAGCTGGACCTGCTGCACCGGGATATCTCCCCGGATAACATCATCCTCGAAAAGTCAGGCACGCCTGTTCTGATCGATTTTGGGGCCGCCCGCAGTGACGCGAGCCGCCGGACCCGCGCGATTTCTGCCTTGCTGGTGGTGAAGGATGGGTATTCCCCCCAGGAATTCTACGTGGCGGGCAGCCGGCAGACGCAAAGCAGCGACCTCTATGCGCTGGGTGCCACATTCTATCATCTGCTCAGCGGCAAGGCGCCGCCAAACAGCCAGGCCCGCATGTTGGAAGTGTCCGGCAAACGGCCCGATCCATGTGTGCCACTGAAAGGTCAGATCGACGGCTATGACCCGATCTTCCTTGAAGCCATCGACACGGCGATGCAGCTGCATCAAAGTGAGCGACTGCAATCGGCCATGCAATGGCGCAACATGATTGCAGCCATCAACCCAAGCACGCAGACCGTCGCGCGACCCAAGAAGACACCGGGCCAAGCCATCAGCCTTGACCTTGAACGCTCCCTCACCCGGCTGGTCGAAGAAACCAATGACGAGGTGCATAAAACGCGCGTGATCACCGTTCCCTCCAAGGTGGTCGCGCCAGCACCGGCAAAACCTGCCGTCGCCCAATGGGTCCAAGAGTTCAACCAGGACAGTCTCGCACGCGAAACTGCCGCCGAACGTGTCCAGAGTGTGGTCAAGTCGCGCGACATATCCGAGCCGACCCCGCTGCCACGCAAGCCAGTTCCAGGAGCGACCAACTGGGTGAGCCGGGCCATCGAAAAGCAAGAGCGGATCCGAGAGGAGCGCACGACCAGCCCTGAGCCGCTGACCACGCACCCAACTGAGAAGGCGGCACCCCGCCCGATATCGGTTGGTATTCCGGTCCAACGACCTGAGCCTGCGAAACCTGTCGGAAAGTCAGGCTCTGCACGGGGCTTTCTTGTGACCGCCGCATTGATGGTGCTGCTCTGCCTGCTGTTATTTTACGGCGCAACGTCCCTGTTGCCCTCCGCACCGCAGGACTTTTAGGGCCTAGCCGTTTTCCCGCAGCACCGCGCCCGCCAGGTAAAGCGATCCACAGATCAGGATCCGGGCGTCGGGGGTGTTTGCAACAATCGCGCGAATTGCCATGTCGACCGAAGACGCAACCTGCGACGGTATCCCTGCCTTTGCCGCCGCTGCTGCTGTCTCTTCCCCCGGCAAGGTGTTGACCTCCCCCGGGATCGAAACCGCGTGCAAGCCTGCCACATGCGGGACCAGCGGTGCCATGTAGCCCGCAACATCTTTGGTGTTCATCAAACCGCAGATCAGGTGTGTGTCGCGTTTCGGCAGGCGGGTCAGCGTCTCGGCCAGGGTCAGCGCGCAGGCTGCGTTATGCCCGCCATCCAGCCAGAACTCCGCCTGCGGAGCCTGCGCCGTCAAAGGCCCTTGCGGCAGGCGCTGCATCCGCGCAGGCCAGTCCACGCGGGTGGCCGCAGCTTCGCAGGCCTCCTCCCCAAACCCAAGCTGGCGCAAGGCCGTAGTGGCTGTGCCTGCGTTTTGAAACTGATGCGCGCCGATAAGCGCGGGCGGCGGCAGGTCTAACAGGCCCCGCTCATCTTGATGGATCAGGCGGCCCCGCTCTTCGAACGCGTCCCAATGCTGGCCTTGGATCAGGGCAGGGCAATGGAGCGTCTCGATGCGGGCCTCAATCACCTCCATCGCGTCGTCGCTCTGGCGGGTGACGATGGCGGGGACCTTTCGCTTCAGGATCCCCGCCTTTTCACCTGCGATCTTGGCCACGGTGTCACCCAGAAACTGCGTATGGTCGAGGGAGACCGGCGTGATGATCGTCAAAGCGGGCGCATCCACCACATTCGTGGCATCCAATCGACCGCCAAGCCCCACCTCAAGCAAGCAATAATCGGCATGCGTCCGTGAGAAGGCCAGAATGGCCGCAACGGTCGTGATCTCGAAATAGGTGATATTGGCCCCGCCATTGGCGTCGTAACATTCCTCCAAAACTTCGGTCAGGTATGGCTCCGAAATCAACTCTCCCGCCAGGCGGATCCGTTCATGAAACCGGGCGAGATGGGGGGAGGTATAGGCGTGAACGGTCTTGCCTGCCGCCTCGAGCCCCGCCCGGATCATCGCTTGCGTCGACCCCTTGCCATTGGTGCCCGCAATATGGATCACCGGCGGCAAGTCGTCCTGCGGGTTGCCCAGCGCATCAAGCAAGCGCCAGACCCGGTCCAGTGTCAGGTCGATGATCTTTGGATGCAGGGCCATCATCCGCTCGAGGATGACATCGCTGGCTAGGGCGGTCACTTCGCCTCGTCTGCTGGCACAGGGTCCAGAGGTGCGATGACCGGATCAGGGGCAGGCAAGTCGCCTTTGATGGCAGGGTCTAGGCCCAGCAGCATCCGGGTAATCGTGACCAGTTCCTCTTTCATGTCGCGGCGATGCGTGACGCGATCAAGCATGCCGTGATCCAGCAGGTATTCGGCGCGCTGGAAGCCCTCGGGCAGCTTCTCGCGGATGGTCTGTTCGATCACGCGCGGACCCGCAAAACAAATAAGCGCGTTGGGCTCGGCGATATGGACGTCACCGAGCATCGCATAGGACGCGGTGACGCCGCCGGTGGTGGGGTGGGTCAGGACCACGATATAGGGCAGGCCCGCCTCTTTCAGCATTTCAACCGCGACCGTAGTGCGCGGCATTTGCATCAGGCTCAGGATCCCTTCCTGCATGCGCGCGCCTCCGGCGGCGGAGAAGAGGATCAGCGGACGTTTCAACGCCACAGCCCGCTCTGCCGCGGCGATGATGGCGTTGCCAACATACATGCCCATAGAGCCCGCCATGAAGGAAAAGTCCTGCGCGGCAGCGACGATGGGGGTCCGGCCAATCTCGCCTTCGGCGACCAGCATGGCTTCTTTCTCGCCGGTCGCCTTCTGCGCAGCCCGCATCCGGTCGGGGTATCTTTTCTGATCCCGAAAGCCCAACGGATCGGCTTGCGGTTCGGGCACGCTCACTTCGGTGAAAATGCCGCCGTCGAACAGCGTGCCGAAACGCTCACGCGGGGTGATGACCATATGGTGGTCGCAATTGGTGCAGACATGTAGGTTGTCGGTCAGCTCCCGGTGGAAGAGCATGGTGCCGCATTCCTCGCACTTCGTCCAAAGGTTCTCGGGCACCTCGCGGCGCGAAAAGATCGAGTTGATCCGCGGGCGGACGTAGTTGGAAATCCAGTTCATGGCACCCTCAAAGCTGGTTTCCCGTCAGATAGTCGCGGGCGCGCAGAAATGCAATCAAGCCGCCTCTGCGGGGCGCAGCCAGCTTCGCAGCAGCCACCAGACCAAAACGACTGTGATCATATCCAGGACGAGCAACGGCAGAAGCGTGCTGACATCATCCATGGTGAAGGGTGTCAGGTAGAGTGACAGGCCCGACATCTCCCCCGCAATGGCCACAAGAAACAACGCGAAGAAGTTGTTGGCGAAGTGAAACCCGATGGCCGCACCAAGATTGCCCGTCACCCGCGTCAGATCGGCAGCTGCGAGGCCGAACAGGCCCGTCGCGCAAACGATCATCACCGCCAGCGTCGGGTCCACCTCCGGGGTCCAATGGGCCAAACCGAACAGCACGGTGGGCAAGCCCATCCAGATCAATGCTGATCGAAACCGGGCGGCGAGCGCCTGCATGAGATAGCCGCGAAAGACAAGCTCCTCCGCGCCGGTCTGGATCAGCAAAAGCGGGATGGCGACGGGCAGGAACAGGGCCCATGTGGCCAAATCCATTTGCGCTATCGGACGATGCCCCAAAACCCAAGCCATCACCGTGCCAACCGCAAAAAACACGGCCGCACATAGCAGCACGCTGCGCGAAAAATTACGGCAGGCGGGCCGGAACGGGCCAATCAGGCTTGCCAAACCCCGGCGGTGGAACGCGGCGGCAACAACCGCGCCCAGACCCATGGCAATGAAAGTGGCCAATAGCACAATCATGCTGTCTGGCGTCGCACCAAGATCACCGATGACCTCTAAGGTGGAGCGCTCCTGATAGCCTTCAATTGCGCCTGAAAAGCGCACCGCGATCAGCGCGTTCACCACAACCGCAACCAGCAGAGACCCGGCAAAGAAGACGAACCCGCCGATGAACAAGCCGAGGAGAATGCGCCAGATGGCGGGGTAATGGGTCGCAGGCGCGACAAATGCCTCGAATTCAGGGGTGCGGATCATATGCTGCGCCTCTTTGGGTGATCAGCGCGCACGCTAGCGGGCCTCCAGCGACGGCGCAATCGCGCTTGTGCCGGTTCCCGCGCCCCTTTATTCCGATGCGCAACGCATTTCCGGGAGGCCGCCATGCTCAAGAACAAGACCGACAAAACCAATCTGCCCAGCCGCCACGTGACGGAAGGCCCGGCCCGCGCGCCGCATCGCTCGTATTTCTATGCGATGGAGCTGACACAGGAAGAGATCGACCAACCCTTCGTCGGCGTCGCCACCTGCTGGAACGAGGCCGCGCCCTGCAATATCGCGCTAAATTGGCAGGCCCAGTCGGTCAAACGCGGCGTGAAGGCTGCCAATGGGACGCCGCGCGAGTTCACGACCATCACCGTCACCGACGGGATTGCCATGGGGCATGAGGGCATGCGGTCCTCGCTGGCCTCGCGCGATGCGATTGCGGACACGGTGGAGCTGACCATGCGCGGCCATTGCTATGACGCGATTGTGGGCCTTGCCGGCTGCGACAAGTCGCTGCCGGGCATGATGATGGCGATGATCCGGCTAAACACCCCGTCGGTTTTCATGTATGGTGGCTCGATCCTGCCGGGCGAGCATAATGGCAAGGATATCACCGTTCAGGACATGTTCGAGGCCGTGGGCCGTTTTCAGGCAGGCGATATGTCCGAAGGGGAGCTGGCCGTTCTGGAACGTGTGGCCTGCCCATCTGCGGGGGCCTGCGGTGGTCAATTCACTGCCAATACGATGGCCTGCGTATCGGAGGCCATTGGTCTGGCGCTGTTCAACTCGTCGGGCATGCCTGCACCCTACGAGTCCCGCGGCGAATATGGTGTGGCCTCTGGTCAGGCCGTGATGAATTTGATCGAGAAGAACATCCGGGCCCGCGACATCTGCACCCGCGAGGCGTTCGAGAACGCCGCGCGCATCGTGGCCTGTACCGGCGGGTCGACCAATGCCGGGCTGCACCTGCCTGCCATGGCGCATGAGGCAGGCATCGAGTTCACCTTGGAAGACGTCTGCGAGATTTTCCGCGACACGCCTTACTTCGTCGACCTGAAACCCGGCGGGCAATATGTGGCCAAAGATCTCTACGAGGCCGGTGGCGTGCCCGTTGTGTTGAAAGAGCTGCGAAAGGCCAAGCTGATCCATGAGGACTGCATGACCGCTTCGGGTTATTCGATCGGGGAAGAGATCGACAAGGTCACCTCCGTCGCGGATGGCAAGGTGGTCTACCCTATTGAAACCCCGATCTCTGAGACCGGCGGCGTTGTGGGGCTGAAGGGCAACCTGGCACCTGACGGGGCCATCGTGAAAATCGCGGGCATGTCCGATGACCAGCTGACCTTCACCGGCCCGGCCCGCGTGTTCGAATGCGAAGAAGACGCGTTTCAGGCTGTCCAGGACCGCGCCTATGAAGAGGGCGAAGTGATCGTGATCCGCAACGAGGGTCCCGCTGGCGGCCCGGGCATGCGCGAGATGCTCGCGACCACCGCCGCCCTGTCCGGCCAGGGCATGGGCAAGAAGGTCGCGTTGATCACCGATGGCCGCTTTTCCGGCGCGACACGCGGCTTCTGCGTTGGCCATGTCGGCCCCGAAGCCGCCCATGGGGGGCCGATTGCGCTGGTTGAAAATGGCGACATGATCACGCTGGATGCAATCAAAGGGTCGATCTCTATCGACGTGAGCGATGCTGTGATGGCGGAGCGGAAAGCCAATTGGGGCGGTATGCGCGAGACCATCTATGCCTCCGGCGCGCTGTGGAAATACGCCCAGCTGGTTGGTCGCGCGAAATTCGGAGCCTGCACCCATCCGGGTGCGGCACAGGAAAAACACGTCTACATGGATCTTTAGATGCTGCTCAGAGCGGGGTTCGGACTGGCTGTGAGCCTGCTGCTCACAGCCTGCGAAGGAGGACTGCCGGACCTCCGTGATATTGCGCGGCCTGTGGGGAGCACGGCCACCAGTGAGATCGGCCAGACAGAAATCAGGGTCACAGACAGGCAAGTGGCGCTGCGTGCCCCCAGCGGGTTTTGCATTGATCCGGTATCGACCCGGAATGACGCGGGCCAGGCCTTTGTCGTTTTCGGCAATTGCGCGGCCATCACTGGCAACCCCGATCAACCGCAGCCTTTTCTGCAAGCCATTGCCACCACGACGGTGACAAGCAGCGGGCTGACAGGCGAGGGGGCTGTGGCCCCGCAAGCCGATCAGCTTTTGACGTTCTTCCAGACCACGCAAGGCCGGACCGTACTGAGCCGTTCGGGGGAGCCGCTGCGTGTGGCAATCGATGATGCTTTTGTCGAGACAGGCACGGTTTTCTTGTATGTGATCGACGAAAGCCCGCCCTCCTTTGCCGGAGCGCAGCGCAGCTATTGGCGGGCCTATTTCGATGCGGGCACGTCGGTTGTGGCGCTGTCTGTCATTGGGATGGGCGATGACGAGATCGCCCGCCTGGACGGGTTGACGGTACTGCGCGACTTCGTAGAACTGAACGCCCGCGCGCCTTTGATCGCTGAAGTTGCCCCTGAGACCCCAGCGCCGGGTGCCGCGCCGACCGGCACCACGCCCGGACTGCTCGACCGTTTATTTCGTTGAAACCATTGTTTGCAATTGAGAAACAGTGCTACCGATTTGGGGCGCAGGAGTCAGGATGTTCCACCGGCTATGATCGACCAGCTGACAGAATTTGTCCGACGGCGGCTGCATCAAAGGGTGCTGGCCCGCTGGGAGGCGGCTGCCGCGCGGGCGGAAACCACGAGCCTGTCCAAGCTGCGGGGCTTGCGCGCGCAGGCCCGCCAATTGCGCAGCCGCGCAGATCAGGTCACCCATATCGCCGATGCGCGTCTGACACTTCCGCGCATTGGATCGAACGCGATTCCCAAACCTGCGCAATCCGATTGGGCCCATAGACCAGAGATTTGGCGCGGGCCAATCTGGCCCCGGGGTCAGGCAGCGGTGCAAAACCGCACCCGCATCGGAACCGCCGCAACCGTCTACCATGACTGCACGATATCAGAGCTGAGCCTACGCCAGCAACGCAACACGCAAGACAGCGACCTTGCGCCCTTTGGCCTGCGCATTGACGTATTCAAGTTTGACGGCTCCTTTCTGAGCCTCGTGCTGGATCTGCCCGACGACGCCGTTTCAGGGCTGAAACGAAGCCATATTCTGCGGCTCCAGGCTGAGGTGCAGACCGAAAAACCACTCGAGATCTTCGCGCGGCTCAACATCAAATACGGCCCCAATGTCGAACAGGTGGTGCGCGAATTGCCTCTTACGGCGGGGGAGTCGATTGTGGAGTTTGACCTTGAACACACAAAACTGAGCGAGAAACGGCTGGAACGGCTTTGGGTCGACGTGATCTTTGAAGGCCCTGAAATGAACGAGATCACCCTGCGGGATGTGACATTCTCCCGCCGGCCGCGCGCTGAATTCTGAGGAGAGGCGATGACCCAGACCGTTTTGACAAAGACGCGCATTCAAGCCGGAACCTATGAGGGCGTTTTGGAAACCGGCAGCGCGGCAATGCCCGCACTGTCTGCGACATGTGGTGACCAGACATTGAACACATTAAGCGTCACGCCGGATGAAGCGGAGCCCGGGCGCTGGACCATCCGGCTGGATATCCCTACCGCAACCCTGACGGATGGGATCCAAACCTTCACCATCGTGGATGGGCAAAGCGGTGAGACGCTGGACAGTTTCACCATTGTCACGGGCACCCCCCTTGAAGACGATCTGCGCGGCGAGATTAATCTGCTCCGCGCCGAGCTCGACATGTTGAAAAAGGCGTTCCGCCGCCACTGCGTGGAAACGACCTGAAGCGGATACGGTGGCGCGGTGGGAACTGTCACACCTCTTGCGCAATCACGGCGGTGCCATCCAACCCTGACGCGGCGTTCCGCGTGACGTGGCGGCGCTGGTAGGTCAATCTGGCAGCAACATCGGAGGATTTCCATGACCGCTTACCCCAACCTGCTCGCCCCGCTCGACCTCGGCTTCACCACGTTGAAAAACCGTGTGCTCATGGGCTCGATGCATACGGGGCTAGAGGAAACCAAGGACTGGAACCGGGTGGCTGAATTTTACGCGGCGCGGGCGCGCGGCGAGGTTGGGCTGATGGTCACAGGCGGCATGGCGCCAAACCGTGAAGGCGGGGTGTTCCCCGGCGCGGCTGGGCTTTTCAGCGCCGAAGATATCGCCAACCACAAAATCGTCACCGACCGGGTGCATGAGGCGGGCGGCAAGATCGCGATGCAAATCCTGCACGCAGGCCGCTACGCCTATTCGCCCGAATGCGTAGCCCCTTCGGCGGTTAAATCGCCAATCTCCCCCTTCCCTCCGAAGGAGCTGGATGAAGATGGCATCGAAAAGCAAATTGCCGACATCGCAACTGCCGCGGCGCGGGCCAAAAAGGCGGGATATGACGGGGTCGAAGTGATGGGGTCGGAGGGATATTTCCTCAACCAGTTCCTGGTCACTCACACCAACAAGCGCACGGATCGGTGGGGCGGCAGTTACGAAAACCGCATGCGGCTGCCCGTCGAGGTGGTCAAACGCGTGCGCGCCGCCGTTGGCGCAGAGTTTATCGTGATCTACCGACTGTCCATGATCGATCTGATCCCCGGAGGGTCCACCTGGGATGAAGTGGTGCTGCTGGCCAAAGAGATCGAGCAGGCTGGCGCGACCATCATCAATACCGGGATCGGCTGGCACGAGGCGCGCATTCCGACGATTGCCACCTCGGTTCCGCGGCGCGCCTTTACATGGGTTACCAAGAAACTGATGGGGGAGGTCTCTATCCCGGTGATCACCTCAAACCGTATCAATATGCCCGAGGTAGGCGAGGCCGTACTGGCGGATGGCTGCGCCGATATGGTCTCCATGGCGCGGCCGTTTCTGGCGGACCCGGATTTCGTGGCGAAGGCGGCGTCAGGCCGTGCGGCCCAGATCGCGCCTTGCATCGCCTGCAACCAGGCCTGCCTCGACCACACATTCAGTGGCAAGATCAGCTCTTGCCTTGTGAACCCGCGCGCCTGTCATGAAACGGAGCTGGTGATTTCTCCGGTTGGCAAGTCCAAGATGGTCGCGATTGTGGGTGCTGGACCGGCCGGGCTGGCAACCGCGCTGACCGCCGCGGACCGGGGCCATGCCGTCACTTTGTTTGACCGGGCAGATGAGATTGGCGGGCAGCTGAACATGGCCAAGCAGGTTCCGGGCAAGGAAGAGTTTTGGGGCCTTGTTGATTGGTACCGCACCATGATTGCCGAAAGCGGCGTCGATCTAAAGCTAGGGACGGAAGTCACCGCAGATATGCTGGGCGCATTCGACGAGGTGATCATCGCCACGGGCGTCACCCCGCGCGATCCGCAAATCCCCGGTCAGGACGGCCCGAATACCGTGTCCTACCGCGACCTTCTGCGCGGCGAGATCAAAGCGGGCGAAAAGGTCGTTATCATCGGTGCGGGCGGCATCGGGTTTGACGTGGCCGAGTTTTTGGTCACCGAGGACAGCCCGACCGAAAACCTTGAGGACTGGCTTGAAGAATGGGGTGTCGCAGACCCTGAGGCGGAACGCGGCGGGCTCGCCCCCCAAGGCCCACAGCCCGAAAAGCCGGTGCGTCAGGTGACTTTGCTGCAGCGCAAATCCGAAAAGCTGGGCAAGAGGTTGGGCAAAACGACCGGCTGGATTCATCGTGCAGCGCTTAAGCTGAAGAATGTCGAAATGGTCGGCGGGGTGAATTACGAACGGATTGACGCGCAGGGGCTGCATGTCTCGGATGGCGACGCGCGGGAGAACCCAAGGCTGATCGAAGCCGACACGATTGTGCTCTGCGCTGGCCAAATCAGTGAGCGGAGTTTGGCCGATGCCCTTGAGGAGCGCGGGGTCAAACCGCACGTCATCGGCGGAGCAGACGTTGCGGCAGAGCTCGACGCGAAGCGCGCCATCGATCAGGGGACCCGTCTGGCCGCCGCAATCTAACCTTTGTTTTTATTACAAATTTTCTGGAAAATTCGGCCCCGCTGTTTCCGTGCCATATCCAATACGCACAGAAACCGTTGAATGGTCGCAGTCAGATCACGGTTCTGCCCCATTTGAGCGTCATCACAACGCCAACGTGAAGAGTTCACTGAGGTAGCCTGAATGGATCGTCTAACAGAAATGGAAGCCTTCGCCACTGTGGTGGACCAAGGCGGGTTCACCGACGCGGCACGCAAGATGGGGATTTCGAAATCCGCCGTCTCCAAGCATGTCTCGTCGTTGGAAAGCCGTCTGGGGGCTCGTTTGCTGAACCGGACGACACGGCGGGTATCCCCAACCGAAATTGGCCTAGCCTATTACGACCGCGCACGCCGTGTGCTCAATGATGCAGGCGAGGCAGACGCGCTGGTGTCATCGATGCAATCCGCGCCGTCCGGTCTGTTGCGCATCTCTGTCGCGACGGATTTCGGCGTGAACCATATGTCACCGATCCTCGGCGATTTTCTGGCGGATTTCCCCGATATCACCGTCAATATGGTGCTCAACAACCGCTATGTGGAACTGATCTCCGAAGGGTTCGACCTCGCCATTCGGATTGGCGAGATGGAAGACAGCTCATTACGGGCGCGAAAGCTGACCGAAACCACCAAACGGCTCATCGCCGCCCCCAGCTATTTCGAACAATATGGTCGCCCCGAAAAGATCGACGATCTGAATGAGCATAAGCTGCTGCATTACTCCAACCAATCCGCTGGCAATGTCTGGAAACTGACTGCCCCATCGGGGGAGAAACGTCAGGTCCGTACCCAAGGCTGGCTGACCGTGAATGACGGCCAATCCCTGCTGAACGCATGTGTCTCTGGTCTGGGCATCGCTTATCTGCCGAGCTTTCTGTACGCGGATGCCCTCGAAGCCGGGCTCGTCCAAGAAGCCATCCCGAACCTGCCACCAGAAGCGCAAGGTATCTACGCGGTCTATCCGCCGGGCCGCTACACCCAGCCCAAAGTGCGTACCTTCATCGACTTCCTTGTGGAGGCCTTCAAGGAAAAGGGCCCCGACAGCTGGTAAGCGGCGCACAATCTTCCCAACGTGTTGGCCTTGATGGGCGACACATCAGCGGGTCGAGGTGATAATCACTTCGACCCGTCTGTTTTTTGTGCGGCCTTCTTCGGTCAGATTGCTGGCAACCGGGGCGAGATACCCGACGCCATCGGCCTCCACCTGCGCTGCCGGAACGTCGCGCGCGATCAACCATTGACGTGCGGCCTCTGCCCTTTGGCGCGACAGCGCGATATTGCCTTGCAGCGAACCTTCGGAATCGGTGTGGCCCACCAGGGCAATTCGACGCTCTGGGTTGGAGCGCAAATGCTCCGCCAAGGTTTGGAGCGTTCTGAATTCGGTGCCTTTTAGCTCGGATGAGCCGGTCTCGAACGTGACATCCTGCAACACTGCCGAGCCTTGACGCTCCAACCGTTCAATCAGCGGCGCCAATGCGGGCGCCGGACCACTTGGCCTGATCTGGGGCCGCCCGTTTGTGGAGGTCATCGCGACCTGCGGCGCGGGATTATCGCCGCTGCCAACCAGGATCATCTGCACATAGCCCAATGTATTGCTGCGGCTGATGAAGAGGCTCAGATATTCCGGCACGGACCCACCCAGGCGCTGCGCTGCCAAATACCGAAAATCGCCCAGGTCGATATGCATATGCGGCTCTGGCAGCACTTCCGTACCAAACCGAAAGTCAAACCCACCACATTCCTGCGTCTCACATTCATAAAGAAGCTCAAAACCCACGGCTTCGATCTGCTGGCGCAGGTTGTCAGCAACGCCCAATGTGGTTCCGCTGGCAGAGACCACCTGCCAGGCCACTTCAAGCAACGGGCCCTCAGCCACCAAGGTTGGAATGGTGCCATCCGAATACGGCCCGATCGGCAGTTTATAGCTTTCGAATTCAGTCGTGTTAGACACTGTTTCCGTTGCAGGCCCCGAAAATTTCAGCTCGAGTGCCAGAGCGTGGCTCGCCAACAAGGTGCCCGCAAGAAATGGAAAGACCCCCCTCACCGATGCGCCGCGTGATATTCGGCATTGGGCCGCATATCGACGGCCGAAGCCATACGATTGGTCATGTTGTAAAAGCTGGCTGTGGCCGCAATGTCCCAAATGTCGCGATCATTGAACCCGACTTTGCGCAGTTCTTCGCGATGCGGCTCCTCAATCCTGTGGCTCGCCTCGGTCATCAGCACCGCAAAATCCAGCATCGCGCGCTGTCGCGCGGACAGCGCGGCCACACGGTAATTCATCACCAAAGCCTCGCCCAAGGCCGGATCGCCCGAAAGCTCCCGCACAGCCGCACCATGCGCCACGAGGCAATAGAAGCACCTGTTCACAGCAGAGACCGCAACCGCGATCATCTCCCGTTCGAGCTTGGTTAGACCCGATTCAGACAGCATCACATCATTGTAGAGGGCAGAGAACGCGTTCAGTTTCTCTTCGTCAAATGCGTAGGCCTGCAGCACATTGGGGACCAGACCCAGCCTGTCCTGACAAATGTCGAAATATTTCGCCACCCGGTCGGGCAGCGGATCCATCATGGGCAGGTCAAGAGCGGTCACTTTCGGCACCAGAGACACCTTATGTCAGCGTTTCACGCGATAATGATAACCGTCCTGCACAGACATGCCTAGCGACCGGTAAAGCCCGTTGGCCGCTTTATTTTCTGCCGTGACCAGTAAGGCCAGTTGGCGTGCCCCCCGTGCCGCACCCCAATGTGCAGCTGCAATGACAAGAGACCGGGCAAGCCCGTGTCGCCGCTGGTCACGCAAAACCTCAAGCGCATGGATCATCACACATCCTGCATGCAGGCCAACATAAACCGCGCCGCCGGCACGGTCATTGACCCGCCCCAGGATCGCGGTCTTGTCGCAGCGCGCGCGCTCCATCACCGCGACACGGTCCGCACCGATGCCCCCGGCGCTCCAGATGTCGCGGGTCAGCTGCAGCGGCGGCCAGATGGGGAAAGCAGTCACCGGCGGAACATCATGGGCCGTCAGTTGATCAATGTCGCAGTGGTAGAACACGGTCTTATCCACCATCATGTATCCATTTTCGGCCAGTATAGGGTCGATTTTCTGATCAGCGGTGACAGAGAATAACGGCTGTTGCCCGGCGTCCCGCATACGGCGCTCGGCCATCTCGACATCATCAACCGTGACCACTTGGGCGGTGCTCGCCGCACTGACGCGCTTGCCGCCGCCAGGGCTGAAACGGAAGGTCCACGGCCCTTCAACGACGCGGGTCTTTGCAGGCCACGTGACCTCTGTCACCTCCGTCAGCACGTCGCGATCCATTCAGAGCCCCAGCATCTCGGAAAGCTGCTTCAGCGCTGCGGTGAGCGCTGCGCGATCCGTGCCGCGCACCACGATATTGGCCCCATAGACGCCATCCCGTTGGTAGGGGTAGGATCCGAAGGAAAGCTCCGGCATGGCGTCGGCCAATGCACCCAAAGGTCCCGCGATATCCCCCTCGCCCCGTTCGACCCGTAATGTTTCGGACAGAAGCGGCGCGCCACCAGTGAGGGTGGGCAGAACGCTTTCGACCATAGCGTTGAAAACCGAAGGGACGCCCGCCATGACATGCACATTGCCAAGCTTGAATCCCGGCGCGGTCGATACAGGGTTGTCGATCAAGGTGGCCCCTTCGGGAATGCGGGCCATACGCAGCCGTGCCGCGTTCAATTCAGACCCTGTTCTGGCGTAATGCGCCTCTAGCAGCGCGCGCGCATCTTCGCGGATATCGACCGGCGCATCAAAGGCCGCGCCAATGGCATCCGCCGTAATGTCATCATGGGTGGGGCCAATCCCGCCAGAGGTGAACACGTAGTCATAGGCGGCACTCAAGGCCTGCACAGCGCTGATAATCCGGCCCTGTTGGTCAGAGACCACCCGGACCTCTTCCAGCGAAACCCCGATCTCGGTCAACCGCCCTGCCAGATGGTGCATATTGGCGTCACGCGTCCGGCCCGAAAGAATCTCGTCACCAATCACCAACATAGCGGCAGTAGGGTTCGGCATGTCAGGCTCCTCTCAAGCTTCTGCGAGATGTAGCGCGGCGGGGTGGAAGCCGCCAGCATTACCTCCTATGTAGGCGAGGAGTTCGAAGACAAGGCCAAACCAGTGGACGACACCCATAAAGGACGCATCACCAAGGAAGGTATCCGCATATATGATGCGGCGGATTTCGCAGGGATGCAGCAGGCGGGCGCCCTCGCCGCGCGCATTCTGGATGACGTTGCGGACCTCGTGGTTCCGGGCACCACCACTGAGGCGCTGGATAAATTCATCGAGGATGAGGTCACGAAGGCCGGGGCAACCTCCGCCACGATTGGCTACAAAGGGTATCAGCACGCTTCCTGCATTTCGGTCAATCACGTGGTCTGCCATGGGATACCGGGACCAAAAACCCTCAAGGAAGGCGATATCCTCAATATCGACGTCACCGTGATCGTCGATGGCTGGTTTGGCGATACATCGCGGATGTTTGTGGCAGGCAAGCTCAGCCGCAAGGCTGAACGGCTCATACAGGTGACGCATGATGCGCTGTTCAAAGGGATCGAGGCGGTGAAACCCGGCAACACCTTTGGCGATATCGGCCATGCGATCCAGGCCTATGTCGAGGCGCATCGCATGTCGGTGGTGCGCGATTTCTGCGGGCACGGGCTTGGCCGCGTTTTTCATGCGCCGCCCAATGTGCTGCATTACGGCCGCCCTGACAGCGGTGCCGTTCTGGAAGAGGGCATGTTTTTCACGATTGAGCCGATGGTGAACCTTGGTCGCCCCGAAACCAAGGTGCTTGCGGATGACTGGACCGCCGTGACCCGTGACAAATCGCTATCTGCCCAGTTCGAGCATTCGGTCGGTGTGACCGCCGACGGGGTTGAGATTTTCACTTTGTCGCCCGGTGACAGGTTTCATCCGACCCAACGCGCTTAACCCAGACTTAAGTGGAATCGTTGCACGAGGTCTGCATGACAGATTGTAGTTACGAGTTAGCGGAAAGCCCGCTCCCCGGTTTTGAACGCCTGCGCCTGCCCACCTCCCCGTCAGGGGAAGAGGTGGTGAATGGTCACCGCAATAGGCTTAGAGAACGTTTCATGAACAATGGGCCCGAAGCGGTGCCCGATTATGAAGTGCTGGAGCTTGTGCTTTACCGCGCAATCCCGAGGCGGGAGGTGAAGTCCCTTGCCGAACGGCTGCTTTTCAAATTCGGTGACTTCAACCGGGTGATCTCGGCACCCCCTGCCCGGCTGGCCGAAGTTCAGGGCGTTGGCACCGCTGTCATTCGTGAATTGAAGATTGTCGAAACTGCCGCGCATAGGCTCGCACGGGCCAAGGTGATGCAGCGCGAAGTGCTTTCAAGCTGGGTCGCTTTGCTGGATTATTGCCAAACCCGGATGGCCCATCTGGATGTGGAACAATTCAGGGTGCTGTATCTGGATCGCAAGAATGTCCTGATCGCTGACGAGACGCAGGGCAAGGGAACCGTCGACCATGTGCCCGTCTATCCTAGGGAAATCGTCAAACGCGCGTTAGAGCTCAATGCCTCTGCCATCATCCTTGTCCATAACCACCCCTCGGGTGATCCGACGCCCTCCACCGAAGACATCGCCATGACCCAGTCCGTGCAGCGGGCTTGCGACGCGCTTGACGTGATTCTGCATGATCATCTGGTGATCGGGAAGTCTGGGCATGTCTCCCTAAGGGCAGAAGGCCATATCTGACCGGCCTTGGGCTTGGCTTTGGTGGCACTCGCTGGGGGGATTTGCCTGCCGGGGTATGAACCGAAACCCCGGATGACTTTCGCTTTCAAAGAGCTTTGTCATTTCACCCAGACTTCGACACGACGGTTGATTGCCCGCCCCCAATTGGTGTCGTCGCAGGCCATCGGCAAGGCCTCTCCAAATGCCGCTGCCGACACGGCTATCTGTGAAAAATCAGCCACCTCAGCGGCCTCCCGGACCTGCTCCAAAATCATCTGCGCACGTTCAAGCGCCAAAGTCTTGTTTGGGACCGCAGGGCCTTCACCATCGCTAAACCCGGCAAACAGCAGTGACTTGCCGTCAAACGCCCCGGTCTCCATTGCGCGGGCGAGGCGGAAGATGTTCTCGCTAGATTGCACATCCAGCCGTGTCCCTGCCTCAAACCGAAACGTTGTCGACAATCGTTCCCGATTGCGCAGCGTGTCGACGAGACGTTGCAGCTCTTCCAAAGGGATTTCAGGCCCCGCGCGCAAGATCGCATGGGCCAGGCGGTCACCCTGATGGTTAAATCCAGTCCGCGTGATGGACTGATCGACGAAGCCCGCCCTCCGAATGACCACATGCGCGGCGGAAGAGGACGCGAATTCCAGAAACTCCCGAGCCAGCAAAGGCAAACGTCGGGCAGGCGTATAAAGCATCAATGGCAAGGTGAGCGGATAATCTTCCGCACGCAGGGCTGCGAGGCTCGGCCATTGCTCAAATCCGCAGCCGCCTGCAAGACCCACGGGATCAGCGTTGCCGATCTCGCTCAAAGTTGTGAGGCCCAGGGCGAAGCTGTCTTGGGCCACGGTGTCAGCCAACTCTTCCAGACTTGGAAAACGCTCGATTTCGTCAGACAGATTTTTGCCGAAGGGGCGCATAACGCGCGCAGCAAATGCCTCCGAAAGGCCAACATTGCCCGGCGGCGCTTTGACAACGACTGGCACATCCGCGCCGCCCAGCGCGGCCCAGCTTTGCGCCTCGCCGGAGAACGCTGCGGCCAATTGTTGCAATGACAGTGTCTTGACTGGCTGATCAAGCGCCACAATCGCGACGATCCCATCAAGCGCGACAACGCGGGCGCGACGCCCTTTCACCAGGGTTCCGGCGCCAGACTCCCGCGCCATTGTGATCTCTGCCCCGCTTGGTTCGCGCAAGACCATTGCGATGTCAGCCACCTCTGCGATCAGATCGGCAAAGCCTTCCGACGTCGAGGTCGCCCGCAAGCCAAACCGTGCTACGACCCGCTCGGCATTGCGCAGCACGAAGGTCGATACAGTGTCGCTTTCCACTTCGCGGGTCAGTTGCAGCTGATTGCGGGACGCGAAGGCCTGGATCAATGCCGGGATCAGCACATCCGCCATGCGTCTTGTGCCTGAAAAAGTGACCTCCGCCACGAAAGCTGTCAGATCAGGGCAGCCCGCACCGGCGCAGGTTACCCCCTCCCCATCAAGGGTGAGGGGGCCATAAATCGTCTCCACCCGATAGAACTCGCCATCATAGCTGAGCAACGTGCCATCAATGCGGATGGAGCCGTCCCGCGACGTCAGGGAGACGTCCTGGGCAAAAAGAGCCCACGGGACCATGAACAGGCCCACGCAACATAGTCGTTTGATGAGGTTCACAGACCCGCCCGTGTTAGTGCGCGGCGAGTTTCAGGTCTTGCAGAATGTTTTTCAACTCAAGAATGTCGCCCACCCGGTCGCAGCCGGCTGCACCCAGCGAGATACCATATTGGCGCAACGGCAATCCCGGCAGACGTTCGACCACTTTTGCGTGGCTGGGCCGGTCACAGCGATCCGCCAACACCTTTGCCTCAAGCGCCAGCCGTATCACGCCGCGCTGTCTGTCGGGGTCGATATGATGCGAGATGATCTGCACCATGCCGCCGCCGTCATCGCCTAGCCGTGTCTCTGCAACCGGCAGTGATCCACGGGCACTGGCCTTAAGCCGCAATGCGTCATCTGCGGACACCTGAAGTGCAACGCGCATAAACGCATCCAGCGGGCCGGGATCGACCGCCTCAACGACCTCGACGCCATCCAAAAAGCGCAGGGTGACGCGGGCCGGTGCTTCAAGGGCAGGCAAATGGAAGGCCCGTTCACCGGTCATTGGCAGGCGCAGGTCAAATTCCAGCCCCGCATGGGAGATCCTGACCATTTGGTCGGGACGGCAGGGCGCGGATAGCGTGACATGCAGCATCGCCTCGCGCGTCGGGTGGATTGCGAGCTTTGTATCACAGGGAACGCCAAAGGCGCTGACATTGGCCTGGGCTGAGACAGCCTCGACCAACGCCCTTGGGAAAGGGTCTTGCGGCACCCAAGGCTGCTGCGGAAGACCCTGCAGCACGGGCATCACCGGGGCCCGCGACGATATATCATGGAAGGGGGGCACAATGGCCAATGGCACCGTGTCGGCGGTCGCCATAGTGCACATCATAGCGAAAGCCGCGCCGCTGAGGGCGCGCTTGATGGTTCTTTTCATACCTGCCTCGTCGTCCGGTTGATCCGGTTTCTGACGGGGTCAGGGATGATGGCGAATTGTGGCGAAAATGTGGCAACCGCTCCGCTGCACGCGGATCGGCCGTTATTTTCCTAGCTCAGCTCGCCGTGGCAATGCTTGAACTTTTTGCCGGATCCGCAGGGGCAGGGCGCGTTCCTGCCGGGATTGCCCCAGCTAGAGGGGTCATTCTCGTCGAAATCAGCCGCGGCAACGGGCGGCGGGGCCTCAGCAGGTGCGGCAGGCGCGGCGGGAGATGCTGTAGCTTCGCCACCTGCGGCCAGTGCCTCTTGCTGGGCCAGCATTTGCTGCATCATTTCGCGCTGCTGCTCTTCGGTCAGCGGCACAATCCGCGCTAGTTTCTGCGTCACATCGGAGCGCAGCCCGTCAAGCATGCCCTGGAACAGCTGAAAGCTGTCATTCTTATATTCGTTCAGCGGGTCGCGCTGTGCATAGCCGCGAAATCCCACGACGGAGCGCAGATGTTCGAGCGCCAAAAGATGCTCCCGCCACTTGCCGTCGATGGTCTGCAGCAACATTTGCTTTTCGATATTGCGCATGTTCTCAGGGCCGAAGTCAGCCGCCTTTTTGGCCATATGCTCGTCAGAGGCCTTGTAGAGCCGCTCTGCGATCTCTTCATTGTCGACGCCCTCTTCGTCAGCCCAATCGATCACCGGAACATCGATACCCAGCTGTTCGATTGACGCGACATAAAGGCCCTGCGTGTCCCATTGGTCTGCGTAGGTCTTGGGCGGCATGTGTTGATCCACAATGTCGTCAATCACCTGATGCCGCATATCCTGGGCAATCTCGCCAACCTCTTCGGCCTCCATGATTTCCATCCGTTGGCCAAAAATGGCTTTACGCTGGTCATTCATCACGTCGTCGAATTTCAAAAGCTGCTTACGGATGTCGAAGTTGCGCCCCTCGACCTTTGCCTGCGCTTTTTCGAGCGACTTGTTCACCCAAGGGTGGGCAATGGCCTCACCTTCCTTCATCCCGAGGGTCGACAGCATCTTGTCCAACCGCTCCGATCCGAAGATGCGCATCAGGTCGTCTTCAAGCGACAGGAAGAAGGCGGACCGGCCCGGGTCCCCCTGACGGCCGGACCGGCCGCGAAGCTGGTTGTCGATCCGGCGGGATTCATGCCGCTCGGTGGCCAGAACAAAGAGACCACCAGCGGCTTTGACCTCTTCCTCGGCCTTCTGATGCTCTGCCTCGATCTTGGCACGGATCGCGTCAGCGTCACCTTCGGGGTCAGCGGCAAGCGCCTCCATGATCTGCATCTCGACATTGCCGCCAAGCTTAATATCCGTGCCACGCCCCGCCATGTTGGTCGCGATGGTCACGGCACCCAGCTTGCCGGCATCGGCCACGATCTGGGCTTCTTTCTCATGTTGGCGCGCGTTCAGCACGTTATGCGTGACCCCGGCCTTGGTCAGCAGCTCGGACAGATATTCTGATTTCTCGATGGAGGTCGTCCCCACAAGAACCGGCTGGCCGGTCTCATGCGCCTTCTTGATCTCTTGGACAATGGCTTCGTATTTCTCGGTCGCGGTGCGGTAGATCGCGTCATGCTCGTCAATCCGGGCGATGGGCTTGTTGGTCGGTACTTCGACCACGCCCAGCCCATAAATCTCGGCAAATTCCTCTGCCTCCGTTGTCGCCGTACCGGTCATGCCTGCGAGCTTTTCGTAGAGACGGAAGTAATTCTGAAAGGTAACCGAAGCCAGCGTGACGTTTTCAGGCTGGATGTCACAGCCTTCCTTTGCCTCAATGGCCTGGTGCAACCCGCCCGAAAGACGGCGGCCCTGCATCATGCGGCCGGTGAATTCATCGACCAGCATGACCTGCCCGTCACGCACCATGTAATCCTTGTCCTTGTGGAAGGCTTTATGGGCCTTCATCGCCTCTGTGACGTGGTGGACAATCGTGGTGCTTTCCGGGTCGTAGAGCGACTGGCCCTCGGGCAGCAAGTCATGGCGGTGCAGCCATTCTTCGACAAACTCGTTGCCCTCATCCGTGAAGGTAACGGCGCGGGTTTTCTCGTCCAACTTGAAGTGATCGTCCTTCACCTCGGGGATAAGCTTGTCGATGGTCAGATACAGGTCTGAGCGATCCTGCGACGGCCCCGAAATGATCAAAGGCGTGCGGGCCTCGTCGATCAGGATCGAGTCTACCTCATCCACAATCGCGAAGAAGTGACCGCGTTGCGACATCTCAGCGAGTGAGGAGCGCATGTTGTCGCGCAGATAATCGAACCCAAGCTCGTTATTCGTGGCGTATGTGATATCGGCGGCGTAGGCGATCTTCTTTTCGTTATCGGGCTGCTGCGGATAGACCGCGCCCGTGGTCAGACCCAGCTGGCTGAACACATTGCCCATCCATTCCGCATCACGCTTCACAAGATATTCGTTCACCGTGACGATATGCACGCCTCTGCCCGCGAGCGCGTTCAGATAGGCGGGAAAACAGGCCACGAGGGTCTTGCCCTCACCGGTTTTCATCTCGGAAATATTGCCCTGATGCAGGAAGATACCGCCCATCAGCTGCGTGTCGAACGCACGCAGACCCAAGGCCCGCTTGGCCGCTTCGCGCACATTGGCAAAGGCTTCAGGCAGCAACGCATCAAGGCTTTCGCCCTTTTGTGCACGGGTGGAGAGCTCTTCGGTGCGCTGCTTGATCTCGTCATCCGAGAGCTTTTCAAACTCGGATTCCAGCGCATTGATCTTGGCCACCAGCGGGCGCACTGCCTTGACCTTGCGGTCATTCGGCGTGCCGAAAACCTTTTTGGAAAGCGTTCCCAAACCCAGCATATGTTTCTGCCTCACTGCGGGTGCGTCCACGCCGCCTTACATCTTCGTGTGAAGGTTCGCCTTGTCTAGGTCGTGGCGGACCCATATCTCAGTGCCTTAGACGAAGCCGTCCCAGACCAAGGTGATGTAAGAGGCGGTCGATATAGTGTCAACGGCGCGGACCCGCCCGCGACCCAACAGGAGACAGGTTTCATGGGCAATTTCTCTTCACTTCTCGCGGCAACTGGCCTGGCGGTCACTGTCGCAATGCCAAGCTATGCGCAGGATGCAGACACCGTTTTGGCGACAGTCGATGGCACAGACATCACGCTGGGCCATGTGATTATTCTGCAAGACCGCCTGCCCGACGGGTATAAAAGGCTCGGAGACGCAGAGCTGTATCAGGGCATCCTGGAGCAACTGATCCGCCAGACGATCTTGGCCAAAGAGATGGAGAACGTAGTCAGCAGGGAAGTTGCCTTGGGGCTCGAACTGCAGCGGACGGCGTTTCTTGCTGAAGAGTTTGTGGCCCAAACCGGCTCCTCCCCGATCACTGAAGAGGATGTGCGCGCCCTCTATGAGACGCGATACGGGAACATCCAGCCTGATGAGGAATTCAACGCGTCCCATATACTGGTGGAAACAGAAGAAACCGCGCTTGAGCTGATTGCACAGCTTGAGGCAGGCGCGGATTTTGCCACCTTGGCGAAAGAGAATTCCACCGGGCCTTCCGGCCCACGCGGAGGCGAGCTGGGCTGGTTCGGCAAAGGCCAGATGGTGCCAGCTTTCGAGGAAGCCGTGATTGGTCTTGAGGATGGTGGCGTCTCGGCACCGGTTCAGACGCAATTTGGCTGGCACGTTGTCAAACGCAATGACAGCCGCAACAAAACAGCGCCTGACCTCGAAGAGGTGCGCGCGGATCTGGAAAATGCCATCCGGTCAGAAGCTGTCGACGAGGCCGTCAATGCGGCTGTTGATCAAGCCAATATCACGCGCACAGAGGTAGAGATTGATCCGGCCCTGATCCGCAAGGTAGAGCTTCTTTCAGAGTAGTTTTCTGAAGGAGCCCGCCTGATGGCGACCCAACCTCCCGTATCCCCCCTGGCCCCTGCCAGGGGGTTTCCGTCTCTGCCAATCATTCGCGGTGTGCGCTTTGCAGCTGCTGCGGCCGGGGTGAAATATCAAGGCCGCACCGATGTCATGCTGGCAGAAATTGCGCCGGGGGCTTCGGTTGCGGGGGTCTTCACGCGCTCCGCCACACGGGCCGCACCTGTACTGGATTGTCAAAGTAAGCTCGGTCAGGTCGCGGACTCGGGCAAAGGCTTCGCGATCCTTGTCAATTCCGGCAATGCCAATGCGTTCACCGGCAAGAACGGCCAGGATGCTGTCGATGCGGTGACGAGTGGGGTCGCTGACGCGTTGGGCTTGCCCGCACGCCATGTCTATACATCATCGACCGGCGTTATTGGCGAGCCACTGCCGCATGATCGGATCACCGGCGTCATGTCATCGCTCGCGACCGGCCTCGACGACAGCCAGATCAAGGCCGCAGCCGAGGCGATCATGACGACTGACACATTCGCAAAGGGGGCGGGGGCAGAAGTCGAGATCAACCAAAAGACGGTCAGGATCGCGGGGATCGCCAAAGGCTCGGGCATGATCGCACCGGATATGGCGACGATGCTGGTCTATATCTTCACCGACGCGCAGATGGCGCAGGACGATCTGCAGAAGCTGGTCAGCGGCATCAATGAGACGACGTTCAACGCGATCACGGTCGACAGCGACACGTCGACCTCCGACACGCTGCTGGCTGTTGCGACCGGCGCGTCAGGGGTGGATGTCACACGGAATGGTGATTTCGCCAGAGCGTTGCAGGGCGTCATGCGCGATCTCGCCCATCAAGTCGTGCGCGACGGTGAGGGGGCAACCAAATTCGTTGAGGTGGCCGTGACCGGCGCTGCATCTGAGGCCGATGCCAAGCAGGTCGCCATGGCCTGCGCGAACTCCCCCTTGGTGAAAACCGCGATTGCGGGTGAGGACGCCAATTGGGGCCGCATCGTGATGGCCGTGGGGAAATCAGGGGCAGAGGCAGATCGCGACCGGCTGAGCATTTCTTTCGGTGATCTACTCGTTGCCGAGAAGGGCTGGCGCGCGCCAAACTATTCGGAAGAAGAAGCCTCCGCCTACATGAAGAACGAAACGATCCGTATCACGGTTGATTTGGGGCTTGGCCAAGGCGCCTTCACCGCATGGACCTGCGACCTGACACACGGATATATTTCAATTAACGCGGATTATCGCTCATGAAAACGGTGCTGGTTTCGGCAGTGGCGCTTATCGATGTTGACGGGCGCATTTTGCTGGCCCAACGGCCCGAAGGAAAGTCCATGGCCGGGCTATGGGAATTCCCGGGCGGCAAGGTCGAACAGGGCGAGACCCCAGAGGCCGCACTGGTTCGTGAACTTGAGGAAGAAATCGGCATAAATACTTGGAAAAGCTGCCTTGCTCCGCTGACATTTGCCAGCCACAGCTACGCGGATTTCCACCTTCTGATGCCGCTTTTTGCCTGTCGAAAATGGGAGGGAACACCGACCCCGAAAGAGGGCCAAACCCTGAAATGGGCGCCGGTCTCTGACCTGCGGAAATACCCCATGCCGCCAGCGGATATCCCATTGATCGCGATGCTGCGCGACCTGTTGTGACCGTTCTTACTGTTCACGTTTGAAAAACAACTGGTGCTTATCCGCAAGATTGTTATCTTGGCTCCACGTCTTGGGAGGACTACATGCTTAGAACTGTGATGATTGGCTCTTGCGTCTCGATACAAGGGATTTTCGTGAAAGCCTTGGAGGACGGCATGGTCTGCGTGCGCGTCGGCGAACAGCTGTTTATGGGCCGTCCGGTAACCGGGTCCTAAGCTCGGCTGGGCTTAACTGACCCAGCCTTTCAAATTCTGTGTGATCACTTCCGACAGCGCCGCGATATGTGCGGGCTGATCGTTTAGGCATGGGATGTAGGTGAACTCTTCGCCGCCCGCCTCTTCGAAGCTTTCCTTGATCTCTTCGTTGATCTCTTCCAGCGTTTCGATGCAATCGGCTGAGAAAGCCGGCGCAATCACGGCGATGCGCTTGTGGCCAGCTTCCGCCAATCGCGCCACCTCTTCGACCGTGTAGGGCTGCAGCCACTCTTCGGGCCCGAATTTTGACTGGAACGTCGTCCGAATAGCGCCGTCATCCCAGCCCAGCCGTTCGCGCAACAGGCGCGAGGTCTTCTGACACTGGCAGTGATACGGATCGCCCTCCATCAGATACCGCTTGGGCACCCCATGATAGGAGGTCACAAGCATGTCTGGTCTATTGTCCAGATCGCCATAGGCGTCTTCGACTGAGCGGGCGAGCGCGTCGATATAACCGGGATGCTCGTAATAGGCCGGCACTGTGCGCACATTGGGCTGCCACTTCTCTTCCATAAGCGCGCGGAAGAACTGGTCACAGGCCGTGGCAGATGTCGCGCCCGCGTAATGCGGATAAAGCGGGAAGAACAGAATGCGGTCGCAGCCCTTCTCCACCATCTCCCGCACTTTTGATTTGGTCGACGGGTTGCCGTAGCGCATGCAGAAATCCACCTCGACCTGATCGCCAAACTGCGTGTGCATCTGCGCTTTGATCGCAGCTGTCTGATCCTTGGTGATGGTCAGCAGCGGGCTTTCGCTTTCATCGTGGTTCCAGATCGATTTGTAAGCGGCACCGCTGGAAAACGGGCGCTTGGACAGGATAATGCCCTGCAAAAGCGGCTGCCAGAGCCAGGCGGAGTAATCCACCACCCGTTTGTCAGACAGGAACTCACTGAGATACCTGCGCATCGGCCAATAGGTGTAGTCGTCGGGCGTGCCAAGATTGGCCAGCAGGATGCCAACCTTGCCAAAGCGCACTTTCGGGTGGTCGGCCTCGGCATGGGGCAATTCGGTGTAGGAACCGTCTTTCATGTCTCTTCTCGTCCTTCGCGGGTCACAGGCTTCGCGGTCTCATCCATCTCGACGGTGTTCAGCGCGTCGGCCAAACGCGCAGTGGCGCTGCCCGGCCGCAGCGGTTTTTGCTGACTGGCATCGGGCGCCCAGCCTGTGAGATAGAGCAACTCAAAGGTCGCGACCACCCTATCGCCTTGCTTGGGATAGAAACTGTTCAGTTTCTTGAACAAAACCTTAGGCGGAATGCGCTTGTCGCGCGCCGCAAGCGCGTTGCCTTCGCCCATGGCGCGCAGGTCGTGCATCAGGGCGGTCGTTGATGCGTAACTGACCGACCGGGGATCGGAATCAGCCACAGGCAACGCCAGCCCAGCCCGTTGCAACAAGGCACCTGCATCGCGGATATCGACCATGGGCGAGACACGTGGCGACAGCCCGCCCAGCGCGGCGATTTCGGCTTCGGCAAGGGCTGCGCGCAGTTCTGTCAGGGTTTGGCCACCAAACATGGCGACAAGCAGCAGGCCGTCCGGTTCCAACGCCCGTTGGCACTGCACCAACTGCCCCACCGGATCATTGGCCTGATGCAAGCACAGGGCGTGCACCACCAGATCGTGAGAGCGTGGCACCAGATCAAGCGTCTCGTCATCGCAAACCACGCGCGCATCAGGGAACTGGGCCTGCCAGAACGCCCCCATACCGGTCACAATCGCGGGCTTGGTAAAGGCTCTGTTAACGTCTTTCAGTCTTTCTTTGAGCTCGACAGCCGCCTCCTCATGCAGAAAAAGCCCCTCCGGGCAGGCGCGGCGGCGGCGCGCAACAATCGCAGCGCGGTCAAACAAAGATGGCGGGGCAGACATAGGCGGGCTTCCAAGAGTGATGCGCCGCTACTTAAAACCCGGTGAACGAAATGCAAACGGTCTTACGCCTGATCTACCCTTCACAATGCCTCACCTGCTCGGAAATGGTGGAAGAAGACTTGTCACTTTGTGGGTCCTGCTGGCGCGACACGGTGTTCATTCGGGGCCTGCGCTGCCGCAGTTGCGGCGTACCATTGCCTGGGGAGGATGACGGCACCGATCTGCGCTGCGACGACTGTATGCGCATCGCACGGCCCTGGTCGCGCGGGGCGGCGGCGCTGCTTTACAGCGGAAACGGGCGCAGGCTGGTCATGGCTTTCAAACATGGGGACCGGACCGAGCTTGCCAAACCCGCCGCAAAATGGATGCTCGCCGCCATGCCTGACATCCTACCGAGCACGCTCGTGATCCCCGTTCCGCTGCATTGGCGCAGGTTTCTCAAGCGGCGTTTCAATCAGGCCGCCGTTCTGGCGCGACACATCGCGCGGGAGGCTGATTTGCCCTATCTGCCCGACGCATTGCTGCGACACCGGGCCACCAAACCGCTTGATGGGCACCGCCGCGAGGCCCGGTTCAAGGCGCTGGAGGGGGCGATCAAGGCAAATCCCAAACACGCGGTCCGGCTGGATGGGCAGCGTGTTTTGCTTATCGATGACGTGCTGACCACCGGTGCCACGCTTGCCACCTGCACCGAGGTTTGCATGGCCGCAGGCGCAGATCACGTTGACGTGCTCACTCTGGCGCGCGTTGCCAAGGCCGTCTAAGTCCCTATCATCGCGCCAAGTTGAAAGGGGTCCACCATGGCCAAGGTCGAAATCTACACCTCACCGCTTTGCGGATTTTGCCATGCCGCCAAGCGGCTGCTGAAGTCCAAAGGCGTGAAATTTGAGGAAACGAATGTTGCCATCAACCCAGGCGAGAAGGCCAAGATGATCCAGCGCGCCAATGGAGGCCGCACCGTGCCGCAGATATTCATTGACGGCACGCATGTCGGGGGATGTGATGACCTCTATGCGTTGGAGCAGGCTGGCAAGCTTGACCCGATGCTGGCCTAGGTAATGCGCGCGGGCCTGATTCAGCTCAACAGTTCCGACGATCCGGCGGAGAATCTCGCCACCATGCAGACGCAGATCGCTGACGCAGCCGCCGATGGCGCCGCGTTTGTGCTGACGCCCGAGGTGTCAAACTGCCTGTCCGTCAGCCGTTCCGATCAGAATAGCGTGCTGCATCTTGAAGCCGATGACCCGACGGTTGCGGGTCTGCGCGAAGCTGCGGCCAGACACGGCATCTGGCTGCTTGCCGGATCGCTGGCGCTGAAGACGCCGGATGCCGATGGCCGCTTTGCCAATCGCAGCATGATGATCAGCCCCACTGGCGAGATCGCGGCGCGCTATGACAAGATCCACATGTTCGATGTTCAGGTGACGGAGGCGGAGACGTTTCGCGAATCAGAAGGGTACCGACCGGGCGCCGCAGCAGTTCTGGTCGACACCTCCTTTGGTCGCGTGGGAATGACAGTCTGCTACGACATCCGGTTTCCGCATCTTTACCGCGCGCTCGCGCAGTCCGGCGCACAAATCATCACGGTTCCCGCAGCCTTCTCTCCGGTCACCGGTGCCGCGCATTGGCATGTGCTTCTGCGCGCACGCGCGATCGAGACGGGCTGTTTCATCATCGCGCCCGCCCAGACGGGGCAGCACAAAGGGCGGTCAACCTATGGCCACTCGCTCGTGGTGGCACCCTGGGGCGACGTGGTGCTCGATATGGGCCAAGCGCCTGGCATCGGCTTTGCTGAGATTGACCTCGACCATGTCAACGCGGCGCGGCAGCGCGTCCCGTCACTTTCCCATGACAGGCCGTTCACAGCGCCTATAATGCGCGCTCATGAGCGAGACGAATGACCTTTTAGCCACAGCGCTTTTTTCCGAGCTGTTTATGGCCGATCAGCTGGCCCGGAACCGGCTGAGCCGTGCTTTGCCGAAAGGTATGGAGCTGTCACATTTCTCGGTTCTCAACCATTTGGCCAATGTAGACGCCCCCCGTTCACCCGCGCGGCTGGCAGAGGTGTTTCACCTCACGCGCGGGGCCATGACCAACACGCTGCACAAGCTGGAATGGGCAGGGCATATCCATGTCAGCCCCAACTGGGACGACGCGCGCCGCAAAGAGGTTGTTATCAGCCCAGCGGGACGCTCAGCGCGCGATGCGGCTATTGCCGCAATCACCCCTTTGATCGGGGACATGGTGGGCAAGATCGGGCCTGACAAGATCCGGGCCACTTTGCCGATCTTGCGTGAATTGCGGATCCGCCTGGGCGAGCAGGACTAGGCTTTGGGCTTCACGCTGGCCGTCGTGTAATTCACCGACAGGTCGCGATCCGAAAGGGACCAACTCCAAGAAATCGGGTTGAAGACAAACCCCGTTCGGTCCACCGGCTCAAGCCCGGCCTTGGAAATCAGGTCAAACAGCTCATCCGGGGTGATGAATTTCGACCATTCATGCGTGCCCTTGGGCAACCAGCGCATCACATGCTCGGCCCCGATGATCGCCATGAGGTAGCTTTTCGGATTGCGGTTGATGGTCGAGCAGATCATCAGCCCACCGGGTTTGAGCAGTTCTTGGCAGGCGGTCAGATAGGCCAATGGGTCGGCGACATGTTCGACGACTTCCATGTTGAGGACGATGTCAAATTGCTCTCCAGCCGCTGCCATCGCCTCTGCCGTGGTATGGCGGTAGTCAATATCGAGGCCGGATTGTTCAGCATGCACCTGGGCCACGGGGATGTTCCGCTCCGCGGCGTCGGCACCCACCACGTCCGCGCCCAGTCGGGCCATCGGCTCTGCCAGAAGGCCGCCACCGCAGCCAATATCCAGCAGGCGCAGACCCTCAAACGGGTGGCGCGATTTGAGATCGCGGTCAAACTCAGCGGCGATCTGCTGAGTGATATAATCCAACCGACACGGGTTAAGCATGTGAAGCGGCTTGAATTTACCGTTCACATCCCACCATTCAGCGGCCATCGCTTCAAATTTTGCGATCTCGCCAGCATCGACTGTTGTGTTCATCCCAGACCTCTGTTCACCATGGTTTCGGCACGTTCGAGAGTTATATAGGTCAGCATGGACCTCAGATCAGGGCAAAACCGCGCAGCCGCGCATCTTTATCCAGGCATTGACCCGTTTGACCAACGCGTTGTCGCGGTGGGCGACGGCCACCGCCTGTATGTGGAGCAATGCGGCAACCCTGACGGCCAGCCGGTGGTTGTTCTTCATGGCGGCCCGGGTGGCGGGTGCAGCCCTGCCATGCGGCGCTATTTTGACCCTGCCCATTACCGCATCATCCTGTTTGATCAGCGTGGCTGCGGGCGGTCGCGCCCCCACGCCTCGGTCGAGAACAATACGACATGGCATCTGGTGCGCGATATCGAGCTGATCCGCGACGGGCTTGGGATCGACAAATGGATCGCCTTTGGCGGCAGTTGGGGGGCGACGCTTGCGTTGATCTATGCGCAATCTCATCCCGACCGGGTCGCGCATCTGATCCTGCGTGGCGTGTTCCTGATGACGCAGGGGGAGCTGGATTGGTTCTATGGCGGCGGGGCAGGCAAGTTTTTCCCTGAACGCTGGCAGAATTTCGCAGGCCTGATCCCCAAGGATGAACAGGACGACATGATCGCCGCCTATGCGCGCCGATTGTTTTCCGGCGATATGCAGCAGGAAATCCGCTTTGCCCGCGCGTGGGCCGGGTGGGAAAATGCGCTGGCCGCGCTGCAAGTCAGCTCTGGCGGAGAAAGCCCCGCTGATTATGCCCGCGCCTTCGCGCGGCTGGAGAACCACTATTTCATGCACCGGGGTTGGCTCGACAGCGACGACGCGATCATTGCCAACAAGCACATGATCGCGCACATCCCCGCCCATATTGTGCAAGGCCGTTACGACATGATCTGCCCACCGCATTCGGCCTACAGGCTGGCGGATGGGTGGAAGGCTGCGCAACTCAGCATGATCCCGACGGCCGGCCACGCCCTGTCGGAACCGGGCATCACCGCAGAATTGGTGCGCATAACGAACCTTCTGCGCGGCGCAGAATTCTAATTTTGGGACTCCAAAGGCCCAGATCAAGGGCTTTCCACCCAAGTTAGGGTTTACAGCACCTCGTGAGCCGTTACGCTGATTGCAAGGGACATGTTGGGGACTACCAGAACCGTTGGCTGGATTACTTAGAATTATCGCGCAGCGGTTGCTGCTGGGTCTGGTGACCCTTTTTGTCGTCTCCATTATCATTTTTGTGGCCGTGAACGCTCTGCCGGGCGATTTTGCTGAAGCCATCCTCGGACAGGGCGCCACGCCGGAGGCCGTCAACGCCATCCGGGAACAGCTGGGTCTGAACCAGAACGCCTTTACCCGTTACGTCAGCTGGCTTGGGGGGGTTTTGCGCGGTGACTTCGGCGTGCCGCTCAGCCAGGCGCTTTTCGCAGGCAATTTCGGCACCACCGCAACCGGCACAGATGTTATCACGGTGGTCGACCAGATCATGCCGCGCCTGAAGAACACGCTGTTCCTTGCGGGTGTGTCCGCCGCAATCGCGGTGCCGCTGGCGGTGACCTTGGGCATTTTGACCGCGCTTTATCGCAACTCCGCCTTCGACAAGGCGATGAACGTCTCGACCCTGTCGGCGATCTCGAGCCCTGAATTCTTCATCGCCTACATCCTGATCCTCTTCCTCGCCGTGCTGAACCCGGTCTTTCCGTCGCTGTCGAATATCTTTCCGGGCATGGAGTTCTCGGAGCGGTTGAACCGCACCATGCTGCCCGCTTTGACCCTGACACTGGCCGTAACCGCACAAATGATGCGCATGACGCGCGCCGCGATCATCAACCTGCTGGCCTCGCCCTATATCGAGATGGCACGGCTCAAGGGCCTCAGTCCAATGCGGGTAATCGTCATTCACGCGCTGCCAAACGCGCTGGCCCCCATCATCACGGTGATCGCGCTGAACCTCGCCTTCCTCGTCACCGGCGTTGTCGTGGTCGAGGTGGTCTTCGTCTACCCGGGCATCGGCCAGCTTTTCGTAGACAGCGTTAAAATCCGTGACATCCCGGTGGTGCAGGCCTGCTGTCTGATCTTCGCGGCGGTCTACATCCTGCTGAACCTGACGGCGGACATCTTGTCGATCATTTCGAACCCACGCCTGAGGCACCCGAAATGACGCTGCTTTATCTTGTCATAGCTGCCGTCGCGTTGATTGGCGTTGCCTGGGTCTTCCGCGCCGTTGGCCGAGCCGCCACCGGAAACGCGCCATTCTTCCGCGA
>CAYLVP010000014.1:43716-59332 GCA_964387155.1 uncultured Rhodobacterales bacterium | reverse complement strand
ATTGCAAATCCGTGTACACCGGTTCGATTCCGGTACTCGCCTCCATCTTTCTCGATGTATTGGGCTTTCTCGCCGTTTTAGGGCATGTCGTTTTGGAAGTGCCGTTATCCTGAGCGGATTTTGCGCTTTGAAACGGCCGTTTCTTCAGTCTCGCTTAAGGTCTCTTGATCACCGTTGCGGGGGTATGACCAAGCGTTTTGGCCAGGCACTGCCCAAGGGTCAGCTGTGGTTTCGTAGGCGGGGGACGAGGGCTTTGACCAGCATCTTCATATTGACCTGGCCCACCACCGCGTCATTCTGCATCACGCGGTAGACACGCGAGATGTCGCCGTCGGACTGCGCGATCAGGGCTTCCAAAGTGCTGTCTGCCCCCACATCGCCGTCAAAGCTGTCACGGTCGACAGGCTCCATAATCGAGCGGATGCGCAACACGCGGGCGCGGTTAATGTCGCTGACGAAATCCTCGATATAGGGGTCTTGCGGGTCAAGCAGGATGTGCTGCGGCTCGCCCTGCTGCACCACCGCGCCATCTTTCAGGATCACTAGATGGTCGGCCAGCTTCAAAGCCTCATCAAGGTCATGGGTGATGAAGATAATGGTCTTTTGAAGCTCTTTCTGCAGCGCCAGGAGCAGGTTTTGCATGTCGGACCGGATCAGCGGATCAAGCGCCGAGAATGCCTCGTCCATCAGCATGATATCGGTATTGGCGGTCAGCGCCCGGGCAATGCCCACACGTTGCTGCATACCACCCGACAGTTGCGCGGGAAACCGCGCCTCGAACCCGTCCAGCCCCACCCGGGCCAGCCACTTGCGCGCATCCTGCGCGACCAGCGCCCCCTGCGCGCCCCGCACCAGCTGCGGCATCTGCGTATTTTCGAGGACGGTCCGGTGGGGCAGCAGCGCGAATTTCTGAAAGACCATCGACATTTTGCGTTGTCTCAGCGCGCGAAGATCGGCCTGACCGAGCTTCATGACGTCCTGACCGTCGACAAGAATTTCACCCGCGGTCGGTTCGATCAACCGGTTGAGATGGCGGATAAGGGTCGATTTGCCTGAGCCGGACAGCCCCATGATCACGGTGATCTCGCCCGGCTGCATCTCGATATTGATGTTGTGCAACCCCAATACGTGATTGTGCTGCGCCAGCAAATCGGGTTTGGACAGGCCGGATTTCACCAAAGGAACCATCTCGCCCGCCTTGAGGCCAAAGATTTTGTAAAGGTCGCGGATAGAGACTTTGGGCGTCATCTAGGAAGGGACCCTCACGTGCCGCGTTGCTTGTCGACGCGCGCGAGCGCTGCCTTGGAGACCCGGTCGAGGATGACCGCCAGCAGCACGATGCCGAGGCCTGCCACGATCCCCACGCCCAGCTCCAGATTGCGGATGCCACGCAGGACCAGAACGCCCAGACCGGGGGCCGAGACCAGCGAGGCGATCACCACCATGGCGAGGCTCATCATGATCGTCTGGTTCACGCCCGCCATGATATTGGGCAATGCCAAAGGCAGCTCGACCTGCGTCAGTTTCTGGCGCGCGTTCATGCCAAAGGCATTGGCGGCCTCGACCACATCCTGATCGACTAGCCGGATCCCCAGATCGGTCAGCCGGATCACCGGCACGATGGCATAGAGAATGATCGCAATCCCGTAGAGCTTTGATTCTGTGACCGAAAACAGGAAGATCAGCGGGATCAGGTAAACGAATGTCGGCAGGGTCTGCAGCAGATCGAGGATCGGCACAATGATCCGCTGCGCCGTGTTCGATTTCGACATGCCAATGCCGATTGGCACGCCCAAGAGCACGGATAGACCGGTGCAGACAAACACGATGGCAAGGGTCTGCATCGCGACCTCGTAATGGTCGATCACCCCAAAAAAGAGCAGCACCACCCCCACAAAAACCGTCACGCCACGGGAGCGGCTGACGAAGTAGGTCAGCGTCAAAAGCAGCGGTATCATCAGCCACCAAGGCGCGCTTTCAAAGACCCAGAGCGCACCGTCCAGAAGCCAGCTGAGAGGTTGCGTGATCGGATCGAGCACGAATTTCAGCTCGTTGCGGATGGCAAGAAACCCGCTTTCCAGCCCTGCCGTCAGGTCTCGGGTCTGGCTGATGCGCGGGCAGGCCTCGTTCAGCACGTCAAGCGAGGGGAATGGCAGCCCGCCCGTGGCCTCAGCCGCGTCGTCGCCTTGCGCGCGCGCCAGCAGATCAGCCATGGACAGGGGCGCGTCGCTTACACCCTCATCGCACCAGTCTCGAAGACCCAGCGCCTCTACCGCGCCCTCATAGGCAGCCATTGCGCCCCTCGCTTATCGTCTCAGTCGGGAAATGCGCCAGGCGCGCGGGGCAGAAATCGCAGCTACGACCAACCCCGCGCGCAAAACGCTATTTGATCAGCGCTGACAGTTTTTCCCGCGCCTCGGCACTGATCCACCCCGACCAGACGTCGGGATAGGTAGACAGGAAGTAGACAGCCGTCTCCTCATTTGAGGCTTCATTCGCTTCTTGCCAGCCCAGAACCTCGTGTATCTGGGCATTGGTAAAGGTAACATTGCTCATTAGAGCGGCAGCTTCCGGCTCGCGATCAATGAAAGCTTGCGTAGCAGCGGTGACTACGTTGGAGGCAGGGTAAGCGGACAAGCCAGGCGTCGCACAATCCTCAAGCCCGTTGCAGGTATGGGTCTCCGCGTCATAGGCGGGCATCTGCACCTGCACCATCGGGTATTTGCCTAGCACCGAGGTCGGCGCCCAGTAATAGCCAAACCACGGCTCTTTTCCCTCATAGGCAGCAGCTATAGCGGTTGCCAACGTCTCGCCCGAGCCGTGCTGGAAGCGCTCGACCCCGGCATCGCCCAGCCCGGCAGCCTTGAAGTTGTTGAAATTGGTGATGTCGCAACCCCAGCCTGACGGGCAGTCATGGAAACGTCCACCAACAAGCTCGGGGTTGGCCTTGATGCCTTCAAGCGTCGTCAGTTCGGGATGTGCTTCGGCGAGATATGCGGGGATCCACCAGGCTTCCACGCCGCCATCCGACAGAACCTTGGCCAGTTCCACCAGTTTACCTTCAGCGCGCAGGTCTTCATAGACTTCGGTGTAGGAGGTCCAAAGTTCGGTCAACACATCCGGCTCGCCGGTCTCCGCGACCGAGGCCATTGCAGGGACCGTTGTTGTCGGCACGACAGTCACGGTGCAGTCATAGCCCTGCTCTAGCAGAAACTTTGAGACATGGGTGACAACCGCGGCAGAGGCCCAATCCATTTCGGTGATCGATACCTCGCCGCAATCGGCCATAGCAGCTGTGGCGCATGCAGCGCTGGACGCGAGCGCGGAGGCAAAAACCAGTTTTTTCATATTCTTCAATCTCCATATTTGGCTGAGGGCGTGTTCTCGTTGCGCTCGACTTTCGTCGTATCTCCCAGACAATGCAACCTGACATCGGGCCCATGCGTCACACTGCAGGCCACCCACAGACTGGATCACACGAGTTGAGTCGCGTTAGGCTTATGCGCAGTTGTGGGGAAATGGGCGCAGACGCCCGGATAAGGGACGCTATGAAACCGGTTATCATCACGTGTGCGCCGACAGGGGGCATCCATACGCCAACCATGTCCGAGCACCTCCCGATCACCCCTGCCGAGATTGCGACTGCCAGTATCGAGGCCGCTGAGGCCGGGGCCTCCATCGTCCATCTGCACGCCCGCGATCCCGAAACCGGCAAGCCGGACCCGCGCTCCGAGACGTTCCAGCAATTTCTGCCTGTGATCAAACAGGCCAGCGATGTGGTGATCAACGTCTCGACCGGCGCAGGACTGGGCATGAGCATGGAAGAACGCCTGCGCGCCGCCATCGATGCCGCGCCGGAAATGGCATCGCTCAACATGGGGTCGATGAATTTCGGGATCTTCCCGCTTTTGGAGAAATACGACGATTGGAAATTCGATTGGGAGCCGGAGTTTCTCGGCATGACCAAGGATTTCATCTTTCCCAACACGTTTGAGACCATCGAATACGCGCTCATAAATCTCGGGCAGACGCATGGCACCAAGTTCGAATTCGAATGCTACGATCTTGGCCACCTCTACAACGTCAAGTATTTCGTCGACAAAGGGCTGATCAAACCGCCTTTCTTCATCCAATTCGTGCTTGGTATTCTGGGCGGCGCGGGGGCGGAGCTGGAGAACCTGCAGCATTTCAACCGCATGGCAGACAAGCTGTTTGGGCCAGAGAATTACGAATGGTCCGTGCTGGGCGCGGGGCGCCACCAGATGCCGATGGCCACGCAGTCTGCGCTTCTGGGCGGCAACCTTCGGGTGGGGCTGGAAGACAGCCTTTATATCAGCGCGGGAGAGCTTGCCGTCTCGAACGCGCAACAGGTCGAAAAAGTGCGCGGCATTGTCGAGGCTCTGGGGCGCAGCGTCGCCACACCTGATGAGGCGCGCGAACGGCTGGCCCTCAAGGGTGGCGACCGGGTAAATTTCTAACGCGATACAACCATCAGCGCGTTGCACCTCCCCCATGGTCGCATGGCACGTTGCGGGACAAAGCAGGCCATGCCGAACTGTCGGCATTTATCGTTGCGTCGCCTGGCCCGCTCGCCCACACTCGCAGGAGTGGGGGATGTCAGAGCACATGTGAATATCGCATAAAGTGCATCTCTTCGGATGACCGTGTGCCATCCCCAAAAAGGGACGTAAGTCCATATAATTAAGGGAGAAATCTATGCTCAAATTACTGAAGACCGCCGCGCTTGGCGTCGCGTTGACGGTGGGCTTCGCAGCCTCCGCCGCGGCTCAGGACATCAAGTTCTTCAC
This sequence comes from uncultured Rhodobacterales bacterium, assembly GCA_964387155.1. GTDB lineage: Bacteria > Pseudomonadota > Alphaproteobacteria > Rhodobacterales > Rhodobacteraceae > Litoreibacter. The sequence goes on along the minus strand of CAYLVP010000014.1, from coordinate 54,524 downwards.
AATCGGCACGGGCGGGACCGCCTTCACCTACTATCCGGTCGGCGGCGTGATCGCCAATGCGATCTCCAAACCACCGGGCTCGCGCGAATGCGGCGAAGGTGGCTCTTGTGGGGTGGACGGTTTGATCGCTTCTGCCGTGTCTTCGCGTGGCTCGGTCGACAATGTGAATGCCATCATTTCCGGCCTGCGCAATTCGGGTTTTGCGCAGTCGGACGTGGCCTATTGGGCCTATACCGGCACCGGCACAATGGAAGGCAAAGAGCCCGCCACCGACCTGCGCACCATCGCGGCGCTGTTTGAAGAGCACATCCACCTGGTGGCCCTTAAAGACAGCGGCATCAATTCGGTTGCCGATCTCAAAGGCAAGCGCGTCTCGCTCGATGAGCCGGGGTCAGGCACCTATGTCGACGCCACGCTGATCCTTGAGGCCAACGGGCTGAGCGTGGATGACGTCACCGCCGAGCAGCTGAAAGGCAATGCCGCCGCCGAAGGTCTGCGCAATGGCAAGATCGACGCCTTCTTCGCTGTCGCTGGCTACCCAACTGGCGCGATTGTCGAGCTGGCCGCTGCGGCAGACATCAAGCTGGTGCCCATTGACGGCGACGGTGCGGCTGCGCTGACCGACAAATACGGCTTCTTCGCCGCCTCCGACATCCCCGCCGGGACCTATGAAGGCGTGGATGCCGTCACCACCGTGGCCGTGGGTGCGCAGTGGTTCACCTCCGCCAATGAGGATGAAGAGCTGATCTACAACATCACGAAGGCGCTGTGGAATGATGAAAGCCGCAAGCTGCTGGATGTGGGCCATGCCAAGGGCAAGACCATCACGCCAGACACCGCGCTGAACGGCGTCGGCGTGCCGCTGCACGCCGGTGCAGAGCGGTTCTACAAAGAGGCTGGCCTGCTGGAGTGATCCTGCAACCCATAACCTGACTACAGGCCCGGGCGTCTTGAGTGGCGCCCGGGCTCAAATCTGACATCAAGACGTATTCAGGGGCGCCACATGGCTCAGCACATTCAGTCGGAAACCGCATCCGAACTCTCACCCGAAGAGCTGGCCGCGCTTGAGCGCAAATTTGACAGCGAAAGCGCCTTCCGCCCCATGGGCCCGAAAATGGCAGCGGTGGTGTCGGTCATCCTGGTGGCCATGTCCGTCTATCATTTCTATGTCTCTGGTTTCGCGCTGATCCGCGAGCTTTTGCATTTCGGCATCCATCTGGCCTTCGTTCTGGGTCTGACCTTCCTGCTGTTTTCCTGGCGCAGGCAAGACGATTTCACCGGTCCGCCCAAGGGCTGGTTCTACGTCGATGGCATCAACATCATCGATATCTGCCTCGCCGTGCTGGCCGTTTCCGCAGCGCTCTATCTGCCGCTGATACCCCCGGCAGAGGCCGCGCAACGCGCAGGCAATCCCAACGCGATGGACACGTTCATGGGCTCGGTCGTGCTGCTGTTCACGCTGGAGGCCGCGCGCCGGTCGATAGGCTATACCCTGCCGCTGATCGCGGGCTTCTTCGTGCTCTATGCCATCTACGGCCAATACGCGCCGGGCATGCTGAAACATGGCGGGGTGCCCTGGGCGGGGTTTGTTGACGGCATCTACGGAAGCCAGGGCATCTACGGGATCGCCATTGGCGCCATGGCAAAATATGTCTTCCTGTTTATTCTCTTCGGCGTCTTGGCCGCGCGGATTGGTCTGGGACAGCTGTTCATTGATCTTGCCACCGTCGCCGCCGGACGCTTTGCAGGCGGCCCGGCAAAGGTCGCCATCTGCGCCTCGGCCTTTATGGGATCGATCTCGGGCTCGTCCATCGCAAACACGGTCACCACCGGGGCGCTGACCATCCCGGCCATGAAGAAGGTGGGCTACCCCCCGCATTTCGCGGGCGCAACAGAGGCCACGTCATCGACCGGCGGTCAGATCACCCCGCCAGTTATGGGCGCGGCCGCGTTTATCATGGTGGATTTCCTCAACATCCCGCTGCGCGATGTGCTTGCCGCCGCCCTCTTCCCCGCCTTCCTGCATTATTTCGGCATCTTCGTGATGGTCCATCTGGAGGCCAAAAAGCTGGGGCTGCGCGGCCTGTCTGCAGAAGAGATGCCGATCCTGTGGAAAGTGCTCAGGACCAATTGGCTGTCTGCCGCCCCGCTGATCATTCTGGTCTATATGATCCTTGCCGGGCGCACGCCCGATTATGCCGCGGTCTATGCGATTATCGCCTGCGTGGTGGTCGGGGTTCTCAAACCAAATGACCGCATGAGCTTGCCGGGCCTGTGGGACGCGCTTGCGGCAGGCGCGCGCAGCACGATTGCCATCGGCGCGGCAGCGGCCTGCGTGGGCATCATCGTGGGTGTCATCACCTTGACGGGCACCGGGTTTCGCGTCGGTGCAATCGTAATCCAGACCGCGAATGATATGGCGACCGTCATCTCAGGGATTTGGCCGTTCAACTTCTTCGACTTGCAGCAATGGGTGCTGTTTTTCTCGCTCGTGCTGGTGGCTATGGCGTGTATCGTCATGGGGGCCGGGGTGCCGACCACTGCCACCTACATCATTCTTGTCTCGGTCACGGCAGGCGCATTTCAAATCCTCGGCGTCGAGCCGCTGGTGGCGCATTTCTTTGTATTCTACTACGGGGTGCTGGCCGATATCACGCCGCCCGTAGCCCTTGCGGCCTATGCGGCGGCGGGGATAGCGGGATCGAACCCGTTCAAGACCGGCAACACCGCGTTCCGGCTGGGCATCGCGAAGGCGCTGGTGCCTTTCGTCTTTGTCTACTCCCCCGCTCTGCTTATCGTGGCCAACGGCTTCACCTGGGCGGCATTCACCGTCACGCTGGCGGGTGCCATGCTGGGGATCGGAGCTTTGGGCATCGCCTTTTCCGGTTATTTTCTGGCCCGTTTGAAGATGTGGGAGCGGTGGTATGTCGCCCTTGCCTCTTTCCTTTTCATCGCGCCCGGGCTGATGACGATGGGCATCGGCTTGGTCGCATTGCTGCCAATCCTCCCGCTGCAGCTACGCCGCCGCAAAGCGAGCGCTGCCCAAAGCTAGATCACCGCTTTCTCGACGAATTTGCGCCCCTCAAGGATGCGGTTCACGCTAAAAGCGCCAAGGTCGATACTGCGGTATTCGCCGTAACACAGATGCTCCGCCACCCCGCGCCCGATGGCTGGGGATTGCTGCAGCCCGTGGCCTGAGAAGCCGTTGCAGAACACAAAATTCTCGACCTCTGGATGGGGGCCCAGAATGGCGTTTTGGTCAAACGCGTTAAACGCATAATGCCCCACCCAGGAGTTGATCAGCTTCACAGCCTCAAAGGCCGGGACCCGTGTTGCGATGATCGGCCAGACCTTTTCCTGCCAAAGTGAGTGGTCCTCGATGAAATCATCGTAATCCACGGCCGGGTCTTCATCAGGCGGGCAGCCCGCGAGATAATATTGACCGTCGCTGCGCATGTGGACTCCCGACGGATCAATGGTCAGCGGCAGGTCGCGATCCAGCGGGGTTTCAGCGGCAAAGATGAACGTGTAGCGCTTGCGCGGCTCAACCGGAATCTCGAGCCCTACCATCCGCGCCACAAGTGCTGCCCGCGGCCCGGCACAATTGACCAACGTACCGCAGTTGATCACCTCACCACTTGCAAGCGTCACGCTTTCCACCCGGGCGCCGTTGCGGCTTACGCCAGTGACCTCGCCCGCAATATAGTCAACGCCCTGCGCCCGCGCGCGGCGTCTCCACCAATCAAAAATCGTGCCGCCGTCGAAATAGCCCTCATCCACCAGGTTATGGTTGCCCGCAATGATGTCGTCGAGCTGGTAGAATGGATATGCGGCGGCAATCTCGTCCCGCGTCATGTGCTTGGTCGCCGCACCGAGCTTGGCCTGCACCTGCTGCAGCGCGCTCAGGGTCTCGGCAAATTCAGGGGTGTCGGCCAGATACATGTAGCCATAGCTCTGCAAAACGATCTTGGGCGCATCCTCGACGCCCATAAAGTCTTGAAACCCGTGGATGAACTCCGCGCCGAATTGGGAAATTGCGATATTCACCTCGTTGGAGAATTGCTGCCGGATGCAGCTATTTGTGTGCGACGTAGAGGAAAATTCATAGCTGGGGTCGCGCTCGACCACCAGGATAGAGCCATCGAAATCGGGATTGCGCGACAACCACCAGGCCACCGAGGAGCCATACATCGCCCCGCCCACAATCACGACGTCATAGCTGGTGTTTTGCGCTGTCATTGCGTCCTCCCGTTCCGACGCCCGACATGACTAGATGCAGCGCCCCCCGTCAACCTCTCAGCAGATGCCCGCAACCATAGCGGCCTCGCCCGCGCACAAAACGCCGCGTGGCCCCTTATTCGCAACTGTCGAAAACTGCCCCACGGGCATGGCCTCTCTGGAAAGACTTTCCCCGCTAACTCCGCAAGGCCAATGAGCAGGAGTACGACGTCAACGCCGCGCCATGTGCCGTTCTAGCGCCGCATTGAGTGCGCCACCCAGTAAAACCAAAAAGGCCGAGAGGTAGAGCCACATCAGCAGGGCTACAACCGCACCGATTGATCCGTAGACCTCGTTATAGCGCCCAAAATTGGCCAAATACTGCGAGAAGCCGACCGAAGCCACCCCCCACATGATCACGGCGAAAACCGCGCCCGGGGTCAGCCAGGGTGTCCGCCTGCCGTCACGCTTGCGGGGGCCATACCGATAGATCAGCGCGATCCCACAGGTGATCACGAAGATCGCGCCGCTCCAACGTACCATGTCAATGATCGCCGCCGTCTGCTCCGCCAGCGGCAAGAAGGCCAGCAGTAGCGGGGTGACCACGACCGCAAATCCAGCGATCAGTGCGACGACCACAAGTGCGACGGTCAGGGTGAAGGCCGCAAAGTAATGGCGTAACGTGCTGCGGTTCGGGGCGCGGTAGATCGTGTTCAGGCCGCGCATCATCGCGCCCACGCCTGCCCGTGTCGACCACAGCGCCAGAAAAATTGACAGCGCCGAGGCCCAGCCCAAAGTCTGGCTACCTGCCGCGCTCAACCGGATCAGCTGGGCGTCGATCAATGTGAAAATCTGCTCTGGCACGATCCCGCGCAACAAGTCGATTTGATCCTCGATCACAACCGGATCTGCCCAGATGCCAAACAACGCAATCACTGCCGCCAAACCGGGAAACATCGCTAGCATCGCAAAAAACGCCACCCCGGCTGAAATCAGGCTGAGATTCTGTTCGTCGATCTGAAGGTAGACATCCTTGATCGCGGACCAAAGCATATCGAGGCGAAGGGCGGAGTTTTGCGTCATCAGCTATGGTTAAACCATCCATTGGTGACAGGCGCGAGGGGCATTCTTCTCCCGGTCTAGCTAAGGGAGGGAGGGAGAATAGCCGGACCGGGAGAAGTTTTGCCAATTGGCGAGCGTAGGGGGGTTGTCTCCTCATTCGCCAATCTTCAAAGCGGAATGTCCCGCTCTTCCCCCTCAGAACACCCGGTCGGCCTAAAAGGTTCCTCGGGCTTCAAACTTTTTTGGAAATTTTTTTTAAACCCACCGACGAAGCTGCAGCAATGCTGATTTTCCGCCTTTTATCATTCGCTTAGCGAAAACAGCCATCCTAGCCACATTTCGAATGACCGCAGGACGCACAGGTCATGCAGCCCTCAATCATGCGCATGTCATATTGCCCGCAGCTCGGGCAGGCTTTGCCCTTTTGCCCCAGCACTGCAACTTTGGCGGATGGGTCCGCTTTCAGCCCCATGCCCTCACCCGCAATGAAGCCGGTTGCGATCATGTGCTGCTCGATCACGCCACCAATGGCTGCGAGGATCGAAGGAATGTATTTGCCCCCCATCCATGCCCCGCCGCGCGGATCGAACACAGCTTTGAGCTCTTCCACCACAAAAGAGACATCCCCGCCGCGCCGAAACACCGCCGAGATCATCCGGGTCAGCGCTACGGTCCAGGCGAAATGCTCCATATTTTTGGAGTTGATGAACACCTCAAATGGCCTGCGGTGCCCGTTCAGCACGATATCATTAATGGTGATATAGAGCGCATGTTCGCTGTCGGGCCATTTGACCTTATAGGTTTGGCCTTCCAACTCGTTGGGGCGATCAAGCGGTTCAGACATGTAGACGATTTCGCCGCCATCAGAGACCGGCAGTGGCGTCTGCTCCTCTGCGGTTTGTTCCTCTGACACGCTCAACACCGATCCGGTCACATCATTTGGCCGGTAGGTCGTGCAGCCTTTGCATCCCTGATCCCAGGCGGCCATGTAGACCTCTTTGAAGTCGTCAAAGCTGATATCTTCCGGGCAGTTGATCGTCTTCGAGATCGAGGAATCCACCCATTTCTGCGCCGCCGCCTGCATGCGCACATGGTCCAGCGGTGCGAGTGTCTGGGCGTTGACGAAATGCTCCGGCAGGTCCACGTCGCCATGTTTCTCGCGCCAGAGCTGCACCGCGTAGTCAATCACCTCTTCCTCGCTGCGTGTGCCGTCCTTCTGCAGCACCTTGCGCGTATAGCTATAGGCAAAGACCGGCTCGATGCCGCTCGATACATTGCCCGCATATAGCGAAATCGTGCCCGTCGGCGCGATGGAGGTCAAAAGCGCGTTGCGGATGCCATGCGTGCGAATGGCGTCGCGCACGTCCTCATCCATCTGCTGCATCGCGCCGCTGGCAAGATACGCGTCCGCGTCGAACAGGGGGAAGGCGCCTTTTTCCTTGGCAAGGTCAACCGACGCCAGATAAGCGGCGCGGGCGATGGCGTGCAACCAGCGTTCGGTCAGACGCGCCGCCTCTTCAGAGCCGTAGCGCTCGCCCACCATCAGCAAGGCGTCCGCCAGCCCCGTCACGCCCAACCCGATACGGCGCTTGGCCAGTGCCTCCGCCTTTTGCTCGGGCAGCGGAAAGCGGGAGGCATCGACCACATTATCCATCATCCGCACGGCCGTGCGGACAAGCCCGTCCAGCGCCTCGGCATCCAGCTCGGCGTCTGGCTCAAACGGGTCGCTCACCAACCGAGCGAGGTTGATCGACCCCAAAAGGCACGCCCCATAGGGCGGCAGCGGCTGCTCCCCGCAAGGGTTGGTGGCCGCGATGCTCTCACAATAAGACAGGTTGTTCGCGGCATTTATCCGGTCGATGAAAATCACGCCGGGCTCTGCAAAATCATAGGTCGAGCGCATGATCAGGTTCCACAGATCCAGCGCCTTGACGCTGCGGACAACCACGCCCTCAAAGACCAGTTCCCAAGACGCTTCCGCCTTCACGGCCTCCATAAAGGCGTCTGTCACCAGGACCGACAGGTTGAACATCCGCAGCCGGGCCGCATCCTGTTTGGCCGTGATGAAATCCTCGATATCAGGGTGGTCGCAGCGCATCGTGGCCATCATCGCCCCGCGTCGGGACCCTGCCGACATGATCGTGCGACACATCGCGTCCCAGACATCCATGAAGCTGAGCGGCCCCGAGGCGTCGGCCGCCACGCCCTTCACATCCGCCCCCTTGGGCCGGATGGTGGAGAAATCATATCCGATCCCCCCTCCCTGCTGCATGGTCAGCGCGGCCTCTTTCAACATCTCGAAAATGCCGCCCATGCTGTCAGGAATCGTGCCCATGACAAAGCAGTTGAACAGGGTCACAGACCGTTCGGTCCCCGCACCTGCGGTGATGCGGCCTGCGGGCAGGTATTTGAAATCTTCCAGCGCTTCAAAGAAGACATCTTCCCACTTGCCCGGGTCGGCCTCTGGCGCGGCTAAGGCCCGTGCGATCCGGCGCCAGCTGTCCTCGACCGTGGCATCAATCGGGGTGCCATCGGCCTCTTTGAAGCGGTATTTCATGTCCCAGATTTGGTCGGCGATAGGGGCAGCAAAACGGCTCATGGCAGTGGCTTTCGCTAGGAATCTCAGTTGAAGTCGGCGGGCGGAGCTATACTATATATAGCATGAGCGGGCATATCCACCTTATTAAGCTCTCCGTCGGCACGGAGACCGTTGACGCCCTTCAAGCGTGGCAAAACAGCCCGCGTCCCAAGGCGCCTGACGGCAACCCGCGCCATGTCACCCGAATGTGGCCCAAACGCGAGGCCGAGATCCTCAATGGCGGCTCGATCTTCTGGGTGATCCGTGGCGTGGTGCAATGCAGGCAGCGTATCTTGCGCCTGGACGAATATGACCGTGGTGACGGGATCAGACGCTGCGCGCTGGTATTCGACCCCACATTGGTCCGCGTTGAAAACATGACCAAACGACCGTTTCAGGGCTGGCGCTACCTCAAGCCCGAAGACGCCCCCGCCGACCTGCCAGAGCACCGGGCACATGAAGAGCAGCTGCCCCCAGGTCTGAGCGCCGCATTGGCAGACATTGGCGTCAGATAGCTGGTCTGTGAAAGCGGCGCTGCCCTCGCGCATGCCGTGCTCCCCCAAAGGTATGTTCTACGCAATGAAACAGGCTAGAGCGAGAGCCGGGCCTTCAACGCGGCCAGCAGCTTAGTATCAGTATCTGCCGTTTTTGACGCAAAAAGCGTGGCCTGGCTGCGCAGGATGGGTTCGCCACTCAGCACCTTGAGGTGATTGGCCTCAAGCGTGGCCCCGGTGGAGGTGATATCCGCCACGGCCTCAGCCGTCAGGTTCTTGATCGTGCCTTCTGTTGCCCCTTGGCTGTCGACCAATTGGTAATCGGCCACGCCCGCGGCGCGCAAATGCTCGCGCACCAGCCGGTGATATTTCGTGGCAATCCGCAGGCGGAACCCGTGTTCGGCCCGGAAAGCGGCAGCAACGGCGTCAAGGTCATCGAGGCTCGTCACATCCGCCCAAAAGCGCGGCACGGCCAGGATCAGATTTGCATGGCCAAAGCCAAGCTCTGCCAAAGTCTCGACCTTTTCGGACCAGAGTGGGATATTTTCCCGTACGAGATCGGTGCCGGTCACGCCCAGATCAATGCGGCCCGCCGCCAGCTCGCGCGGGATTTCGCCTGCGCTCATCAAGATCAGCTCGACCCCGTCCACGCCCGACACAGCGCCGGCATATTCACGCTCCGACCCGGTGCGCGCCAATGTCACGCCGCGCGCGCCAAACCAGTCGAATGTGTCTTCCATCAACCGGCCCTTCGAGGGCACGCCCAGCTTGATACTCATGACCGCGCCCCTACCAAAAGAGCAGGCCGGATTACGCCGCCCACAGCCGGGATCTCGCGCCCTTGCCCCAGAACACGGGTCAGGGCGTCATAGCGCCCGCCTGAGGCGACGGGCGCTTGGCCGTCTTGCGCAAAGCCAAAGACGAACCCATCGTAATATTCCATCGAAGTGCGCCCATATGAGCCCTCATAGGCGAGCGCTGCGACATCCACATCGCGCGCCTTGAGCGCGTTGAGCCTCTTGGCGAAGCCCTGCGCCGCGGGCTTGATGGCAGGAAAGCCATTGGCAATGTCGGCCAAAGCTCCCGCAGCGGCCTCGGCGTTGAGCGACAGGTTGAGTATGGCGCTAACAGCTAACAGTTCTTCCACCGGGATGGGGGCCACCTCTGCATCTTCGCGCAGCGCGTCAAGGCGATCTGCGACCTCCCGCGCGCTGCGTATACCGATCTCGGGTCCAGCGCCTTGCACGATCTGCGCCAGGTCAAGCCCGTCGAGCGCCTCGATCAGCTCCGCCCGTCCCTCCGGGCTGGGTCCTTTGCCAGAAAACCGATCAAGCAGCGCCCGAAACCGGGCCGGCCGCCAGATGTGACGCATCAGGGCCGCGCGGCGGCGCTCAGACGTGGTCAGTCCCTGAACCGCCGCTATCAGAATGCCGATATCACCGATGGAGGCGGTCAGCCCGGCGCCTTCTAGCGCGTCGGAAAAAAGTGCGAAAACTTCGGCATCCGCTTCCAGCGGGGCCGCGCGGTCAAACACCTCGTAGCCCACTTGCAAGAACTCGCTGGCACGGCCTGTGCCTGCTTCCTGCTGGCGAAACACCGCGCCGCTATATGTGTAGCGGGCGGGCTCCGCCCCTTCGGTCATATGGGCTTGCACGATTGGAACAGTGAAGTCGGGGCGCAACATCTGCTCGCCCAGCACCGCGTCGCTGGTGACATAGGCACGCGCGCGAATGTCCTCGCCGTAAAGGTCGAGCAACACCTCCGAAGGTTGCAGCAATGCCGTCTCAACCGGCCGGGCCCCGGCCTTTTGGAAAAGCGCAAACAGGCGGTCCGCCTCAGCGCGTATCTCGGCGGCATCGGCCATCTCAGCTGTCCAGCATCTCGCTGATTTTGCGAACGAGATCGCTGCGTTTGATCTCGAACTGGGCGGGCTGCTCTTTCCATTCCTCATGGGTGGCGGTCTCAGCGATCTTGGCCCCAAGCACGAGGTCCTTGATCTGCAAAACGCCCTGCTCAAATTCTTCGGAGCCTGCGATCACCGCCACGGGCGCATTACGCTTATCCGCGTATTTCAACTGGTTGCCGAAGTTCTTCGGATTGCCCAGATAAACCTCTGCCCGAATGCCTGCGGCGCGCAGCTCCCCCACCATGGCCTGATAGTCGGACATGCGGTCCCGGTCCATCACGGTCACAATCACAGGGCCCACTGTCGCCTTGTCGAGTCGGCCTTTGACCTGCAGCGCCGCCAACAGCCGGTCCACCCCGATTGAAACGCCGGTCGCGGGCACGGTTTGGCCCGTGAAGCGCTTGACCAGATCGTCATAGCGCCCGCCACCCGCGACGGAGCCAAATTGACGCGGGCGGCCTTTCTCGTCCTTGATCTCAAAGGTCAGCTCCGCCTCGTAGACCGGGCCGGTGTAGTAGCCAAGGCCGCGCACGACGGAGGGGTCGATGAC
>CAYLVP010000014.1:33360-43616 GCA_964387155.1 uncultured Rhodobacterales bacterium | reverse complement strand
CGTAGACCGGGCCGGTGTAGTAGCCAAGGCCGCGCACGACGGAGGGGTCGATGACGATGCGGTCGGGGCCGTAGCCTTGGGCCTCCAACAGCGCGGCGATCTGAGCCAACTCCTCAATTCCTTCATTGCCGATAGGACTGTCGCCCACAGCGTCGCGCAGCTTGGCAAGTGTGCCATCACCGCTGTCTTGTTTTGCGGTGAGAAAGGCCAACACAGGTTTTGCCTGGTCTTCGGTCAGCCCGACCCCGTCAATCTCAGCGCCCGACGCGTCAGTGCGACCCACGGTCAAAAGCGCGCGGACACCCGCTTCACCGACCTTGTCGAATTTGTCGATTGTGCGCAGGACGTCGTCACGGCGCGCATCTTCGGACAAGCCCATGACCTCTAAAACTCCGTTCAAAACCTTGCGGTTGTTCACCCGGATCAGGTAATCGCCACGCTCGATCCCGACGGCCTCCAGAACATCCGAAAGCATCGCGCAGATCTCGGCATCAGCAGCCACAGACGGTGCGCCGACTGTATCCGCATCGCATTGATAAAACTGCCGAAACCGCCCTGGCCCGGGCTTTTCGTTGCGCCACACCGGCCCCATGGCAAAGCGGCGGTAGGGCGTGGGAAGGTCGTTGCGGAACTGCGCATAGACGCGGGCCAAGGGGGCCGTCAGGTCGTAGCGCAGGGCCAGCCAATCGTCCTCTTCCTGCCAGGCGAAAACGCCCTCGTTGGGCCGGTCCACATCGGGCAGGAACTTGCCCAATGCCTCCACTGTTTCCACCGCCGAGCTTTCCAGAGCATCAAAGCCGTAAAGCTGGTAGACCTGTGCAATCTGATCCAGCATCGCCTTGCGCTGGGCCACCTCCGCACCGAAATAGTCACGAAACCCTTTCGGGGTCTCGGCCTTGGGGCGCGGCTGCTTTTTGACTTTTGCCATGGGGGTCGACCTTGCGTGAATTCTTGGCGCCCGCTTTAGCGAAGGGCTGGACGAGAAACAAGCAACCTGCCAAAGGGGGCGACATGACTGACGCGACCAAATTTGAAGAAAAGCTGGCTCACCTGACCCGTACGGTGGACGAGATGTCCGACATCGTCGCCCGGCAGGAGAAGGAAATCGCGCTACTGACCAACCGCGTGCGCCTGTTGATGGAGCGGGAGGTCGAACGCCAGCAGGATGCGGGCGGGCATGTCGTGCTCGGTGACGAACGCCCACCGCATTATTAGACCGAGAATTGCGTCAAGGATGAGAGCTGCCGGAGCAAGCGCTGAGCCAATGTTTCCCGTAAGGCTTTGATCCCAGACCCTATTTGAAACTCTGCCCGCGCTAAATCTCTTCCACCATCACAACGCCGCCCAAGGACTTGATGGCCCCTTTCACCTTTGGGTTGATCGCGAATTGACCGCCCAGGTCAACCTCAACCTCGCCTGGAAGCTCCGGGTTCATCAGGCACAGAGAGACCGGACCCCGCGCCCGAATGGAGGTATCGGCGCGCGACCGCTCCAGCACCGAGGCGATCGAGCCGATGGCTGTGTCATCCTCGACAAAAATCTTAAGACCCATGGACCCGGCATCCACGGCCCCGTCAATGGGCTGCGCGCCGCGGCACAGAAGCTTCAGCTGCTCGGCCTCATAGGTCGCCTCTACCGTCAACACGACATTGTTGCCCGGCATCAAATGATCGCCCGCGGCCTCCAGCGTGTCCGAGAACACCGTGACCTCAAACATGCCCGAAGGGTCAGAGCCCTGAACGAAGGCAAACCGGTTGCCGCGCGCGGATTTACGTTCCTGCCTGCCCGATATCGTGGCCGCCAGCTTTGCGATGATCGCGCCGGATTGCACCTTTTCCTCGATTTCGCTGAGGGCCAGCACGCCTTTGCGTTTCAACACGAGGCTGTAATCGTCCAACGGGTGGCCTGACAGGTAGAAGCCAATCGCCGTAAACTCCTGAGCCAGCCGTTCACTGGGCAGCCAATCTTCGACCGGGGCGAGGCGCGGCTCGGGCAGGTCGTCGCCCGCCTCGCCAAACAGCGACACCTGGTTCGACGCGCGTTGTTCATGGATCGCGGCCGAATATTGCACTAGCCCGTCCAGCGAGGCAAAGACCCGGTGGCGGTTGGGATCGAGCTGATCGAAGGCACCAGAACGGGCCAGCATCTCCAAAGGTCGCTTGCCGACACGCTTCAGGTCGACCCGGCGGGCAAGATCGAACACGGTCGCAAAGGGTTTCTCGACACCGTCTACCACGCGCGCGTCAGTGACGAGCCGCATCGCCTCAACGCCCACATTCTTCAATCCGCCCAACGCATAAACCACCTTGCCTTCCGCTTCGGTAAACGTCGCGCCGGAGCGGTTCACGCAAGGCGGCACGATCTCGATCCCCAGCGTTTTGACGATCTCTTCTTTGTAAACGCCTAGCTTGTCGGTCAGATGCAGGTCGCAATTCATCACCCCGGCCATGAACTCTACCGGGTGGTTCGCCTTCAACCACGCCGTCTGGTAGCTGACCACGGCATAGGCTGCGGCGTGGGATTTGTTGAAGCCGTAATTGGCGAATTTCTCAAGAAGGTCAAAGACTTCGCGTGCCTTCCTCGCATCAACGCCGTTCTTCTTCGCGCCGTCCTCGAACTTGGGTCGCTCAGCATCCATCGCCTCTTTGATTTTCTTACCCATGGCCCGGCGCAAAAGGTCAGCACCGCCAAGCGAATAGCCCGCCATGACTTGCGCGATCTCCATCACCTGTTCCTGATAGACGATAATGCCTTGCGTCTCAGCCAGGATGTGGTCGATCAAAGGGTGAATGGATTCAAGCTCTTTCAGCCCGTTCTTCACTTCGCAATAGGTTGGAATATTCTCCATCGGGCCGGGCCGGTAAAGCGCAACCAGCGCCACGTTATCCTCGTTGCAGGTGGGTTTCATCCGCCTGAGCGCGTCCATCATGCCCGAGCTTTCCACCTGAAACACCGCGACCGTCTTGGCAGATGAGTAAAGATCATAGCTCTTTTGATCATCCAGCGGGATCGCGCCGATATCGTCCTCTGCCCCTGCGGGGGGGTCGTAAATCTGCGTCCCGTCTGCTGCGATATGCAAAGGCCGGTCAAGCAGGTCGATTGCGTTCTGGATCACCGTCAGCGTCTTCAGGCCCAGAAAGTCGAACTTCACCAGCCCCGCTTGTTCGACCCATTTCATGTTGAATTGGGTGGCAGGCATGTCAGATCGCGGATCCTGATAGAGCGGGACGAGCGCATCCAACGGACGGTCCCCGATCACGACGCCTGCCGCGTGGGTAGAGGCGTTTCTGAGCAGCCCTTCAACTTGCTGGCCGTAGTCCAATAGCCGCGCCACGACCTCTTCGTTTTTGGCCTCTTCGCGCAGTTTAGGTTCGTCGGCCAAGGCCTTCTCAATGCTGACAGGTTTCACGCCTTCAACCGGGATCATCTTGGACAGGCGGTCAACCTGGCCATAGGGCATTTGCAGCACCCGCCCGATATCGCGAACAGCGGCTTTAGAAAGCAACGCGCCGAAGGTGATGATCTGCCCTACTTTGTCGCGGCCGTATTTCTCTTGCACGTAGCGGATCACTTCCTCCCGCCGGTCCATGCAGAAATCAATGTCGAAATCGGGCATCGAGACCCGCTCCGGGTTCAAGAACCGCTCGAAGAGCAGGCTATAACGCAATGGATCCAAATCAGTAATCGTCAGCGCATAGGCCACCAAAGACCCCGCGCCAGAGCCCCGGCCGGGCCCGACGGGAATATCCTGATCCTTCGCCCATTTGATGAAATCCGCCACGATCAGGAAGTAACCCGGGAACCCCATGCCTTCGATGATGCCCAGCTCGAACTCCAGCCGCTTCTCATATTCCTCGACGGGGGCTGCATGTGGGATAACGGCAAGGCGTGCTTTCAATCCTTCCACCGCCTGGCGGCGCAATTCCTCGATTTCGTCATCCGCAAATTTCGGCAAGATCGGGTCGCGCTTATAGGCTTTGAAGGCGCATCGGCGCGCGATCTCAACAGTATTTTCCAATGCTTCCGGTAGGTCAGCAAACAAAGTTGCCATCTCTTGCGGGGTCTTGAAATAGTGCTGCGGCGTCAGTTTGCGCCGCGCGCCCTGCTGGTCGACATAGGCCCCTTCCGCAATGCAGATCAGGGCGTCATGCGCCTCGTACATGTTCGATTTTGGAAAGTAGACATCGTTGGTTGCGACCAATGGCAGGCCCATTGCATAGGCCATTTCGACATGGCCGCGCTCAGACATGCGTTCCGCCTCAGGCAAACCATCTTCGCCCGGGTGGCGCTGCAGCTCTACATACAGCCGGTCAGGGTAGGTTTGGGCCAGTTGCCGCAAAAACTCTTCCGCCTTGGGTGCTTGCCCGTTGCGCAAGTGCCGCCCGATTGGCCCATCCGGGCCACCGGTCAAACAGATCAGCCCTTCGTGATATTGCGCAAGCTCTGCCAGGCTGACCTGCGGCAGCTGCCCCTCTGCATCGAGATACAGGCAGGAATTGAGCTTCATCAGGTTTTCATAGCCGCGCTCGTTTTGCGCCAGCAGCACGATGGGTGCGGGGGGACGAGGCTTTTCGCCCGGGCCGACCTGTTCGTAGGTGACATCTACCTGACAACCAATGATGGGCTGCACCCCTGCCCCGGCCGCATATTCGGAAAACTCCAACGCGGCGAACATGTTATTCGTGTCGGTGATGGCCACGGCGGGCATCCGCGCATCCTGGCACATGCCGGGCAGCTTCTTGACGCGGATCGCGCCTTCGAGAAGTGAATACTCGGTATGGACGCGCAGGTGAATGAATCGGGGATCAGTGCTCATACCACCTAAAGTAGCGGTCCAGCAGGGCGAGCGGAAGATGTAGTGTTAGCGCAGGCTCTTGCGCGTGGTGTTCATCCGGTGCCCAGAGCCCGAGGTCAGCAGATCATTCGCAAGCGCGCGCCGTTCTGAGGCGCCTTCCAGAACGCAGGTTTCCAGCTCTTCGGGATAAATCGGCGTCACCGGCACAACCGCCACGGGCGAGAGGGGCATCCCCGTCATGGCGCTTCGGCCAGGTGGCTGGGCCACATTCAACAGCGCACCTGCAGGGTCTGCCACGCCGGGCACGACCCAGCCATCCGGCACACATGTCATCGGCAGGTCGAGCGAAATGGTCTCATGCCCCGCAATGGCGTCGTTCAGCGTCTCGGCATAGGCGGCCACCCGGGCCACATATTCCACCGCCTTGAATGCCCAGCTTTTGCGAATGTCGCTGGCGGTTTGCGCCTGCCAGCCGACCAGTTCGACAAAAACTTCTAACCCGAAGCCGTTGACACCGGACTTAGCGGTGAACGGGCCAAAGGGATCGCTGAGCCCTTCGGAGGCGATGATCACGCTCCCCTCCGTGCGGACAAGGCGGAAATTTTGATGCTGGGTCGGCCAGGCGGGCTGACCCATGACTTGTGGGGACACCGGATAGCCCAAAAGTTCGGGATCAGACTGCCCGACGGCATCCCAATAGGCATTGCGCGCAGCACGCGTGCGCTGGATATCCTGCGTCGACGCGCCGAGTTGAAAGATGTGGCCCGATTTGATCTCGACCCGGTTGGCAGTCGCCGGTGCAAATGTTGGCGCTGGTGGGGCCGCAGGTGCCGCTTGCGCCACGGGCTGGGGTGCGGGAGCCGCCACAGGCGCAGGCGCAACAGATGCTGCTGCCGAAACCGGGACCGCGGGCGCCACAGGTTGCGCGGCGGCCGCCGGTGTCATGCCCGCTTTGCGCACGACCGCGTCGATGTCGAACTCCTTGGCGGCTTCCGCCGCGATTTCTTCGGCCGAACGCCCATGCTCGTCCTTGATATCAGAGTCGCGCATGCTGCGCGGCTTGCGCTTTGGCGGCTCGGGGTTGGCGGCGCTGGTGGTGGGTTTGGGGGCTGCCTCCGGCGGTGTCGCAGGCTGGGCAGTGGGGTCAAGGGCACGGATGGCCCTAGACGAAATATCGCGCGACAGGATTCTCTTAAGCATGGCAGCACTCAATCAGTCAGGTGAATCAGCAGATACAGAGTTAATCGCCTTTAATATGTGCAATTTGATGGCCAGACTGTGCGCGTGCCGCGGCAGGGTTGCCAAAGCCTTAATCCCCGGCCTAGGCTGCGTGCCAAACCCTCATCGCGTGGTCTACGCCGCATCGACCGCGCCCTATGATGACGGACCAACGGGTAACGCGGCGGGGCTATTTTTCATATGGTGACGTTTCTTCTGAACGGGGAAACCGTGCGCGCCGAGACAGGCGTGACCGAGACGCTGCTTGACTTTCTGCGAGAGCGGCGCGGCCTGACCGGCACGAAGGAAGGCTGCAATGAAGGCGATTGTGGGGCGTGTTCGGTGATAGTGACCGGCCCGGACGGCGCGGCTCGCGCGATGAATGCCTGCATCCTGTTCATGGGACAGCTGCATGGCCGCGCGGTGCGCACCGTCGAGGGAATCGCCGGGCCCGAGGGCAGCCTGCACCCCGTCCAAAAGGCCATGGTGGCGCATCACGGGTCGCAATGCGGGTTTTGCACGCCCGGCTTCATCGCCTCGATGGCAGCGGCGCATAAGAACGGGGCCAGGGATCACAGTGACCAGCTTGCGGGCAATCTGTGTCGGTGCACCGGCTACGCGCCGATCCTGCGTGCCGCGGAGGCCGCAGAAAGCGCGCCCGTGCCTGACTGGATGGAGGAGCCCGCATTGGCCGAAAGCGGCCCCTCCCCCTTCCCCGCCCCGCAAAGCGCGGATGAGCTGGCGGAGTGGTATGCCGCACATCCTGACGCGACCTTGATCGGCGGAGCCACGGATGTCGGGCTTTGGGTCACAAAGCAATTGCGCTGCCTAGAGACGGTCGCCTTTCTTGGGCGCTGCACCGACCTGCAGCAGGTCGAACTTGGCGCGCAGGAAATCAAGATCGGCGCGGCCTGCACGATGACGCAGGTGCTGCAGGCGATGCGCGATATTCACCCGTCTTTCGCCGAGATGCTGCGACGCTACGGCTCGGTCCAAGTGCGCAATGCGGCGACGATTGGCGGCAATATTGCCAACGGCTCGCCCATTGGCGACAGCCCTCCCGCATTGATCGCCCTGGGAGCGACGTTGCACTTGAGAAAGGGCGAGGAGCGGCGTCACATGCCGTTTGAGGATTTCTTCCTGGCTTATGGCAAACAAGACCGGGCGCCGGGTGAGTTTGTCGAATATGTCACTATCCCGCGGCAGCCGGACCGGCTGCGGTGTTACAAGATCTCGAAGAGGTTCGATCAGGACATCTCGGCGCTGTGCGGGTGCTTCAATATTGTCGTGGAAGATGGGCATGTGTCTTCCGCCCGGGTTGCCTTTGGCGGCATGGCCGGGGTGCCCAAGCGGGCCAGCGCGGTTGAGGCCGCTTTGACTGGGCAAGCTTGGACCCAAGACACCGCGACCAGCGCGCAGGCGGCCTTCGCACAGGATTTCGAGCCGCTCAGCGACATGCGCGCCTCTGCCGCCTATCGGCTGCAGGTGGCCCAAGCCCTTTTGCAGCGCTACTTCGCCGAAGATCAGGGCCAAGCCGCGAATGTCCTGGACGTGCGGGCATGAGTGTCGGCAGCTCCAAACCCCATGACAGTGGGCCGCTGCATGTCACGGGCGCAGCCCGCTACACCGATGACCTGCCCACGCCTGCCAATGCGCTGCATTTGGCCTTTGGCCTTTCGACCGTCGCCTGTGGGACGATCACGGAGATGGATTTGGATGCGGTGCGCGCGGCCCCCGGCGTTGTGGCCGTGCTGACAGCTGCGGATCTGCCCCATGATAATGACGTCTCCCCCTCCGCCCATGATGAGCCACTTCTGGCGAAGGGTGAGGTGCATTATGTGGGCCAACCGATCTTTCTGGTCGTGGCCGAAAGCCATCTGGCCGCACGCAAGGCGGCGCGCCTTGGCAGGCTGAGCTATGATGAAAAAACACCGCTTCTGACGATTGATGATGCTTTGCAGGCCGATAGCCGTTTCGAAGACGGCCCCCGCATCTATGCCAAGGGCGACGTGAGCGCCACGCTTGATGCCGCGCCGCACCGGGTCAAAGGCAGTATAGAGATCGGCGGGCAGGAGCATTTCTACCTCGAAGGGCATGCAGCCCTCGCGCTTCCTCAGGACGGGGGCGAAATGGTGGTGCATGCCTCCTCGCAGCATCCGACCGAGATCCAGCATAAAGTGGCCGAGGCGCTGGGCAAACCGATGAACGCGGTACGTGTCGAGGTCCGGCGCATGGGCGGCGGCTTTGGCGGCAAAGAAAGTCAGGGCAACGCGCTTTGCGTGGCCTGCGCGGTCGCGGCGCAGCGGACAGGCCGCCCGGTCAAGATGCGCTATGACCGGGACGATGACATGGTCATCACCGGCAAGCGACACGAGTTCCGCATCGAATACGATGTGGGCTTTGATGATGAGGGGCAGTTGCATGGGGTGGATTTTACCCAATATGTCCGCTGCGGCTGGGCGCAGGACCTGTCGCTGCCCGTGGCCGACCGCGCCATGCTGCATGCGGACAATGCCTATCACCTGCCCGCAGCACGCATCACGTCGCATCGGTTGAAAACCAATACGCAAAGCAACACCGCCTTCCGTGGCTTTGGCGGCCCACAGGGCATGGTCGGGATCGAACGGGTGATGGATCATATGGCCCATTATCTGGGGATCGACCCCCTGAAGGTCCGGCAGCGCAATTTTTACGCGTCGCATTTGAGTATTTCCAATCAAATGGAGAGACAGGTCACGCCCTACGGAATGGAGGTCACAGACAGCATTCTTGGCGAGCTTGTGGGGGAATTGGCCGCGCGGGCTGAGTATGGCGCACGCCGCGAGGTGGTTGCAAAATGGAACGCCAAGCAGCCCATCCTGAAGCGCGGGATCGCGCTGACACCGGTGAAATTCGGCATCTCCTTCACGCTCACGCATCTCAACCAGGCGGGCGCGCTGGTGCATGTATACCAAGACGGCTCGGTCCATCTGAACCATGGCGGCACCGAAATGGGGCAAGGGCTGTTTACCAAAGTGGCCCAGGTCGCAGCCAGTGTTTTTGGGGTCGCGCTCGACCGCGTCCAGATCACCGCGACAGATACGGGCAAGGTGCCCAACACCTCGGCCACGGCGGCCTCCTCGGGCTCGGACCTGAACGGCATGGCGGTCAAAGCGGCTTGCGAGACGATCCGCGACCGGATGTCTGCGCATCTGGGCGGCGAAGCGGTTTTCGCAGACGGCAAGGTGACAACCAGCGACCGCGTGATGCGCTTTGAGGAGGCCGTCGCCGATGCCTATCTCAACCGCATCTCCCTTTCGGCCACAGGGTTCTATGCAACACCCGAGCTCGCCTGGGACCGCATCAAGGGCGAGGGCCGCCCATTTTTCTACTTCGCCTATGGCGCGGCGGTGAGCGAAGTGGTGATCGACACGCTGACAGGCGAGAACCGCATCCTGCGCACCGACATTCTGCATGATTGCGGCGCATCGCTGAACCCGGCGCTGGATATTGGCCAGATTGAGGGCGGCTTTGTCCAGGGCGCAGGCTGGCTGACCATGGAAGAGCTGGTCTGGGACGACACAGGCGCGCTGGAAACCCACGCGCCTGCAACCTACAAGATACCATGCGCCTCTGACCGGCCTGAGATATTCAATGTGGCGCTTTGGGAGGGCGAGAACCCGGCACAGACGATATACCGCTCGAAAGCCGTGGGGGAGCCCCCTTTGATGCTGGGCATCTCGGCGCTGATGGCCCTGTCGGACGCAATAGCGAGTTGTGGGGCGGGATACCCGGAGCTTGACGCGCCCGCGACGCCGGAACGGGTCCTGGCCGCCATCACACGGGTGCGCGGATGAGCTTCGACCTGGCGCAGCTGCAAAAAGCCGTCGCGCAGCACGGGCGCGTGGGCCGGATCGTAATTGCGGGTCATGCAGGCTCTGCCCCGCGCGAGACGGGGACCTCCATGCTGGTATGGGCTAAGGGGCAAGAGGGCACGATTGGCGGCGGGGCGCTTGAGTTTGAAACGGTTGAGCGGCTGCGAAAGCGGTTGTCGCAAAGCGCGCCGCGTGTCGAGCGCCTGCCACTCGGCCCGGCATTGGGACAATGTTGCGGCGGCGCGGTGACCTTGGTGTCAGAAGTTTTTGACGCGGAGGCTTTGGACGGGGTCACTAGCGATCAGGGGCTCTATATCCGCCGTTGCGAGGGGTTTTTGGCGGAGCCGCTGTCAATGACCCGCCTGCGGGCGCAGGCGCGCAACGGGGCG
>CAYLVP010000014.1:24871-33260 GCA_964387155.1 uncultured Rhodobacterales bacterium | reverse complement strand
TTTGGCGGAGCCGCTGTCAATGACCCGCCTGCGGGCGCAGGCGCGCAACGGGGCGGAGCCTGCCGGCGCGCTCTTTGCGCAGGGCTGGCTGGCAGAGCCCTTGTCAGCACAAAAGCACCCGCTTTGGGTTTGGGGCGCAGGGCATGTGGGCCGCGCCTTGATCGGCGCGCTGGCCCCCCTGCCCGAGCTGGACATCACATGGGTCGACACCGCCCGCGCGCGATACCCGGACACGCCGGCCCGGGGGGTGAGGCTGTTGCCGGTGCCAAACCCGGCTGCGGCGGTCACTCTTGCCCCCAAAGACGCGCATCATCTGGTACTGACCTACGCGCATAGCCTTGATCTGGACCTATGCCACCAGCTGCTGCGCCACGGGTTTCGCAGCGCGGGGCTGATCGGGTCAGCGACCAAATGGGCACGGTTTCAGAGCCGCTTGGCGGCGCTTGGCCACAGCCCGGCGGAGATTGCCGCAATCACCTGCCCGATTGGCGAGCCTGCCCTTGGCAAACATCCGCAAGCTATTGCTTTGGGCGTGGCGCGCGCGTTAATCATGTCGCTGCGCGCCGAGGAGGACCGCCGCGCACGAGGGGGACGCAATGAGCGCGCTGCTGAAGCTTGAGGGGCTGACCAAGGCCTATCCCGGCGTCATTGCCAATGACGCGGTGTCGCTGAGTATCCAGCCCGGCGAGGTGCATGCGCTACTGGGCGAAAACGGCGCGGGCAAATCCACATTGGTCAAGATGATCTACGGCCTTGTTGCACCTGACAGCGGGACAATGACGCTGCATGGCGCGCCCTTCACCCCGACAGAGCCGCGTGCCGCAAGGGCCTCTGGCGTTGCGATGGTTTTTCAGCATTTCTCGCTTTTTGAGGCGCTGGATGTCGCCGAAAACATTGCCCTAGGGATGGAGCACCCCCCCAAGATGCGCGATCTGGCGGCGCGGATCACGGAGGTCTCCAATGCCTATGGCCTGCCGCTCGACCCGGGGCGGCTGGTGGGCGATCTGTCCGCCGGTGAACGGCAGCGGGTCGAGATCATCCGCTGCCTGCTGCAAAACCCCAAGCTTCTGATCATGGACGAGCCCACCTCAGTGCTGACCCCGCAAGAGGTCGAAATCCTGTTTCAGACGCTTGCGAAGCTGAAGAGCGAGGGGACCGCGATCCTGTATATCTCGCACAAGCTGGAAGAAATCCGCAGGCTGTGTGACACGGCCACCATCTTGCGCGGCGGCAAGAACGTGGCGACCTGCAACCCGCGTGAGGAAAGCGCCCGCACCATGGCCGAGCTGATGGTTGGCGCGGTGCTTCACGTGCCCGCACGCACCCCGCATGATATCGCGGCCGATGTGGCGCTTGAGCTGCGTGGCCTGTCCTTGCCCGCGCCCACCGCCTTTGGCGTCTCGCTCAAAAATGTCACCTGTTCGGTGCTGCGCGGCGAAGTTCTGGGCATTGGCGGTGTGGCTGGCAATGGCCAGGACGAGCTGACAGCGGCGTTGTCGGGCGAAGTCCTCGCCCCTCCCGATCAGGTCTATTTCCAAGGGGCTGATGTTGGAGCCATGGGCGTCACACGGCGTCGCCAGATCGGCATGCTCGCCGCCCCAGAGGAACGTCTGGGCCACGCCGCAGCCCCCGATATGAGCCTGACGGAGAATGCCGTGCTGACCGGCACGGTCCGCATGTCGTTGGCGCAGAACGGGTTTTTGAACTGGGCCGGCGCGCGCAGATTTGCGCAGGATGTGATCTCTACCTTCGACGTCCGCACGCCCGGGGCCCACACGGCGGCGCGCGCGCTATCGGGCGGCAACCTCCAGAAATTCGTGATCGGGCGGGAGATTATGCAAAACCCGGAGGTCCTGGTGGTCAACCAGCCCACTTGGGGGGTGGACGCGGCCGCCGCTGCGGCGATCCGCCAGGCGCTGCTCGATCTTGCCGCCGAAGGGGCGGCAATCATCGTCATCAGCCAGGATCTCGATGAGCTGATGGAAATCTCTGATCGCTTTGCCGCCTTGAACGCAGGGCAGCTGACGGACCCCGTTGCCACGGCGGGGCTGAGCGTCGACAAGATCGGGCTGATGATGGGTGGCGCCCATGATCTGGAGGCGGCGCATGCGTGACGGTCAGGATTTGGATATTTTTGGAACAGTGATGGGTATGCCGTGATCGCGCTGGAGAAACGCCGCGAGCCCTCGAAACTCTGGTCCTGGGCCACGCCGCCTTTGGCTGTGTTTCTGACGATGATCGCGGGTGGGCTGATGTTCGCGGCCCTGGGCAAGGACCCGGTCGCGGCGATCCGCACGATTTTCTGGGACCCGCTCTTTGGAGAGTTCGCCTTTTATTACCGCGGCCAGCTTCTGATCAAGGCCGGGCCTCTGATCCTGATCGCCATTGGCCTGTCGCTGGGCTTCCGCGCAGGCGTCTGGAACATCGGAGCGGAGGGGCAGTATATCGTGGGGGCCATTTGCGGCGCGGCCGTGGGCTTGGCACTCTACCCCTTGGACAGTTTCATTGTCTTTCCACTCATGGTGATATTCGGCGCTTTGGGCGGGTTTTTGTGGGCGATGATCCCGGGGCTCTTGCGGGTCAAATTCAACACCAACGAAATCCTTGTCTCCCTCCTTCTCGTCTATGTGGCGGAGTTCCTTTTGGCCTCCATGGCGCTGGGCGCGCTGCGCAACCCGGACGGGGCGGGCTTCCCTGGCTCGCGCAATTTCCGCAGCTACCCCGCAGGCTTCAACGAGGAGATCATCGCAGGCACCGGCATGCATTGGGGCGTGGTCGCGGCCTTCATCGCGGTGATCTTCGCCTATGTGCTGCTGGCCCGCCACCAGTTGGGCTACCAGATCAAGCTGGCGGGCCAGGCGCCGCGCGCGGCGCGCTTTGGGGGGGTGAACCCGGCGCGGTTGGTGCTGTTCTGCCTCGGCATGTCTGGCGCATTGGCGGGTCTGGCCGGACTGTTCGAGGTCTCAGGCCCTGCAGGACAGATCAGCATTGATTTCAACGTGGGCTACGGGTTTACAGCGATCATCGTGGCGTTCCTGGGCCGGTTGCACCCGGTGGGTATTCTGCTGGCCGGGCTGCTTCTGGCGCTCACCTATATCGGCGGCGAGGCCGCGCAAAGCTCGCTCGGCCTGCCCGCAGCGGCCATTCAGGCGTTTCAGGGGATGCTTCTGTTCTTCCTGCTGGCGGTGGATGTGCTGACGAATTTCCGGGTGCGTTTTGGCAAGAGGGAGGTGGTGTGATGTTTCGGCGAAGCTCACACACAATGCCGCTAGTCTTGTTCCAAGCCGTTTGCGGTCTTCTGGCGGGCCTTTTCCTCGGGATAGCAACCCGCGTTATCCCAAATATCGTGACCAATATCGAGCAATATTCAGCAAGTGGTATAGGTGTTATGGTCATCGCCCTATTTGCGTTCATCGCCATTCCGCTTCACTTCATAATCAACGCCAACATCCGTGCCTTTGCCGATGAAAAGCTACTAGTTGCATTTTTTGGACCGCAACCATCCAAGACAAAAACCAAAATCGCGCGTGTGATGTTCTGGATATGTCTTGGGCTTGGGCTTTTCGTCGGGATCACGGCTCAAATTAGCTTCTACTTTGGACCGTTCTAGGATCGACATGGATCTCTCATCAATCTCCCCCACCCTCCTCATCGCCTCGCTCATGGTGGCCGCGACGCCGATCATATTGGCGGCGATTGGGGAATTGATCGTCGAGAAATCCGGCGTGTTGAACCTCGGCGTCGAAGGCATGATGATCACCGGCGCGATCTGTGGCTTTGCGATTGCGGTCGAAACCGGGTCGCCCGCTATGGGCTTTCTGGCCGCTGCTGCGGGGGGCGCGGCCCTATCGTTGCTCTTTGGCATCCTGACGCAGTATTTCCTGTCAAACCAGGTCGCCACGGGGCTGGGGCTCACGCTGTTCGGGCTGGGGCTCAGCGCGCTGATGGGGCAGGGCTATGTTGGCATCCGCCCACCCGCGACAGAGAAATTGGATATCCCGGTCCTGTCTGAGATCCCGTTCCTCGGCCCTGTGCTCTTCAATCAAGACATCATCGTCTACCTGGCCCTCGCGCTGGTCGTGGCCACCTGGGCGGTGCTGAAATTCACCCGCGCGGGGCTGATCCTGCGCGCCGTGGGGGAGAACCACGACGCGGCACACGCACTCGGTTACAAGGTCGTGCGGGTCCGCCTGATGGCGATCATGTTCGGCGGGGCCTGCGCGGGGCTGGGCGGGGCCTATCTGAGCCTCGTGCGGGTGCCGCAATGGACGGAAGGGATGACCGCAGGCGCGGGCTGGATTGCGCTGGCCATCGTGGTCTTCGGCGCATGGCGGCCCTTTCGGGTTTTGCTGGGTGCCTATCTTTTTGGCGGCGTGACGGTGTTGCAGCTGAATCTGCAAGCCGCAGGGGCCAATATCCCGGTGGAGTACTTGTCCATGTCGCCCTATCTGATAACCATCGCCGTGCTGGTGATCATGTCCTCTGGCAGGGCCAAGGCCGCGCTGTCCGCGCCCGCTTGCCTGGGACGCCAATTCCACGCCTCATCCTGAGGCGAAAAGCTGCTAAGTCTAACTGGGGAGATACCACATGAAACGCAGAACACTTCTTGCCGCTGGCGCCGCTGTCATGGCGCTCAGCACCGCCGGCTTTGCCGATGGCCACGCGAAAACCAAAGTTGGTTTCATCTATGTGGGCCCCATCGGTGACGGCGGCTGGACCTATGAGCATGACAAGGGCCGCCTCGCCGTGGAAGCCGCCTTTGGCGACAAGGTCGAGACCGTCTATCAGGAAAACGTGCCGGAAGGCGCAGACGCCGAACGCGCGATCACCCAGATGGCGCTGCAGGGTGCGGACATTATCTTCACCACCTCCTTCGGCTATATGGACCCGACCAACGCGGTTGCGGCCAAATTCCCGGATGTGAAGTTCGAGCATGCCACCGGCTATAAGCGCGAGCATCCGAATGTGTCGACCTACTCGGCACGGTTCTATGAAGGCCGCGCCATCCAGGGCCATATCGCGGGCAAGATGACCAAGACCAATAAGATCGGCTACATCGCCTCCTTCCCGATCCCCGAGGTTATTCGCGGCATCAACTCCGCCTATATCCATGCAAGTCGCGTGAACCCGGATGTCGAGTTCAACATCATCTGGGCCTACACATGGTTCGACCCCGCGAAAGAGGCCGACGCCGCAACCGCGCTGATCGAGCAAGGCGCAGACGTGATCCTGCAGCACACGGATTCCACCGCGCCACAAGCCGCAGCCCAAAAGGCGGAGGGCGTGATCACCTTCGGTCAGGCCTCTGATATGGGCGAATACGCCCCGCTGCCGCGCGTGTCGTCAATCATCGATGACTGGGCACCCTACTACATCGCCCGCGTCAAGGCGGTGATGGATGGCACCTGGGACTCGACTGACACCTGGGACGGCATTGGCCCAGGCATGGTGGGTATTGGCGAGATTTCCGATGCGGTCCCGGCGGATGTGAAGGCAGAAGCCCTGACCATGAAAGACGCATTGGCGGATGGCTCTTACCACGCCTTTACCGGGCCGCTGAATAAGCAAGACGGCACACCTTGGCTGGCCGAGGGCGAGACCGCCAGCGACGGGGACCTGCTGGGCATGAACTTCTATGTTGAAGGCCTGACCGGCGACATCCCGAACTGATTCACAAAGATGCGGGCCTGCCCTCAACGGGTGGGCCCCATATCCCGGCCGGCCCGCTGCCAAAAAGGGGTTTTGATCGGCTCGGTGTGCTAAGACACCCCGAAAGTCCCAAAGACGCTCAGACTGCCATGGTTTGACCGGCTTATTGTCTATTTTTCGTCAAATTGCGCTCATAGCGTCACCAATACGAACCCATGGGAAGCATTGTTTCTTCATGGGCAGCTAATGGGGCACATGACGAGATATGACACAGATTACCAACAAAGGACTTTTTAGCGCGCTGGGGCCGCGAGGTTTTCGGCGGACCATGAGCGCCGCGTTGCTCTGCGCATCCGCGCTTTGCCTGCCATCCCTCGCTGGCGCGCAAGAGATCAACCTGCGCTCACCGGATGGCACAGTGAACCTGACGGGCGAGCTGCTGGATTTCCGCGAGAACGCCTATTTCATCGGTTCCAAATACGGGGCGCTCCGCGTCGCGGCCGACAAGGTCGAGTGTTTCGGGGAGGCCTGTCCGGGGTCGCAAACCGATGTGGTCACGGTCAGCTGGGATGTCTCCCTCTGGGGCAAAAGGCGCGCTTTCACCGAACATGTGGAGAAACTGGCAGAGCTGGTCGCAGACAAAACCGATGGCAGTTTTACGCTGAACATTGATTACGGCGGGCTTTCTGACAGCCGCGAAAACCTCGACGGTCTGTCGCGGGGCGCGTTTGAAATGGCACAGTTCTGCGCGGGCTATCACCGCGACAAAAACCCCTCCATCACCGTTCTGGAGCTGCCCTTTCTAGGCGTCAGCTCGCTGGAGCAGGAGATCGCGGTTTCCAAGGCGGTCTATGCCCATCCCGCCACCAAAGCGGATCTTGCCCGCTGGAACGCGACCATTTTGATGCCGTCGCCCTTGCCGCAATACAATATCGTTGGCACGGGCTTTCCGCCCACCTCGCTGGCAGACTTCAAGGGCATGACCGTGCGCGCCTCGGGCGGGATCGCGAAAGCCATCTCTTCGCTGGGCTCCGAGCTGATCAGCTTGCCGGCCACCGAAGTGCATGACGCAATGACGGATGGCACGGTCGAGGCTGTCAGCTTCGCCCCGCATGCCCATATGGCGTTCAACACCATCGAAAACGCGACCTGGTGGACCACCAACCTGAACCCCGGGACGGTGAATTGCCCCGTCGTGGTGAACTCCATCGCATTTGCCAGCCTGTCGGACGCACATCGCGAGGCGCTCACTGCCTCGGTGGATGAGGCTTTGGACCACTACGTCGCGACCTACAATGGCGCAACGATGGACGCCTGGGGGCCTGAGCTGAACAAGCGCGGCATCATGCAGCTGACGATCCATGATGAGATCATCCAAGACATTCGCCAGGCCGTGGCCAGACCCGCCGCTGAGGCCTGGATTGCGGAGAACACCGCGAACGGTTTGCCCGCACAACAGCTCTACGAGCTGGTCACACGCATGGTCGCTGAGACCGCTGCGCAAAGCCCGGGCGAAGGCTGAGCCAAAACAACCTCGGGGCGGGTTCGAGCAGCCGCCCCCAACCAGAACGCCCGCATCTCGTATGCGGGCGTTCCTATGTCATGTGGCAGAGGGCGGGGGGCTCGGCTCGGACGCCTCGGCCTTGCTGTTCAGCAGATTGGGCACCAGACGTTCGGAAAAGCCTGCAAGCACCGCCATGAAGGACAGCCAGAAGGGGCTGAATTTGGTCTCAGCTGTGATCCCCCCGGTTGCGGGCTCAATCAACGCCGTCACCACGCCTGATTTGAACCCGAAATACAGGATCAGCGCACCTAACGCCCCAACAATGACACGCTGCGTGGCATAGACCCAATGCATGTAAAGCGGCACGGTGGCGTCGACCTGCATGCTTTGCAGCCGCACAGTGGTCGAAAACAACGCCCCGACCCCGCCCATCATGACAGTCAGGCCAATCTCTCGCACATTATCGGCGCTGAACCCGAATTTGGGCTGATAGCCCGAGGTGACAAAGAAGAAGGCACCCACAGTCAACAGGCTGACCAGCAGCACGTTGATAAACAGATGCCAGACCCGGGCGCCGTTGGAAATACGATGCGCGAGCCGGTTGCCGAGGGTCGCCAGCGCCTCATTGGCCGTATCACCATGCCCCAAAAGCGCCTGTGCCAGGCACCGCGCCAGCTCGCGCTCATATTGCACCTGACTGCTGTGAACCGCCCCGCGACGCAGGATCGGGATATTGGTGAACGGGATGTGCCAGGGCTGCACCGCATTCACCAGATGGTTGAAATCAGCGATATCCGCCAGCTCCAAATAGCGCAGCCGTTGGATGGCCGCGAGGTCTTGATTGTCCGAGAAGAACGGGGAAATCCCTTGATCGGTCTTGTAGATTTTGAACCCGTCGAGCGACCATAACACGTCGCGCACGATGCGCCCGCGCGGGTCTGGTTTGCCAACCGTCAGGTCGGCCAGCTTGAAAGACATGGGCAGGGCCTCAGGCAGCTGCGGCCCGTGACCTTTCTTGAAAGCGTCATCTTTTGGCATTGCAACACTCCGCACTGGAAACACAGCCGGCGCGACGGGCCGCTAAGCTGCCGCGCCGGACACAGACATCCTTACGATTGCAGGTCAGGCGCCTCGAAATGTGGATCGTCGCTCAGCTTGTCGAGCATGTTGATCGAGATATGCGGCCATTCCGCCCTGCCCGGCAGCCCATCACGGCGCGGGGCAAAGAAGTCGAGC
>CAYLVP010000014.1:0-24771 GCA_964387155.1 uncultured Rhodobacterales bacterium | reverse complement strand
CGGCCATTCCGCCCTGCCCGGCAGCCCATCACGGCGCGGGGCAAAGAAGTCGAGCATCACCGTCTGCGTGTAAAGCAGCCGCAGCTTGGGCTTGCCCTTGCGATCGCCCGTGGTCTCCTTCTCCTTCATCTCCTGCACCCAAAAGGTCGAATTCATGCTGGCCGCATCGGCCTGCTTTTCGATGAAGGGGATGTTGACCACCCCGCCGCGCTCGACCGTGCTGTCGACGGTCAGTTGCGTCGTGGTTGCAACATCCGATCCGTCGCCATGGCCAAAGCGCAGAATGGCATTCATGTCAGCTGGGTTGAACCCCGGAAAGCCGGGCAAGCCGCGCGGCACATTCCCGAAAAACGGATTGTCGATGTAGTGCTGATAAGGCGACTGATAGGCGTCGGTGTCAAATTCCAGCGGCAAGCGCCCGATGGGCAGGCCGGAAGCCGCATGGATCGCGCCGTTGAGCGGGAAAATCTCCCTGGCACCGCCTGCATAATGATCGCTGGTTCCCATCGCCAAGACAGCGTTGCCATGCGGGATATTCGCCAGCCGGGCAATGTCGATATTGTCGGTCTTCTCGTTGGTCATGTTGAGCCAGAGACCCGGCTCGTGGTGAATGGCGAGCCCCTTGCCGCCCGCTAGGTCGGTCTTGGGAAAATCTTCCGCCACGTCTTGCGCAACCTGCTGTTCGTAGTCGAGCGTAACCACAAACTGCGTGGCATCCTCAATCCCGCCGGGGCCAGCCTTGATGCCGCGATTGGGCACTTTCGTGTCCACGGTCGTGAATTTCAGAGTCTCGCTATATTGGTTCATCAACACGCGGAACGGCGCAGGCGCGCTGCCATCGGTCAGCGCGGGTGCTACCGGCAAGGCGATCATGTTCCAGCCGCGCCCCCGGCTGTGCCAAACACCCGGCAATTGGCGTAGCGGTCCCAGTACCTCCATGCCGGGATGGGCTTTGCCAATATAGCGGGTTTCGGCGGACATATTTCGGGTTTGGTCATGCAGAGCCATGAATAATCTCCAACAATAAATTTTTTAAAATGGTCGGCGTGTAATGCTGCAGGCTTAGCAGATCTGGCGGCAAAACGCAAAATGCCGCATGGGTCAGTGCGGCAAACGGCTATGTGCCGAGGCTTTGAAACGCCTCAACCTGTGCGAAATTCTGGTGCTATTTCAAGCAGAACCAGACATGCAAAACGCCTCTGGCCGTTAAGCGCCTAGCCGCCTGCCGCCGTGACGTAGCGCACTGTCAAAAGACCCCGTTCGCGCTTCCAGTCAAAGACTTCTTGGCGCGGGGTCCAGTTGTAACGCCTGTCTGCGCGCACCCCTTCCCAGAAGAGCGTACCGCCCTTGCGCCACGGATCGAGCACCATGCCGTCATACATGCTGTCACCCTTGGCGCTGATGATCACTGTCGAGTGTTCCAGCCGCCAATTGTCATAATTGGCAATGGCGCGGTGCAGCTCGAGCGTCTCAAAATTCTCGGAGCCCAGACGGGTCTCCATATCTTCGGCCCAATGCCAGCACAGACCGCGCGGTTTGGTGCCGTTGTTGACCTTGATGTTATGGATCAGCGGCCCGTCGGTGATCTGGTAGGCCTCTTTCAACGTGGCGGTATGGCGATAGGCGATGCGGGCCGCGCGCGCGGCCTCTTGTGGGTCAATATCCGCGCTCATCGCCAGCAGCCCGGCGGTAAGCTCTGCCACATCGCGGCTGACCTCGGCCGTCTCTGAGCCCGGCGCGCTGCCGCTTTGCGGGGCAGGCGCGGAGCAGGCCGCGGCGAAAGCCACGACACAGACCGCAAACCCCAAACGGACAGTGGCAAACAGGTTCATCACGTCAGACCCCAGCACAGGAAACATCTCAGCCCCCGAGCTATCGCGCCCTCGCCCCGTTGTCGAGCCGGGGTCCAGTTCACATCAGCGTGGATGCCGCCCGGCCACACCGAAATCACCAGCCCTGTGCGCTTTGCACTTTCGCAGGCCCGCGCCCTCTGCCACGATCGCGGGCATGACACAGCTCTATACCCGCTCCGGCACCCCCGCTTCCGCTTTCTGCTTTGGCACGATGCAATTCGGCTCCAACGCCGATCAGGCTACCTCGCATGCGCTCTACCGGGCCAGCCGCGAGGCCGGGATCAATTTCTTCGATACGGCCTATGTCTATAATGACGGCGTGTCCGAAACCTATCTGGGCGAGGCTTGCGCGCATGAGCGGGACGACGTGATCCTGGCCACCAAAATCGCCTTTGACGGGCCCTACACGCGCAAGACCATTTTTGACTGCACCCGTGTCAGCCTGGAACGGATGAAGCTGGACGAAGTGGACCTGATGTATCTGCACCGCTTCGATCCCAACACCCCGATGGAGGTCAGCTTCGAGGCCCTGGCAGAGCTCAAGGGCCAAGGCAAATTCCGCTATGTGGGCATTTCGAACTTTGCTGCATGGCAGGTGGTCAAAGCCTGCGGGATTGCCGCGCAGTTCGATCTGAAGATCGATGTGCTGCAGCCCATGTATAATCTTGTCAAACGGCAGGCCGAGGTAGAGATCATCCCAGCCTGCATGGATCAAGACGTGGCGGTTGTGCCCTATTCGCCTTTGGGCGGCGGGCTTCTGACGGGCAAATATGCCTCTGGATCAGGCGGGCGGCTGAAGGATGTCGAGATGTATTCGAAGCGATACGATGTCGCCTGGATGCACGAGGCCGCCGCCGCGTTGCCCGAGATTGCGGCGCACCACGGCACAGACGCCGCAACCCTCGCCGTGGCTTGGGTCGCCCATAACCCCGGGGTCGCCGCGCCAATCATCTCGGCCCGCTCGGTCGCGCAGCTGGGCCCGTCCCTTGCCGCGATGCGCTTCAAGATGACCGACGCGCTTTATGCTGAGATCACCGCGTTGACGCCCGATCCACCGCCCGCAACAGACCGGCTTGAGGAAGTGTGAGCGACTTTCTCGTCATTGGCGGGGGCATCGCAGGGCTGTCAGCCGCTGCTGAACTGATCAAGCTGGGCCGGGTGACGCTGTTGGAGGCCGAGCCCAGTCTGGGCTATCATGCGACCGGTCGCTCCGCCGCGATTTTTCTGCGCGACTACGGCAATGATATTGTCCGCGCGCTGAACTATGCCTCGTATGAGTATCTCGACACGCAGGGCCTGCTTTCACCCCGCACGATGATGCTGATCGCGGGCCACCAAAAGCAAGCGGCGTTCGAGGCCGAATACCCGGCATTCAAGATGCGCCGGATTTCCGTGGCAGATGCGCAGGCGCAGTTTCCGATCCTGAATACCAGCACGGTCGGCTACGCGGCCTTCCGGGACGGAATTTTCGACCTCGACACCGATCTGATGGTGCAAGGCTACGCAAAAGCTGCGCGGGCGGGCGGGGCCAAGATCATCACTGACGCGCCAGTGACCAAGATCGCACGGGCAGAGGGGCGTTGGTCTGTGACTGCGGGCGGCACAACCCGCACCGCCGCGCGGCTGGTCAATGCGGCCGGCGCCTGGGCGGATCAGGTCGCCCGCATGGCCGGGCTCAAGCCGTTGGGCATCCAGCCTTACCGCCGCTCCTTTGCGCAGCTTGCCGCCCCAGGCGGGCATGACATGACCCATTGGCCTTTCATTGATGGCGTGGAGGAAGGCTTCTACGCCAAACCCAGCGCGGGTAAGATGCTGGTCTCGCCTTCCGAGGAGGACCCGATGCAGCCCGCCGATGCCTATGCCGATGACATTGTGCTGGCAGAAGGTTTGGCCCGCTACGAAGACATGGTCACCGAACCCGTCACCCGGCCAGAGACGACCTGGGCGGGCCTGCGCAGCTTCGCGCCTGACCGCGCGCTGGTCATCGGTTCGGACCCGGCAGACCCGGCTTTCCTGTGGTGCGCGGGGCAAGGGGGCTACGGGTTTCAGACCGCCCCGGCGGCCAGCCGCCTGTTGGCAGCGCTTGCCAATGGGCAAGCCCCTGAACTGGACGCTGCGACCGTTGCGGCACTCTCGCCGGCTCGCTTTTTCTGAACGGATTGTCTTGTCCCGATTTGCTGCTTATTTGGGCAGCATGGAGTCGAAACCCCCATTGACCCCGGCAGAGCAGCGCCGTGCGCGCGTTCGAGCCCGGTTTGAGCGCCAATTCCGGGCAATCGAGCACCAGATGCCTGTGCTGCAGCGCCCTCTGACCACGATCCGGGCACGCGGCTGGTGGATCATTCGACTGCCAATCGCGCTGCTTTTGATTGCAGGCGGGCTTTTGTCGATCCTGCCCTTTCTGGGGCTCTGGATGCTGCCAGTGGGGCTTTTGTTGCTCGCCGTCGATCTGCCGCTGCTCCGCGCGCCGCTATCGGTTGCTATGATCCGCGCAAGGCGGCGCTATGCGGTGTGGCGGCATAAACGGGGCCGCAAAGCCCCGCGCAGATAGGCTCAACCGTCCGCGCGGATCCGTTCGTTTTTCGGATCATAGGGGCTGTCTTCAACGATTTCAGCCTCCCAAAGCGCGCGTTGCATGCGGAGTTTGAGTTTCGTACCCACCGATGCCAGTTCCGGGCGGACATATCCCATGCCAATGCTCTTGCCGAACGCCACGGAATATCCGCCAGAGGTGAGACGCCCGACCTTTGTGTCCCCATCATAAAGCGCCTCGCGCCCCCATGGGTCCGCATCCTTTGGCCCATCGATCAGCAGCGTGACGCATTTGGACCGCACCCCCAGGCCTTGCATCGCGTCCTTGCCTCTGAAGTCTTTCCCCAGATCGACAAAGCGCGGAAGATCGGCCTCCAGCGGGGTGGCGTCGCGGCCCAGCTCTGTGCCGAAGGCGCGGTAGCTTTTCTCTTGCCGCAGCCAATTCTGCGCCCGCGCGCCGACCAGCTTCATGCCATGCGGCGCACCTGCCTTTTCCAGCAGATCAAACAGGTAGTTCTGCATCTCAATCGGGTGGTGCAGCTCCCATCCCAGCTCACCCGTATAGGCCACGCGGATCGCATTGACCGGGCACATGCCCAGCTCGATCTGCTTGGCCGACAGCCACGGGAAGCGCTTGTTGCTGAGCGCGGTCGCAGGGTCCGCATCCTTGATCACCGTCCCCAACACGTCGCGCGATTTGGGTCCGGCAACGGCAAAAACGCCCCATTGAGTGGTGACGTCCTGGCATTCGATCCGGCCAAACTCCGCCTCTTTATCCGCGATGCTTTTGCGCAGATAATCGGCATCATAGGCAGTCCAGGCCCCGGCGGAGACGAGGTAATAGTCATTCTCGCCATTGCGCACGATGGTGTATTCCGTCCGCGTCGTGCCCGCATCGGTCAGCGCATAGGTCAGGTTGATCCGGCCCACGCGGGGCAGCTTGTTGGTTGTAAACCAGTCAAGAAAGGCGGTCGCCCCCGGCCCGGTGATCCGGTGTTTGGTAAATGCCGTCGCATCGATCAGACCCACGCCTTCGCGGATCGCTTTGGCCTCCTCCACCGCGTATTGCCACCAGCCCCCGCGCCGGAAGGAGCGGCTGTCATGGTCGCTGAACCCCTCGGGCGCGTAGTAATTCGGCCGCTCCCAGCCATTGACCTGGCCAAATTGCGCACCGCGCGCGGCCTGACGGTCATAGGCAGGCGAAGTGCGCAGCGGCCTGCAGGCCGGGCGTTCTTCATCGGGGTGATGCAGAATGTAGACATGGTCGTAACATTCCTCGTTCTTGCGCGCCGCATATTCCGTCGTCATCCAGCTGCCGTAGCGTTTCGGATCGAGGGAGGCCATGTCGATCGCTGCCTCGCCCTCGACCATCATCTGCGCGAGGTAGTGGCCGGTGCCTCCCGCCGCCGTGATCCCGAAGGAGAACCCTTCCGCCAACCACATATTGCGCAGGCCCGGCGCGGGGCCGACCAACGGGTTGCCATCGGGCGTGTAGCAGATCGGACCGTTGAAATCGTCTTTCAACCCGGAAGTCTCGCAAGACGGGATGCGGTGGATCATGGCCATGTACTGAGCCTCGATCCGTTCGAGGTCCAGTTGGAACAGATCGGCACGAAAGCTGTCTGGCACCCCGTATTCGAACCGCGCGGGCGCGTTCTTTTCATAGACGCCGAGGATCCAGCCGCCGCGCTCTTCCCGGACGTAAGATTGCGCATCAGCGTCGCGGATAACCGGATGCTCGGGGTTGGTCTTGCGCCATTCAACCAAGGCCGGGTCTTGCTCCATCACGATGAACTGGTGCTCTACCGGGATGGCGGGGATCTTGATTTTCAGCAATTCAGCGGTGCGTTGCGCGTGATTGCCGGTCGCGGTGACAACATGCTCGGCAGTGATAACGGCTTGTTCGTCCGAGGCCACCAGATTGCCGCCCTTCTCGACCATCTTGGTCACGGTCACCCGCCATTCCGAGCCCGTCCATTCATAGCCATCAACCTGCCATTTGCGCTCGATCACTGCGCCATGCTGACGCGCCCCTTTTGCCATGGCCATGGTGACATC
Source organism: uncultured Rhodobacterales bacterium (assembly GCA_964387155.1). GTDB lineage: Bacteria > Pseudomonadota > Alphaproteobacteria > Rhodobacterales > Rhodobacteraceae > Litoreibacter. The sequence continues at coordinate 18,328 of CAYLVP010000014.1, read as the reverse complement.
GGCAGGGTTTATGTAGCCATCCGTGGGGTGATAGATCGCGCCTTCCAAATCCTCGGTGCGGATCAGCGGCCAACGATCTTTAATTTGCGCGGGCGTCATCCATTCGTAGGGGATGCCCACCGTCTCAGCCGTTGCACCGTATAGAGCATATTCATCCATCCGGGCCTTGGTCTGCGCCATGCGCAGGTTGCCGCAGATCGAGAAGCCCGCATTCAGCCCGGTCTCCTCCTCCAGCGTTTTGTAGAACTTGATGGAATAGTCATGAATATGCGTCGTGGCATAGCTCATGTTGAAATAGGGCAAAAGCCCCGCCGCGTGCCAGGTGGAGCCGGAGGTCAGCTCGTCGCGTTCCAGCAGCATCGTATCCCACCCGGCCTTCGCCAGATGATAGGCAATCGAGGTTCCAACCGCGCCGCCACCGACAACCAGTGCTTTGACATGAGTCTTCATCGCGCGCATCCCTCGCATTTCGCTGCTTGTTCATCGCGTGAAACAGGCGGTAGCGCGAAGTGCGGCCCGACATTCTTGTGACATTTGCGACCTGCGCTGAAGTGCGGCTGGTCTGGGGTGCTATTCTTCCTCGGGGAAGAAGCAATGTTTGGCACCTTTGCGCATGCGGCAGGTCATGCGAGCCGGCGGCTGGATCTCTTCTTCGCGGGCATTTGTCGCAAAGAGCTTCGATATCCGCCCTGCCAGACCCGCTGAGGCAGCGTCGGCCAGCTGGTCCTGCTCCACCTCCGGCGCGGGGCCAGGCGCCTGCTTTCCGGTGGCGGCCGCGTATTGCAACAGCATATCCGTCTTCAGGCCAGACAGCACGGCGGCAACATCTTCAATTGGCGCGTTGCTCATGGCAAAGACGCGCAGCTGGTCGCCGATATTTGCTTCAAACCGGCGGTAGCGCACGGCCTTCTTGGTCTTGCGAATAAAATGTTCCGAGACTTGCGGCAATTGGTGCATCTCGACCCCGCCAAGATCGATGACCGTCAGCCCGTCATTGGCCTGCGCGCCTTCGATGAAGACCGCGTTTTCCAAACGCGCGGCGACGTCAGCTTCAAGCGTGTTCGGATCAGGCTTTTTCAAAACCTTCGTGTAGACAGAGACGATCTTATCCCCACGCACATAGCTTGCTGCCGCTTTTTGGGTCTCGCCCTGGCTGGCCAGGCGGAACGCCTTTTGCATAGCGCCTTCGGTGGTGGTGCTCAGCGCGCTGGATGGGTAGGGCGCGCCCGTGATCTTTTCACCGTGCAGGTCGAGATAGTCGGTCTTGTACCAGCCCTCAGGCTCTGCAGGTAGCGTATCTGCCGCGCGGAAATTGGCGACGGCCTGACGGGATTTGTATTTATTGACAAGCAAGTCAGCGCTGTATTTGGCATAATCGACAAAGCTGACAGGCGGGGCGCCGCGCGTCTCAAGGCCCAGATTATACTTGCTGTATTGCAGATAAAACGTGAAACCAAGCACCGCCAATACGAGGGGCACAGGGATCAGTAATCTCAGCCAAATCTGGTTCATGCGGTAAACGCCCTATCGGTAAGGCTTTCTGCATGCGCCCGAATTGGGGCGAATTTACGACGGAACATGAAGTTTTTCTTACTTTGAGGCCTTTGTGACGCCACGTCCCAAAAGATCATGTTGAGAGCATTTTTATGGGCTTTGCCGGATGAACGCTTTGGCATAGCCTGTCGCAGGAGCGTTTGATCCGACGATTTGGAGAGCATTTGATGCCCGGTAGATTACAACTTTCGATGGCCTTTGCCTTGAGCCTTCTGACAATCCAAGCGGCTAATGCCGCGCAATGTGGCAATAGGTCGAACGGCTTTTCCGCATGGAAACAACAGTTTGCGCAAGAGGCTGCCGCCGCGGGTATTGGAAAGCGCGGCCTGCAAGCCCTAAGCGGGGCAAGCTATTCCACCAGCACCATCGCGGCTGATCGCAACCAGAAGGGCGTGAAATACACGCTGGACCGGTTCATCAAAATTCGGCTTGGGTCGGTCGATGGCTTCGCCGCCCAGGCGCGCAAGCGCAAGACCCGTAACCCGGCGTTTTTCCAGTCGCTTGAGAAGAAATACGGGGTGCCCGCTGGCATCCTCTTGGCCATTCACGGGATGGAAACCGGCTTTGGCCGCAATATGGGCAACACGCCAGTTGTCGATTCCATTTTGACCGTGGCCTATGATTGCAGGCGCTCGGATTTCTTCACGCCGCATGCGCTTGCGGCTCTGTCCATGGTCGATAGGGGCATCCTGTCGCCCGGCCAGCGTGGTGCTGCCCATGGCGAGCTGGGCCATACCCAGTTTCTGCCCGGAAACGCGCTGCGCTACGGGGTGGATGCCACGGGGGATGGGCGTGCTGATTTCTACAACGAAGCCGATGCGCTTGCCTCTACCGCCAATTTCCTGCGCGCCAAGGGCTGGCAGCCGGGGCAGCCTTACAATGAGGGCACGCAGAATTTCAGGGTGCTTAACGAGTGGAACGCCGCCACCGTCTATCAAAAGGCGATTGCCCTCTCTGCAGCCCGGATCGACAGGTAGTATCCCAATAAAATACCCCGGAGGAGCGTGCTCCTCCGGGGCTCAATCTTTGCGGGCCTTCAAGCACGACCCGCATTCTTGGTCAGGCGGCAAGCCATTTGTCGACGGCCTCTTTGGCCTCTTCTTTGCTCTTGCCGTATTTCTGCTGGATCAGGCCCTCCAGTTCGGTCCGATCGCCAGCGGCCTTGTCAAGCTCATCATCGGTCAGCTCGCCCCATTTCTGCTGGGCCTTGCCCTTCCATTCTTTCCAATTGCCTTGAATTTGATCCCAATTCATCGGTCTCTCCTTTAAAAGGTTACCATTGGGTAAAGAACACTGAGGCACGCGAATTGTTCCCGCGCGCAAGCCCTAAAGCCGCGCGGATTCAGGATAACATCCCCGGTACAATCTGGTCCGGGGGCCTGTGCCCGTCATCAAAGGTCTTGATGTTCAGCAACACCTTCTCCCCCATCTCGACGCGGCCCTCCTCGGTGGCGGAGCCCATATGCGGCAGGGCCACCACATTGGGCAGCCCGCGCAGCCGCGGGTTGATGTCCGTGCCCCGTTCGAACACATCGAGCCCGGCCCCCGCCAAAGCCCCCGCGCGCAACATGCGCGTGAGCGCGTTCTCGTCAATCACCTCGCCCCGGGACGTGTTGACGATGACGGCTGTAGGCTTCATCAGCTTCAATCGCCGCGCGTTCAGCAGGTGATACGTGGACGGCGTGTGAGGGCAATTGACCGAGACCACATCCATCCGCGCCAGCATCTGGTCGAGGCTTTCCCAATAGGTCGCCTCCAGCGTGTCGGCGATGCCCTGATGAACCGGGGTGCGGTTGTGGTAATGCACCTGCATCCCGAAGACCTTGGCCCGGCGCGCGACAGCCTGCCCAATCCGGCCCATGCCCAAAATGCCCAAGCGTCGCCCGGCGATCCGCCCGCCCATCAAGGCCGTCGGTGACCAGCCTTCCCACGCGCCCCTTTGCATGACCGACAGGCCCTCGGGGATGCGCCGGGTCACGGACAGGATCAGGGCCAGCACCATATCCGCCGTGTCCTCCGTCACAGCGCCGGGGGTGTTGGACACCAGGATGCCGCGCTGCCGGGCAGTGGCGATATCGATATGATCCACCCCGGCGCCGTAATTCGCAATCAGCTTCAGCCGCTCGCCGGCCTGCCCCAACAGCCCTGCGTCAATCCGGTCCGTGATCGTAGGCACCAGAACATCCGCCTCGCGCATGGCAGCGGCCAGCTCAGCCCCGCTCATGGGCGTGTCATCCTCGCGCAAACGGACATCAAACAGCTCGCTCATCCGGGTCTCGACCACATCAGGCAACCGTCGCGTGACAACAACACTCAGCTTCTGTCTTGGCATGGCGGCTACCCTCGGGCTGGATTTGCTGGCGCTATGATGACAAGATTGCTGCAAAAGGGGCAAGCACCAATAAGCCCCTGAAAAGGCAAATCGAAACGCAGATAAACGCGCGGGCAGGCTGGCTATGAAATCGTTGATCGTGATGGGCGCACTGTGCGCGGGATTTGGTATTGGTGCGGCACTGGCCGAACGCGGCCCGGTGACAAACCTGCCCATGCCGCGTTTCGTGTCGCTGAAGGCGTCTGAGGGGAATGTGCGGCGCGGCCCGTCGCTGACCCACCGGATTGACTGGGTGTTCACGCGCCGCAACATGCCGCTTAGAATAGTGGCCGAGCACGGCCATTGGCGCCGGGTCGAGGACCGCGAGGGCGCAGGCGGCTGGGTCCATTACACCTTGCTGTCAGGCGCCCGCACCGTCTTGATCGAGCAAGACATGGCCCCGATCCACAAATCCGCCGACCCCGCATCGCCCGTGCAGGCCTATGCAGAAGCGGGGGTGATTGCCCGGCTGGGCAAATGTGCGGCTGGCTGGTGCCGGGTGACGGTGGAAGGTGCCAAAGGCTGGATCAAACGGGAGACGTTCTGGGGGATGATGCCCGGCGAAACCAGAGACTGACCCCTAGCCTTCCGCGAAAATCTCCGCGAGCTCTTCCCAAAGCCGCTCTGACGCGGCGGTCAACAAATGGCCCTTGCGCATCGCGGGCTCATAGCTGCGCCCGTCCAGCAATCGGGCAATGCCACCGGCCTCTTGATAGATCAAAACGCCTGCCGCGTGGTCCCAGACATTCAGCATCCCGTTGAGGCAGAACTGCGCGTGCCCCTGCGCCAGCATCCGGTATTCATGGCACGAACAACGCAGTGTCATGGTCCGCCGGAAGGCGGGCTGCGCGCGGGCAAGCTGGGCCTGACGGTCGCGCGCAAACAGGTAAAGGCCCAAAAACCCAACCGTGTCCGACAAGGCGTCAGGCGGGGGGGCGAGGGTCAGCGCTGTGCGCGAGCCATCGGGCCGGCAAAAAAATGCCCCCTCCCCTCTGCGCGCCATGATCCAGTCGTCATAGCTGGGATCATAAAGCAGCCCGAAGACCGTTTGCCCGTCCTCAATCACGGCAAGGATCACCCCAAAGGTCGCAATCCCGCTGGCAAAATTCCAGGTCCCGTCAATCGGATCAATCACAACGACGGTCCCGGGCTCTTTCACGCGGGCCAGCACCGTCTTATCGGACGAAACCGCCTCTTCCCCGACAATCGCGGCTTCGGGCAGGATGTCATGCACGGCCTTGCTGATCGCCAGCTCGGCGGCGCGGTCCGCTATGGTGACAAGATCGTCCGGCGCGCTCTTGCTGTTGATCTGGACGGCATCGAGGTTGCGGAAATGCGGCAATATCTCCGAGCGGGCAGCCGCACGCACAGCGTCAATCAACGCGTTGATATGGTCTTCGGTTAGCATGGCCGGTCCCCTGATGGCGACTTCCCAAAAACCACCACCGGGCTCAGAAATCAAGCACCAACCGCTCGAAATTACCTCACGGAGTTTGCCCGCGCGGCTGAGGGGCGCCGCACCTCAAAGAGCGCATAGCCTCATGCGCAGCGCAGCTGCCCATTGCGATCACGCGACCTTGTCGAGCCCGCGTCCTTTCAACAGGGCTGCCACCTCCGGCATTTTCCCGCGGAACGCGGTGTAATGCGCGTCCGGCTCGCGCAGCCCGCCGACAGACAGGATCTCGCGTTCCAGCTTCCGGGCCATCGCAGGGTCAAAGGCGCCGCCCGCCTCCTCAAAGGCCTCAAACGCATCCGCGTCCATCACCTCGGACCACATGTAGGAATAATAGGCGCTGGAATACCCGTCGCCCGCGAAGACATGCGCGAAATGCGGCGTGGCGTGGCGCATGCGGATCGCATGCGGCATCCCGAGCCCGTCCAGAATCTCGGCCTGCCGCGCCATAATGTCCTGCGGCACGGGGCCGTTGTGGAACTCCAGATCCACCAAGGCCGAGGCCACATATTCCACGGTCGCAAAGCCCTGATCATAGGTCGCGGCTGTCAGCATTTTCTCCAGCAGATCAGCGGGCATCGCCTCCCCCGTCTCGTGATGCGTGGCGTGTTTTTGCAGCACCTCGGGCACTTCCAGCCAATGTTCATACAGCTGGCTTGGCAGCTCCACAAAATCGCGCGGCACGGAGGTGCCGGAAATCATCTCATAGGTCACATCCGACAGCATCTGGTGCAGCGCATGGCCAAATTCATGGAACAGAGTGCGCGCATCATCATAAGACAAAAGTGCCGGGTCGCCTTTGGCAAAATTGCAGACATTCATCACATGGGGGCGCACCTCCCCCTTCAGCTTTTGTTGCGATCTGAGCGCCGAGCACCAGGCCCCCGACCGCTTGCCTGAGCGCGCGAAATAGTCGCCGATGAAAACGGCAAGATGCGCGCCGTCGCGCGTGACCTCCCAGGCCCGGGCGTCCGGGTGATGCAGCGGGATGTCCAGTGGTGCAAAGGACAGGCCAAACAGGCGGTGGGCGCAGTCAAAGGCCGCTTCGATCATCGAGTCGAGCTGCAGATACGGCTTCAACGCCGCCTCGTCGAGGTCATGCTCCACCGCGCGACGTTTCTCGGAATAATAGCGCCAGTCCCAAGGCTCCAGCCGGCCGTTGATACCGTCTTCATGCATCATCGCCTCCAGCCGCTCCGCATCCAGCTCGGCCTGACGCTTCGCGGGGGTCCAGACCTGCATCAGCAGATCGCGCACCGCATCAGGCGTCTTTGCCATCTCGGTCACCAGCTTGTAATCGGCAAAGGTTTCATGGCCCAACAGCTGGGCGCGCTCCTGACGCAATTGCAGCGTTTCCAGTGCAATCTCGCGATTGTCGGTCTCGCCGCCATTGGCGCCCCGCGCAGTCCAGGCTTCATAGGCCTTTTCGCGCAGGTCGCGCCGGTCGGAATATTGCAGGAACGGCACGATGAGAGAGCGCGACAGCGTGATGACATAGCCCTCAACCCCCTTCTCCTCAGCCGCGGCCTTGGCAGAGGAAATGACGAAATCCGGCAGCCCCGCCAAATCATCCGCGCCGATCTCCATGAACCAGTCGCGCTCGTCGGCCAGCAGGTTCTGGGTGAACTGCGTGCCGATCACGGCGAGGCGGTTCTTGATCTCTTTCAGCCGCTCATACTCTGCCCCTTTCAGCTGGGCCCCTGCACGGTGAAAGCTGCGGCGTTGCAGGAAAAGGACCCTTTCTTGCTCTGCCGTGAGGCCAAGCGTGTCCTTCTGCGCCCAAAGCGCCTCCACCCGCGCAAACAGGTCGCGGTTCATGCTGACTTCTGAGCTGAAAGCCGACAGCTTCGGGGAAAAGTCTCGCATCAAGGCTTCGCGCTTGGGGTTCGAGTCGACCCCCGCCAGCAGGTAGAACGGTGCCAGTGCTTTCTCCATCTTATCGCCCGTCAGGGCGAGCGCGTCGATGGTGTTGGCAAATGTTGGCGGTTCTGGGTTCTGGGCAATCGCCTTTATCTCGGCGCGCGTGGCCTCAAGGGCGGCATCGACCGCAGGTTCAAAATGATCATCGGAAATCTCGGCGAAAGGCGGCAGGCCGAATTCGGTGGTCCAGGGGGCAAGCAGCGGGTTGGTCATGGGCGCGGTCTCCTTCGCGTCTCAACCTAAGCCCCGCAGACCCGCCCGCAAGGGATCAATGCAAACGGTCGCGCATTTGTTTTCTCAAGCTTGCTGCGCGGGCGAAAGCGCGGCGCATGGCCAGCGCAAATGTCAGGCCCCAAAAGAGCCGGACGATGCGGGGAAGCAAGGGCTAAATTGGTCTCATCGCAGAAATGTGCTAACGTCGCGGGATTACAGAAAAGTCATTTACGTCGAGGTTCCCTTATGCGTGGCATATTCTTTATCGCTGGTCTTTTGTCCCTCACGGCATGCGGCATAGACAGCCGCGGCCTGATCACCCAAAGCCATAACGCCGAAATCGGGCCCGACACGGTCCGGGTTGAACTCAAGGGGATGCGAGAATTTAGAGTTGTTCGGAGCGGGGATGTTGGCGCATTTGGCGGCTCCCGCGATGGCGAATTGCAGGACATGACCCTTTTGCTCTCCGCTGAGAACGAATTCTCCTCGGCCATGGGCTCCGGCAATGAAACCGGGGTGATCAACACCACCAGACCTGACACAGACCACGAAGTGTATACAACGATTGCCACGGGGCATTTCTTGAGGTGGGGATCAATGGCCACCTATACTGACGAAACCATCTGGGTGAATATGCCACGCGACGGCATTCTGACGCTGCGCATGCGGGGGCGAGACCTGGATTGCTCTGGCGAGCGGATATGCGGACGCAAAGATGACGGGTTTTTTGAAATGCGCTTCCGTCTGCCTCAGGTTCCCTCTGACTTGTCGGATGGCTGTCCCCGGTCTCAACGGTTTGATTGGGCCGTCAACGGAGGGATCTACCGCTTCGTTCTTGCAACCGAGGTGACCAACAGGGCGAGCCACCGCCCCGTGCTGCGACCAACCGGTGGTGCCCTCTGCATCACCAACCCCGTGACGGAGGGGTAGTTTTCGCAGGCAGTCTAGCTTTTCTTGGCTGACTTGCCGTCCAAAGCGTCGAGGCGCGCCTTCAGCGCTTCGTTCTCTTCCCGGGCCTTCTGGGCCATGGCGCGCACCGCGTCGAATTCATCCCGCGTGACGAAGTCACGATCCGCAAGCCATCGGTCCATCAAGGATTTCATGGCATTCTCGGCCTCACCGCGCGCGCCCTGGGCCACGCCCATCGCATTGGTCATCAGTTGGCTCATGTCGTCGAAGAATTTGTTGCGGGTCTGCATGTCCTGCCCCTTGCGTTTCACTTGAAGGCTATATGGGGGACCGCGCCGCCATTCTCAAGGTTGACATCGCCGCAGGCCCGGCGCACCTAGCCTGCCATGGTGGCATGGCGCATCCCTTTTCCCGATATCGGCCCTAACATTGTGGCCATCGAGCTGTTTGGCCGCGAGTTGGCGCTGCGCTGGTATGCCATGGCCTATATCGTGGGCATCATCATTGGCTGGTGGATCGCCGCGCAGCTGTTCAAACGCGCGCGGCTTTGGCCCAAAGATACGTCCCCGCTGACCTCTGAACAGCTGTCCGATCTGGTCACCTGGATCATTCTGGGCGTGGTTCTTGGGGGCCGCTTGGGCTTTGTGCTGTTCTACCAACCGGGATATTACCTCGCCAATCCCGGCGACATCCTGAAGGTCTGGCAGGGCGGCATGTCCTTCCATGGTGGCGCGTTGGGCGTGCTCATCGCGGGGCTCGTCTTTTGCTGGCGCAACAAAGCATCCGCGCTCAGCGTGGGCGACGCCATCGTCGTGGCAACCCCGCCTGCCATCTTTCTGGGCCGCATCGCCAATTTCATCAATGCAGAGCTTTGGGGCCGCCCGTCAGAGCTGCCATGGGCGGTTATATTCCCCGGCGACGCCGCGCAGGCCTGCGCGACGGTGGAGCAGCTTTGCGCCCGCCATCCTTCCCAGCTTTATGAAGCGGTGCTCGAGGGGCTCGTGCTGGGCGCGGTGCTGCTGTGGCTGGGGCTGCGGCGCGGCTGGTTCAAGACGCCCGGCGCGCTGATCGGCGTGTTTCTGGCGGGCTACGGGCTGGCGCGGTTCATTGTCGAGGTTTTCCGCCAACCCGACGCGCAATTTGTCACCGAGGTCAATCCGCTGGGATATGCGCTGCAATTTGGACCGCTGGGTCTGACGATGGGCCAGCTGCTGTCCAGCCCGATGATCATTGTCGGGGTCATCATCATTCTGGTGGCCCGCCGCCGCGCGACATGACGCTGAAAGAGCTGCTGCTGGCCCAGATCGCGGCGCAAGGCCCCATGAGCCTGGCCGACTATATGCAGACCTGCCTGCTGCATCCCGCGCATGGCTATTACGCGACACGCGACCCGCTGGGGGCGGAGGGTGATTTCACGACCGCGCCCGAGATCAGCCAGATGTTCGGAGAGCTTTTGGGCCTGTGCCTGGCGCAGGCCTGGCAGGATCAGGGCGGCGGCGCTTGCGTCTTGGCAGAGCTTGGCCCGGGCCGCGGCACCTTGATGGCCGACATGCTGCGCGCCGCGCGCGCGGTGCCCGGCTTTCAGCCGGACATCCATCTGATCGAGGCAAGCCCTGTCTTGCGCAGGAGACAACGCGAGACATTGGCAGGCGTCGCGCTGACCTTTCATGACACGACCGCCACGCTTCCCGACGCGCCGCTCTTTCTGGTCGCAAATGAGTTTTTCGACGCCCTGCCCATTCGCCAATTCATCCGCCAGGGGCGCGGCTGGGCGGAACGGCATATCGGGGTCAGCGGCGACGCGCTGCAATTCGGGCTCACCGCCCCTGCCCCGTTGCAGAGCTTGGCCCACAGGCTGGCCGACACGAAAGACGGCGACGTGGTGGAGCTTTGCCCCTCCGCGCCTGCGATCATCGCCGAGATCAGCACCCGGATTGCCCGCCATGGCGGCGCGGCTCTGGTTGTGGATTACGGCGACTGGGCCTCGCTGGGCGACACGTTTCAGGCGCTGCGCGACCACGCGCCCTGTGATCCGCTGGACGCCCCCGGCACGGCTGATCTGACCGCCCATGTGGATTTTGCGGCCCTCTGTGCTGCCAGCAAATGCGCCACCAGCCAGATGATCCCACAAGGCGAACTGCTGCACCGGCTTGGCATCGGGCCGCGCGCGCAGGCATTGGCCGAACGGCTGGACGCCGCCGGCGACGAAAAGGCGCTCACCAGCCACCTCGCCGCCTATCAACGCTTGACGGAGCCCGCGCAGATGGGGACGGTGTTCAAGGCTTTGGCCTTCTTCCCAGAGGGCGCCGCGCCACCGCCCGGATTTGACCCATGACGCTTGAGATCATCACCGCCGACAGCCTCGCGCCGTTTCGCCACGGGTTTTTCACGCGGCGCGGAGGGGCCTCGTCAGGCATCTTCAAGGGGCTGAATTGCGGCTTTGGATCATCTGATCAAACCGATGCGGTCGCCTGCAACCGGGCGCGCGTGGCCGAAGCGATGGAGGTCGCGCGCGACCATCTGGTCTCGCTCCACCAATATCATTCGGCAGAGGTCGTCACGCTGACCGATGCGCGGACAGATCGGCCCAAAGCGGATGCGATGGTGACCGCCACCCCCGGCATCGCGCTGGGCATTCTGACGGCTGACTGCCAGCCGGTGCTTTTTGCCGATGCCAAGAACGGGGTCATCGGGGCCGCGCATGCCGGCTGGGGCGGCGCGCTGGGTGGTGTGCTGGAGGCGACAATTGACGCGATGCTGACCCTTGGTGCCGCGCGTGATCAGATACAGGCCGTTATCGGTCCGTCCATCAGCCAGGCCGCCTATGAGGTCGGCCCCGACTATATGGACCGCTTCCTGGCGGACGACCCGGAAAACGCCCGCTTCTTTGCGCAAGGCAAGGGCGACCGGACGCAGTTTGATCTGCCATCCTACGGGCTGAAGCGGCTGCGCGAGGCGGGCGTTGCGGCCGAATGGACGCGGCATTGCACCTATGCTGATCCTGATCGGTTCTTTTCCTACCGGCGGTCGGTGCATGAGGGCGAGGCAGATTACGGGCGGCTTATCGCGACAATCCGCATGTAATCCCCGAATTTGTAGCCCAGAACGTGACAACATCTGGGCGAAAGATGCTTTTGGGCCCTTCTCTACCCACTCAGAAAAAGCGTGCAGTCATTTGATTTAATTTAGAAATATTTCACAAAATCGACATACAAAGACGCGCACTGAAAAATTAACAGACTATGAACGAATAGCCATGCTCTGGCCCCATTGACCTGACAGTTTCACCCTGTCTCCAAGCGGAGGCATGGTTAACGTGGCCCCGACACGGTGTCTCCCACACCGGCACGCGGCCTTAGGAAATGGAGTGGCTCATGGCCAAACACACACGCTGGATGGATTGGGTTCTGGACGAAAGCACCAAACCCACACCAAAAGCGGCATGGAGCCGTGCAACCCCTCCCAACTGGAAAACCCATTTGGCCGTCCGTCCGCCCGCTTTGACAGTGGAAGATCTAAAATCCGCCTGATACGGGACCTAAATCAAGCCCCGGACAGCCAGAAAAGAACGCGCATCTGCCCTCCCACAGATGCGCGTTTCTTTGTTTTCTAACCCGGCAATCCTGCCTCATAGGCGCGCCAAAACGGCTCCATCTGGTCTGCGTGGCGCTTCCATGCTCCAACAGACGAGCTGTAAATCGGTTGGCGTACCTGCGTGCTGGACAGCGTATCGACCTTGCGGGCGGAGGCATAAAAGGACAGGCAGGCCTCCTCCCATTCCAGGCCCGCCGCCGCAACAAGCGCGCGCGATTGCGTCTCCGGGTCGCCGATCAGCGCTTCATATTGCACTTCATGAAACGCCTCCGGCATGGCGGCGCGCCAATGCGCCAGCTGCGCCTCGAAGAGCCGCATGAACTGGGCGATTGCGCTCAGATCCGACGCATATCGATGCGCCCCTCCGGGAAAGAGGTTCTTGTAGATCGACAGCGCATTGTCACCGGGGTCGCGGCGCACGACGATGATCTTGGCATCCGGCAGCGCGTGGCGGATCAGGCCAATATAGGAATAGCTGCTGATCGATTTATCCGCGACATATGCAGCCTCAGGATAGCGCGTGCCCAGCTGAGCCCGGTACGCTTCCCCCGCCTCGGCAAGTGCTGCCGGGACGGCTTCCGCTCCGGCCAAGACCGGCGCAAGAGCCTTGCCCAGCAAAGCCACCTCTCCAGCGCCGTCGCATTGCGAATGGGCCGCCAGGATTTGTTCAACCAATGTGGTGCCCGAGCGCGGCAAGCCAGTGACAAAAATCGGCTGCGGCCGCCTTGCGCTTGCAATGTGCGGCGCGCCTAGACCGTCGGCCAGCCTGCGGATGTCTGCCGCGGTCTGCGCATCGGCCGCAATATCATAAGGGTAGGCCTTGGCCGTCGCCGCATTGGCGCGGTCGAGGTAGCGCCACATCGCCTCCGCCTCGCCAGTGTCTTCCATGGCCTTGGCGAGCGCATGACCCAAAGGGACGATGTCGGCCGCGCGCGCGGGCAGCGCATTGAACACCCGCTTCATCTGCGCGATCATCGGATCGCCCGGCACCAGTTTGGCGATGGAGGCATAGGTATAGTAAAGCTGCCCGGCTTTGGGGGCGGCTTCAATGGCCGCGCGCGCAGCCTCTAAGGCGGGCTTCGTCTGGCCCAGATTGCGCAGCAGCTCTGACTTTCGGGCCAAAGCGATATCGAATTTGGGCTCGAGATCCAGTGCCGCGTCATAGGCGTCAAGCGCGGCCTCCGTCTGCCCGGTGGTCGTCAGGACGCCACCCAGTTCAGCGAATGCCCGCGCCGAGCGCAGCCCCTTGGCCAACGCCGCCTCCATCAGGTCGCGCGCCTTGGCGACGTCGCCGCGCCGGGCAGCAGCGACGCCACGATAGAAACCCAGCTCTGCGTGGTGGTCGAGCGCAGCACCCACGCGCCCCAGCAAGGTTTCGAGGTTTTTCGGATTGGGATGGGCAGAGGCCATATCGAGATAGGCCAGCCAGATTTCAGGCTGGCCGGGCTTCAGCTTCAACGCCGCTTCAAAATGACCAGCCGCGCCTGCCAGATCCCCTTTGGCGGCCAAGACGCGCGCAAGGTTGAACCGCGCCTCGGCCACATTGGGCCGGCTTTTGAGAATACGCGCATAGCCCTTTTCAGCCTCGCCCAACCGCCCTGCCTGTTGGGCGGCCAGGGCCTTGGCGTAGAGTTTCTTGATCTGCTCTGGGGTCAACATGCGGGCGCTCGGATTTTGGCTTTGCCTTGCCCTAGCACGGGGCGCAAAAACGGGCCAGCCCGGTCGAATCACATAGCGCTGTCCGCGCGCGCTTTGCGGTGATTGTCGCGGCTGGGAAACAAATGTGACAGCCGTGGCGGGATTGGGCTGTAAGCGCACCATAGTGGAGCGCAAATTTTGACTTTTCACGCGTTTTGCGCGCATGATGACGCCAGATGTCAGCGGCAACGCTGGGCATTCGGTGGGGACCGAAATGCGTGATACACCCAGTTAAGGACCCCTGATGAACGCCCCCCGCCCAAATCTCCGTGCTCTTGCCGATGATCCCTCGACGACGGAAGTCGCCCGCGCGCCAATCCGGTCGCGTGATGCGGCCAGACCTTCGGCGGTTGCGACCCGGCTGTACCATGTCAGCTGGCTGTCCCCTGCCGGGGTGCCGCAATATGACAGCGTCCGTGCGCCCGCCCACCCGGTTCTGGAAGCCGCCTGCGCCAATATCGCGCGCGGCGGGGTGGTGACGACCGAAGACGGCCCACGGCCCATCGAGGATCTGGAGCCGGGCGACAAGATCGTCACCAGCGAATACGGGCCGGTGACATTGCGCTGGGTTGGCACTTATGACCTGTCCGCGCATGAGCTGGCAGGCGGGGCCAACGCGTCGTTGATCCGGGTCATGGCGGACACGTTTGGCCTGTCCAAACCCTCTGCTGACATGGTGCTGTCGCCGGGCAGCCACATCCTGTCGCGCCACGCCAGCTGTCAGACCTTGTTCGGGATGGAATGCGCCTATGCTCCGATCCGGGCCTATGAGGACGGCATGCAGGTGATCGGGCTGACGCCCCGCGCGCCGGTCACCTTCTATAATCTGGCCTTTGACCGTCAGGCCACGGTGATGGTGAACGGCATTGAGGTGGAAACCTTCCACCCCGGCCCCTTCCGCGATGCGCTCAGCGATACCGAGCTGACATATGCGCTGTTGCGGCTGTTCCCGCATATCACCACGCCCAGCGATTTCGGCGCGCAGCTGACCCCGCGCCTGACGGTGTCCGAGACGCAGCAGCTGCGGGCTGGCGGCTAGCTGATCTGGCTCAGCCGCTCCTCGACCACCTCGAAGGGCACGCCGGGCTCGTCCTTTGAACCCCGGATCACCAGTGAGGTTTTGACGCTGGCCACATTTTCCGCCGAGGTCAGCTCTTCGGTGAGGAAGCTCTGGAAGCTCGACAGGTCGGGGGCCACGCATTTCAGGATAAAATCCACCTCGCCATTGAGCATGTGGCATTCACGCACGTAAGGCCAGTTGCGGCAGCGGTCTTCGAACGCGCTCAGATCCACCTCTGCCTGGCTTTGCAGCCCCACCATTGCGAAAACCTGCACCTCGAAGCCAAGCGCGCGGGCCTCAACCTCGGCATGGTAGCCCTTGATAAAGCCCGACTCTTCCAAGGTGCGCACCCGGCGCAGACAAGGCGGGGCCGAGATACCGACACGTTTGGCCAGTTCCACATTGGTCATTCGGCCATCGGCCTGCAGCTCTGCCAGAATCATGCGGTCAATGTCGTCGAGTTTTGAAATCGCCATAATATCCCCTTAGCTGATACGAAACTACGCAAAGCGAAAGTTCTACGCAACAATATTTCAACATCGCGCAACAAATTATGCGCTCCAAGAATGCGTGATCCCCTCTGGCACCTGCGGACGCGTCGATTTATATCGGGAAGGCTGCTGACAAAACGCGACATACCGGAGGGGACCCCATGGCCGAGACACGTCACACGAAAGTACTGATCATCGGCTCGGGCCCGGCAGGCTACACGGCGGGCGTCTATGCCTCCCGCGCGATGCTGGACCCCATTCTGGTCCAAGGGATCGAGCCCGGCGGCCAGCTGACCACCACAACGGAAGTCGAAAACTGGCCCGGCGACACCGAGGTGCAGGGCCCCGACCTGATGGTGCGCATGGAAGCCCATGCCAAGGCGATGGGCTGCGAGATAATCGGCGACATCATTTCGTCCGTCGACACCTCCAAACGGCCTTTCATCTGTAAGGCTGACAGCGGCACGACCTACACGGCCGACGCTGTGATCCTCGCTACCGGCGCCCGCGCCAAATGGCTGGGCCTGCCCTCGGAAGAGAAGTTCAAGGGGTTCGGCGTCTCTGCCTGCGCGACCTGCGACGGCTTCTTTTACCGCGGCCAGGAAATCGTGGTGATCGGCGGCGGCAACACGGCCGTGGAAGAGGCGCTGTTTCTGACCAACTTCGCCTCCAAAGTGACGCTCATCCACCGCCGTGACGAGCTGCGGGCCGAGAAAATCCTGCAAGACCGACTGTTCAAGAACCCCAAGATCGAACCGCTCTGGTTCCACCAGCTGGAAGAGGTGGTCGGCTCCGAAAACCCCAACTCCGTCGAAGGGGTGCGGGTGCGCAATGTGCAGACCGACGAGATCACCGAAATCCCCTGCAAAGGCGTGTTCGTGGCCATCGGCCACGCGCCGGCCAACGAGCTGGTCAAGGACGTGCTGGAAACCCATATGGGCGGCTATGTCGTGACCAAGCCCGACAGCACCGAGACCTCAATCCCCGGCATCTTTGCCGCAGGCGACCTGACCGACCACAAATACCGCCAGGCCGTGACCAGTGCGGGCATGGGCTGCATGGCGGCATTGGAGGCCGAGCGGTTCCTGGCCGAACATGGGCAGGATGTCGAGGTGCAGGCTGCCGAGTAGATCGTCACTCAAGGGTTGGGCGACCACTCTATGCCCAAACATAGTTAAATCAGGCGCATGACAAACGGGTATGGAACGATATTCCCAAAGGGCCCTAGCAAAAGCTGGCAAAGCGACGCGACGCCTATGAGCGGAATAACGATCTTGGCCTGCGTCCGCGTCACCTGAGCCTTTGGCAACAAAGCGATCACAACCAGGCAAAGCGAGACATTCGCCATGGCCAACCAGCGGCCCTGATCATGGCCCACCACGACCAGAAGCAGCGGCGCAAAAGCGGCAAGCAAACCCCACCGCAATTTCGTTTTTTCCTCTCCCCTAACAGTCGTCACGAGGACAAATAGGTAGGGCAGCAGCGAGACGAGCCCAAGCAGACACCCGATGATGCGCCGATAGGAGAAAGAGTTCTTCGCAGTGAGCGCGACATTATCATCGAGGGAGCGGAACTGCACCTTTAGCGACCCATTCACAATGGGCACGTCGGTGTTCATGGCCAGCACGGCCTTGGCCTCGTCAAACCCCATGTAATCGCCGTAAGACGCGTTTCCGGTGATCAACACAGCGGCGACAGCCACGGCGCAAATACTGAGCAGTGGCACCGCGAGGGGCGCCTGCTGATCAGTATGGATCGCCCATAGCCAAAGGCTCAGCGGCACCACCCAGAAAAAATGGGCTTCATGAACGAAGATTGCGAAAACGATCGCGCCAGCCAAAAACAGGAAGGACCAAAGCCCTTGGGACAGGCGTGTGAGTGCAACCAGCGCACACAGGGTTGCGAGGCCAAAGGCGTCAAAGCGGCCGATCTCGTAAACGGTCTGTCTCAACGCCCCCGGCGCTGTCAAAAGCAACAGCCCCACCGCGAAAATCGTTGCGTTGTGCCATGGGGCGTTTGACCTGTAGCTCCGCAGGACAAACCACGTCACAACGGCCAAGAACCCCGCAGATGCCGCAATAATCGTTGCGGTTTGAGCAACGGCCAGCGTCTCCAGGTTCATATCCGGGCCGAATTGGCGAAACAGCTCGCCAATGAGCCCACGTTTGACAAAACCATGCTCGTAATTGAACAGCCAATGCGTATCCATCCAATAGGTGTGGGCGTCCTTATCGATTAGGATGGAGTTCCAAACCAGGATCAATGGAATGACAAAATAGAACAGCATGATGCTGCCTTTGACGGGAGCACCCATTAGGCACGTCCTGGCCTCGTAGGCAGCCATGGCGGGCTTACCGTCCAGTTTGATGTCGGCCACCCTCATTACAACGTGCAGACCACAAGCAACACTGAAATTGGCAACTTCATCAAATCGTCCTGTCGTCCCATAATTTTGAGTCCGTGGATGGGGACGGCACATGGCCGAACTAAGACAAGACCGAGGAAACAAAGTGTTTCGCTGTATTCACAAGTTTGTTCTTGCGTGAACACTCGCATCACGCAATACGTTCACTCGTGAACAAATGTTGAGTCGCGAGTAGAAATGCCTGACCCCAAACCCACCCATGAGGAGGAAGACCGTCTCTTCCGTCTTCTGCGCCAGCTTGATGTGGCACCCGATGCCTCGCAGCGGGCGACGGCGGCGGCGGTGGGGGTCTCTCTCGGCAAGCTCAACGCCCTTCTCAAATCGGCCACGCAGGCAAAGCTGATCGAGGTCAGCAAACGCAAGGGCCCCGACAAAAGGCAGCGGTTCGCCTATGCGCTCACCGCGCTCGGCGTCTCCGAGAAAGACCGCCTGATCAATGCGTTCTTGACCCGTAAATTTGCGGAATATGACGCGCTTCACTCCGAACTCACCGGCACATCCACCGCCATAACCCATTTCAGTGACAGGATAAAATCCATGCAAAACAACCTCGCTCCGATCCCTGAGCTTTACGTCTCCTATGACAGCGCTCAGAAAATGAAGATGGACGCCGCAGAGCTAACATCGCACGACCTGACCC
>CAYLVP010000013.1:41093-60329 GCA_964387155.1 uncultured Rhodobacterales bacterium | reverse complement strand
GCGAGCTCGTCGAAGGCTGTTTCGATCAGACCGGCGGGGCGCTGCGGCCACGGGTAGACGTAAGGCCAAGCAAGCGCGCCTGAGAAGGACACATGGTTCTTTATACCCATATTGGCGGAGGCGGAAATCGCCTTCATCACCTGATCCACCGCCCATTCCTGCCGCGCCTTGGGGTTGCCATGCACCGACGGGTCCGCAAAGCCGTCAAAGGCCGTGTCATAGGCGGGGTGTACGGCCACAAGCTGGCCTTGCAAGTGGGTGGACAACTCGGTCACCTCGACGCCATTTGCGGCCGCCTGGCCCTTGAAGTCGTCGCAATAGGTCTTGCTCTCCGCCGCCTTGGCCAGATCAAAAAGCCGGCCGTCCCAGCTGGGCACCTGAACACCCTTATAGCCGCACTCCGCCGCCCATTTTGTGATTGCGTCCCAGGAGTTGAATGGCGCCTCATCGCCCGCAAATTGCGCCAGAAACAGCGCTGGTCCCTTGATCGTTTTCATAATGTCCCTCTCCTGAAGTCTGTTTGGTGTCTTGGTTATTGTCTTGGTGGAAGGTTCTCCCGCAGGAGCACCTCGATGCGAATATGTTCTTGCGAGGCCAATACGGGCGCATTGTCGCATTTGGCGCGCATGACACGCAGGGCGCTGCGGGCCAGATGGCCGGTGTTCTGGTTAATCACCGCGTCCAGAACGCCCGCCTCCAGCAGCGTGCGGGAGTTGTCGGTAAGTTCATGGTCCACGCAGACCAGCCGGTCAGCTGCACCATGGGCCTGCAACGCGGCGGCGACCCCTTTGACGCTGGCCCCGACGGAATAGACGGCAACCACATCGCTATGATCTTGCAGGCACCGCAAGGTGAGCGCTTGCGCGGTTTCGGGCTCGTCATAAGCCTCGATGCTGGGCAGCGGCGTCAGATGGGGGAAGGCTTCGGCCATGACCTGATCAAAGCCCAAGCGCCGCTCGATCATGTCGCGGGCCTGCATGGACGTGACCACCACCGCTACCTTGCCTTGGCGCGGCCCGACAAAGCGACCCAGCAGCATACCCGCGGTCCGCCCCGCAGAGACATTGTCGAACCCGACAAAATGATCGCGTTCGGAATTGGGCTGATCTGCCACGAGAGAGACCACCGCAACCCCCGCCTTCTTCAACCGCGCAATCGTATCACGCACGATGGGTGTTTCATCGGCCATGATAGCCAGACCGTCGATCCTGCCCGGATCCAAAGCAGTGAGCTGCTGCACGGTGGCCGTGTGATTGCGGTTCGATATCTGGATATTGCGGACATCGACCCTGTCATACCAGGCGCTGTCAATCGCCTCGGTGATCGAGCGGCGCAGCCCGGTCAGGAATTGCCCCTTGCCGTCGGGCATCACGAAGACGAAGCGGTATTGCCGTTGCCGGGCCAGGTTCGCAGCCGACAGGTCGCGCACATAACCCAGCGTCTCGATAGCGGTCTTGACCCGCTTGACGGTCGCCTCGCGCACGCCGTCGCGATTGTTCAGCACGCGATCCACCGTTGCCAGGCTGACCCGCGCCTCGCGGGCGACGTCATGGGCCGTTGGCTTGGGCTTAGGGGCGTGCTGCGTCTTCATTGGCTGCTTTCCAAACGGTCAGGCGAGCTGTTCGAACAGCCGGGCAACGGCCTCGGCGCCCGGATCATTGAAACCGACCAGATTTTCTTCCGGCACATAGGAGGCGCGGCCAGCATTGGCGCGCGTCATCTTCGCCGTGGCGTCCGCGCCATCACGCGCAGCCTTTGCTGCGGCTGGCAGGCCGGATGGAAGTGCGCGCAAGCCCGGACCCAGCGCGTCGATCATGGTGCGGTCGCCCTCTTCCGCGCCGCCCACCTGGCTGATGCGAGCAAGACCGGCCAGCAGCGCATCGTGCACTGGCTGGCCGCTGGCGCAGGCATCGCCGGTGGCCCCAAAGAAGATCGACATGATGATGCCCGAGGAGCCGCCCATGGTCTGGCTCAGCTCGTTGCTGATCGCGCGAAACAGTTGGGTCAGATCTGCCAGTGGCATCCTGTCGAGCGCGCCTTTCATGGCCCGCGCGGCTGTAGCGAGCGTGCTGCCGGTGTCACCATCGCCTGATTTGGCGTCAAGCGCGTTGAGCTCTGCCTCGCAGGAAGTCAACAGATCGCAAACCTCCTCTATCAGGCGGCGCACATCGGCGTTTTGCGATGCGATGGGCTGGATGGGGGACAGACCGTCGGGCAGTGGCATCACCGGGACAGAAACCACGTCCTTCATCCCCGGCCAGCCGGACACACCGACCGGGGCCAGCAAAGGGGCCTTGTTCTGCGCCGTCACCGGCAAGACGGAGATCGAAAAGCCGTGCATGTCCAGCGCAGTCATCATCGCCGTCGGGCCGACCACATATTTGATGCGCTGGGCCTTGGGATGCGCGGCAAGCTCATGGGCCAAGACGCTCATCTCAAGCGGCGTCGTGCCACCCAGATTGTTCAGGATAGCGACATGATCCCCCTCGCCGATATGCGCGACAAGCTTGTCGAGCATCAACGACATCGCCCCTTTTGCGCTGTCATGGTCAACCTGTTGAACCCCGGCCTCACCATGGATGCCCAGCCCGAGCTCGGCCTTGCCGGCGGCGATGCGGTCTTCCTTGCCTGCGCCGGGCATGGTGCAGGTGTCGAGCGACATGCCGATGGAGGCCGCAGTGTCGATGACCTGCTGTGCGGCTTCGGTCACGGTCGCCAGATCAGCCCCCTCTTCCGCCAAAGCGCCTGCGATCTTGTGCACAAAGAGCGTGCCTGCCACGCCGCGGGGCTGCGGCAGATCGGGCAGCGCGATGTCATCGGCCACCACCACCATGGACACTTTGAGGCCGAAGGCCCGCGCGCGCTCTGCCGCGAGGCCGAAATTCAGCCGGTCGCCGGTGTAATTCTTGACGATCAGCAGGCAGCCCGCCTCGCCCGTGACGGCAAGGATCGCGGCCAGGACCGCATCGACCGAAGGCGACGCAAACACCTCGCCACAGACGGCTGCGGCCAGCATTCCGCGTCCGACAAAGCCTGCATGGGCGGGCTCGTGGCCCGATCCGCCGCCAGAGATCAACGCCACCTTGGAGCCATCCCAGTCGCTCCGGCACACGACCTTGATATGCGGGTAGCCATCCAGCCGGGTCAACGCGCCGCCGGAGGTTTCGATAAGCCCATCCACAGCCTCCGAGACGAGGCTTTCCTTGGCGTTGATAAACTGGCTCATATCGGTCTCCTCAACGAATGCGGTCGCCGCTTGCGTCAAAGCACAGCGGGTCCTTCGGCGCAATTTTGATCGCCGCACCAGGGGTATAATCGCTTTCAGGGTTGACCAGGGTGGTGATCGCGTGGCCCTGCACCATCAGGTGCAGCCGGGTTTGGTCGCCCAGATGCTCGACGCGTTTGATCTCGGCATCCTGGCCTTCGCCTTGGGCAATATGCTCAGGCCGCATGCCGATGGAATGGGTGCCCTTTGGCACGCCGCCAAAGACATCCGCAGGCAACACATTGATGCGCGGCAGACCAAGACGGCTGGCCACGTAAAGCGAATTGGGGTTTTCGTAAATCTCGCGCGGGGTCCCGAATTGCACCAGACGCCCATGGTCCAGAACGCCCACATGGGTCGCCATGGTCATCGCCTCGATCTGGTCATGGGTCACGTAAAGAAGGGTCGCGCCGAGGCTTGCCTGAATGCGCTTGAGCTCCACCCGCAGGTCGGTTCTGAGCTTGGCATCAAGCGAGCTGAGCGGCTCGTCCATCAGGTAAATAGCGGGTGCGCGTACCAGAGCCCTGCCGATAGACACACGCTGCATCTCGCCCCCTGACAGCGCTGTCGCCTTGTTGTCGAGCTTGTGGCTGATCTGGAGCACCTCGGCCACTTCGGCCACCTTGCGGGTGATCTCGTCGGGCGGGGTGTTGAGGATGGGCGACTTGAGCGGAAAGGCCAGATTTTCGCGCACTGTCAGGTGCGGATAGAGCGAGTATTGCTGGAACACCATCGCGACGTCGCGCTGCGCGGGCGTTTCGTCATTGACCTTGCGCCCGCCGATCCAGACCTCACCGGCATCGGGTCTTTCAAGGCCCGAAATCAGCCGCAAAGTCGTTGTTTTCCCTGCCCCAGTGGGGCCAAGCAGCACCACGAACGCGCCATCGGGGATGGTCATGGAGATATCGTCCACGCCCACGTCTGCGCCGAAGGATTTGGACAGATTTTTCAGCTCGACCTCAGCCATGGGCCAGCACCTCCTGGTTCATTTCAGAGCGCAGAGCATGGCCGCTGGCCTTGTCAAACAGGGTGATGCGCCCCGGATGGAAATTGAGGCCAACCGTCTCCCCCACCTTTGCCACTTGGGTGCTGTCGATCCGGGCTTTGAGTTCGCCATTGGGGGTGTCGAGCGTGATGATTTGGGTGGTGCCAAGATATTCGGAGGCGAGTACCTCGCCGCGGTAGGTGGCGCTGTCAGATAGCGTGACATGTTCCGGGCGGACCCCGAAGACCAGTGACCCTGAGGCGCCTTGCAGCTGCATGGGGACGGCATGGTCCTGACCGCCAAGCGCGACCGAATTTGCCCTGTCGGCAATGGTGCCTTCAAAGGTCAGGAAGTTCATCGAGGGTGAGCCGATGAAGTCGGCCACGAACATGGTGGCGGGCATATCGTAGATCTCTTGCGGGGTGCCGAATTGCTCGACCACGGCGTTGTTCATCACGACGATCTTGTCGCCCATCTGCATGGCTTCCAGCTGGTCATGGGTGACGTAGACCGTGGTGGCGTTCATCCGGTCATGCAGGGCGCGTAGTTCCTCTGACATATGCTCCCTGAATTCAGCGTCGAGTGCGCCGAGCGGCTCGTCCATCATGAAGGCCTTGGGGTCGCGCACGATGGCGCGGCCCAGCGCCACGCGCTGCCTGTCGCCGCCCGACAGCCCGCCCACCGGGCGCTTCAGAATATCCTGTATTCCCAGAATGTTGGCCACCTCATCCACCTTCGCTTTGACCTGCGCGCGGGGCATGCCCTGGCTGACCAAAGGGTAGGAGAGGTTCTTGCCCACATTCATATGCGGATAGAGCGCAAACATCTGAAAGACAAAGGCAATATCCCGCCGGGAGGGAGGCAGCTGGCTGATCTCTTCCCCGTCAAGATAGATCTCGCCGGAGGTCGGCAGCTCAAGCCCTGCGATCATCCTCAGCGTTGTCGTCTTGCCGCAACCCGAGGGGCCCAGCAGCATGAAAAACTCGCCATCCTCGATGGTGAAAGAGCTTTCCTTGACGGCGGTGAAGTCGCCAAATTCCTTGCGGATGTTTTTGATCTGTATCTGGGCCATAGCTAGTCTTTGAAATGCGAGACGATGATGAACAACACGGTTCCCACCAGCGTGACGATGAAGGAATAGGTGAAGGCCCAGAGCACGAAGGGCTGCATCAGCATGAAGACCCCGAGGGCGATCAGCAGGGTTGCAACCATCTCCCACGGGCCGCGGCGCAGGCGCATGAGACCTGTGAAAAACGCGCTCATATCAGGGCCTCCATCTTGCGAAATCTGGCGTACAGATCCTGTGCACACCCCGTACACATTGCGTCGTGACGCGCGTCAGCCAAGGTCATTTGCGAACCGCTCCGAATGTGATGCCGCGCAGAAGGTGCTTGCGCAGCAAAATGGTGAAGATCATGACCGGCAGCAGGAAGATCGTCACCCCTGCCGCAATTGCCGGCCAGTCGAGCCCGCCGACCCCGATGATGGTCGGGATGAACGGCGGGGCCGTCTGCGCGGTGCCGGTGGTCAGAAGCACCGCGAAGGCATATTCATTCCAGGCAAAGATCAGGCAGAAAATCGCGGTAGAGGCGATGCCCGTGGCGGCCTGTGGCAGGACCACTTTGTAGAATGCCTGAAACCGCGTGTAGCCATCGATCAGCGCGGCCTCTTCATATTCGAGCGGGATGCCGTCCATGAAGGATTTCAGCAGCCAGACCGCGAGGCTGATATTCACGCCGGTATAAAGCAGGATCATCCCCAGATGCGTGTCGCTCAGACCCAGTTGGCGATACATCAGAAAGATCGGGATCGCGACCGCGATGGGCGGCATCATCCGCGTGCTGAGGATGAAGAACAAAAGGTCATCCGCGAGCGGGATCTTGAACCGCGAAAACGCATAGGCCGCAAGCGTGCCCAGAAAGACGCTGAGGAAGGTCGAGCCAAAGCCGATGATGACGGAGTTCAGGAACCGCTCGCCAAATTTCGAGGGGCCGGCGATGACCATGTCATATTCGCGCACGATTTCTTCATACCAGGTCTGTGGCGGGTTGGCGGCCAGGAATTCCTCGGTCTGGCGGGTCCGGGTGGTGAAGAGGTTGACGTAGCCCTCAAGCGTCGGCTCGAACAGCACTTTGGGCGGGTAGCTGATCGCATCAGCGGGGGATTTGAACCCGGTCATCATGATCCAGACCAGCGGCACCATGGTGATCAGCGCATAAACGATGACCAATGTGCCCGCGACCCATTTGGAGCGGTCAGACGGCTCGGTGACGGAGAAACTGCTCATCTTTCTTTCACCTTGTTCAGCGCTTTGACGTAGATCGAGGCGAGCCCGAAGACGGTGACAAAGAGGATAATCGCGTAGGCTGAGGCGTAGCCGGTGCGCCATTTCTCGAACGCCTCGCGTTTGAGGTTGATGGAGGTCAGCTCGGTCGTCGATCCCGGACCGCCGCCCGTCAGCTGCACCACCAGATCGAACATCTTGAAATTTTCGATCCCCCGGAAGAGCACTGCCAGCATCAAAAAGGGCAGCACCATGGGGATGGTGATCGTAAAGAACTGCCGCAGTTTGGAGGCGCGGTCGATCTCGGCCGCCTCGTAGATATAGTCGGGGATGGACCTGAGCCCGGCCAGGCAGATCAGCATCACGAAAGGCGTCCACATCCAGGTGTCGACAATGACGATAGACCACGGGGCGAGCTCTACCGAGCCCAGCATCTCGAAGCTGGAGGGATCCTTGCCCGTGAAAAACGCGACGATGTAATTGAACAGCCCGATCTGCGGTTGATAGAGGAATTTCCAAAAATTGCCGACCACGGCGGGGCTGAGCATCATCGGCAGCACGATGATCGTGGTCCACAGATCGTTGCCCTTAAACTTCTTGTTGATCAGATAGGCCAGCGTGAAGCCGATCAGCACCTGAAAGAAGATCGTCCAGAACAGAAAATGCGCGGTGGCCTGCATGTTCAGCCAGATGTCGCTGTCGGTCAGGATACGCTCGTAATTGCGCAGGCCCACATTCTTCACCTCGCGGCCAATGCGGTTGGCCTTGTAGTCGGTGAAGCTGAGGTTGATCGTCCAGATCAGCGGGAAGATGTTGATCGCCAGCAGCAGAAAGATCGTGGGGCCTACGAATATCCACGCAATGGCGCGGTCGCTGAGGCCCTTGATCTTGCGCGCGACCCCTTGGGGCGTTGCAGCTGCGGCGCGTGTGGCGGGGGTTTCAGGCATTGGACATATCTTTCCCGGGGCGGGGTGGGTTCAAAACCCACCCTACCTGCTGTTTAAGATGCAGGGCGGGGGAGACCCCCGCCACACGTTTTCCTAGAGCTTACCTTCGTCCTCGAAGACTTCGGTCCAATCCTCGACCAGCTTGTCGAGCGCTTCCTGCGCCGTGCCTTGGTCGGCCACGATGTAGTCATGCAGGCGTTTCTGCATGGCCAGGAGCAGCTCGGCATAGGCGGGTTCCTGCCAGAAATCCTGCACGGAGCCCATGGCCTCGAGGAAGTCACCGGCAAATGGCGCGCTGTCTTTGAAGCCCGGGTCGTTCAGCACGGAGTTATGCGCGGAATAGCCGCCCAGCTCCCACCATTTGGCCTGAACATCAGGGTTGGCGAACCACTTGATATATTCAAGCGCCGCGTCCTGCTTGTCGGAATAGGCCACTACCGAGATACCCTGCCCGCCCAGCGTGGACCCGGCCTGGTTTTGCGGCGGGTTGACGAAGAAATCGATCTTGTCGCCACCGGTATTGGGATCGGCATGGAGGCCGGGGAAGAACGCAAACCAGTTCATCGCCATGGCGACCTGACCGGATTTGAACGCATCCAGGCTCTCGCCCATATAGCTGTTCGTGTAGCCGGGCGGCGTCGCGGTCTCATAGAATTCCTTATAGAATTCAAGCGCCTCGACGGCCTCGGGCGAGTTCACCGCGCCTTCCATATCGTAGGAACCGGGGGTGTTTTCATATTTGAAGCCCCACGGATAGAGCGCGGACGTCACGCCCATGGTGATGCCTTCCGAGCCACGCTCGGTGAAGATGGACGCGCCATAGACGGTCTGCCCGTCAATTTCGCGGCCCTGGAAGAATTGCGCGATTTCCAGCAGCTCTTTCTGGGTTTTGGGCTCGCCCAGCTCACGGCCGGTGGCCTCTTTGAAAGCGGCTTTGATGTCGTCGCGCTCGAACCAGTCCTTGCGGTAGAACCAGCCATTCGCATCCCCCATGGCGGGCAGCGCGTAGTAGTTCGGCGTGCCTTTGGGCCAGGTAGAATAGGCATAGACCGTGGCCTCGGCGAAGTCGTCCATCGAGATGCCTTCGGCGTCGAAGAAGTCGTTCAGCTTGACGTAATGGCCGTTCTCCGCACCGCCGCCGATCCATTGGCTGTCGCCGATCAGCAGATCGCAGAGCTTGCCGCCGGAGTTCAGCTCGTTGAGCATCCGGTCAGCGAAGTTGGGCCAGGGGATAAACTCAAAGCTCATCGTATGGCCCGATTGCGCCTCGAATTCCTTGCTCAGTTCAACCAGCGCATTCGCGGGATCCCAGGCTGCCCAGCAGAGCGTCAGGTCATCGGCCTGTGCCGCAGTTCCCAGTGACGCCGCCGCAAGGCTGAACGCACTGACCGAGGCCAGTTTCAAATGTTTCATAGGTAGTCCTCCCAGTTTCACCCGAGAGCTCTTGGTGGCTCTCGATTCGTCAAAGCGATGGTTGAAACGCTAAATGAGGTACGCACCTCAAGTCTACGAAAATTTGAGGTGCGTACCTCATTGGCCCGGAGATTTGAAGGCAACATGTTGTTTTGGATTGGTATTTTTTGAATGCAGACGTGCGCATCCGGGTTTTTCTTCCGCCGCATGCGCGACCCGCCGCTCAGTTTGCGCAGCCGCCCGGCTGCGCCACGTTTGCGGATTGAATAGCGCCGGGGAACGCGTAAACTTGCGCCAGACCATCGGGGAATTTGGGGGCCGGGGTGCCGGCGTTCCTGATAGCAAAATTGCGCAGCGCACGCGGCGGCGACAGCCACTCTCCGTGCGGCGTCAAGCGCATCACCCCCGGACATATCGCTGAGGAGCGCAGAGCCGCATGAGCAAAGGCAGGTTTATCGCAGTGGTTGGCCCTTCCGGGGTCGGCAAGGACAGCGTGATGGCGGGCATGGCGCAGGTTGATCCGCGCATCAGGCTGGCACGGCGCGTGATCACACGCCCGCAAGCGCAGGGTGCCGAGCAATATGACGGCGTCACCGACGCGGAGTTCAAAGCGATGGAGAAGGCGGGCGCGTTTGCGCTGTCCTGGGCGGCCCATGGGTTGCAATACGGCATCCCTGCCGAGGTCGATGCGATTTTGGAGGGCGGGCGCGATGTCGTGGCGAACCTGTCTCGCGGGATATTGGGCGTGGCCGAAGAGCGTTTCTCGCCTTTCATGGTGCTGAGCCTGAGCGCGCGGCAAACTGTGCTGCAAGAGCGGCTGCAGGCGCGGGGCCGGGAGGATGCGGATGACATCGAAAGCAGGCTCAGACGCGCCTCTTACCGGATGCCCGAAGGGCTGACGGTCGTGGCGCTGGACAATTCCGGCGCGCTGGAGGACACGGTCAGCCGCGCGCTGAACGCGCTTTACCCGATCAGCGCCTGAGCCCCGGAGGAACCGCCACAGGGGCCGGGCCAATTACCCTGCGAGATACGCCTCGATGGCGGCTTCCAACCCATCGCTGTGAATGGCCGTCAGCGCATCCGCGAAGGCCTGCGCGAAGGCGGGATGGTCGGACAGATCGCCATAAATATGGCGCTGCTCGAGCCAGGCCAGCGGGTCCGCCTTCGCGGCCTCGGCGGCATTGTTCACATCGCCCCAATACGGATCATTCGGCTCAATCGCGGTGCCATCTTCGCGTATCCCGGTGCAGTAGCGCGCCCATGTTGCACTGACGAGCGCGAGCCCCGTAACGGGGGTTCCCTTGGCCAGACCTTCGCGAATGGTCGGCACGATGAACCCCGGCTGGCGTGACGAGCCGTCAAAGGCCACGCGGCGCGTGGTGTCGCGGATCTCGGGGTTGGAGAAGCGGCTACAAACGAGCTCCAGATAGGCCTCGGGCGTGTAGCCCGGAACAGCGGCGACATGGGGCGCGATCTCGTCCAGGATGACCTTGCGCAGCAGGTTGCGGATGCCGCTATGGGCCATGGCCTGCGCAATTGTGACCAGCCCCAGTGTGTCCGCCGGGGCCGCGATCACCTGATGACCTCCGTTCAGAATGCGGATTTTCATGGCCTCAAAGGCGTGGACATCGCGGGAGATGGTCGCGCCGACGGCCTCCCACCCGGGCCGACCCGCGCAGAACGCATCCTCGATCACCCATTGGCGGAAATTCTCATGGGTGACGGGGGCCGCATCATCGATGCCAAAGCTCTGGGCAAGCGCAATCTCGGCCGGGCCGGTGGCGGGCACGATGCAATCAACCATGGAGTTGGGGAAGCTGCAATGCTGGGTGATCCAGTCGGCCAGCTCCGGGTCGGAATGCCCGGCCAGCGACACCATGGTCTGGCGCAGCATATCGCCATTGCCCTGCAGGTTGTCGCAGCTTTGGCACGTGAATGGCCCATGCCCGGCGGCGCGGCGCTGGCGCAACGCCTCGATCATCGCGCCAAAGGCGGTGCGGGGCGTCTGCGGCTGCGCGGCATCATGGACGATATCCGCGTGGTCATGGTCGAAACCGCCAGTGGCCGGATCGATGTAATAGCCGCCCTCGGTCACGGTCAGGGCGACAATGCGGATAGCCGGATCAGCCATCTGCGCAATCAGGCTGGCATTGTCGGGCTCGACGGGCAGAAACCCGATCATCGAGCCGCAGATTTCGGCAGATTTGCCGGAAGGGTCAAGCTCGACCAGGGTTGTCAGGCAATCCTGCGCCATCAGCCTGTCGCGCTGCGCCGCGTCGGGCGCGCGCACGCCCGCGCCGATGATGGCCCAGTCATGGTCCAGGCCTGCGTCAAACAGCCGGTGCAGATACCACGCCTGATGCGCGCGGTGAAAATTGCCCAACCCGATATGGACAATGCCGGGGGTGAGCGCGCTGCGGTCATAGCGGGGCACCCGGACCCGGTCCGGCAGCTGGTTCAGGGTTGCATTGCTCAGCTTTACGAGATCGTCCATCAGCTCATCCATTGCCCGCCATCCACGTTATAGGTTTGCGCAACCACGTAATCTGCATCCGGCGAGGCCAGAAACACGGCCATGCCGGTCAGGTCCTCGGCCAGGCCCATGCGGCCATGCGGCACGCCTGCCGCGACCTCGCGCTTTTTCTGTCCGGGCGCTTTGCCCTCATGTTTGGCGAAGAAGGCATCGACGCCGTCCCAATGCTCCCCATCGACCACGCCGGGGGAGATCGCGTTGACGTTGATCCCGTGCTTGATCAGGTCGAGCCCCGCCGATTGCGTGAGCGAGATAACGGCGGCCTTGGTTGCGCAATAGACCGCGACCAGCGGCTCGCCGCGCCGCCCGGCCTGGCTGGCCATGTTGATGATCCGGCCTTTCACGCCCGCCTCGATCATGTGGCGCGCGACGGCCTGCAGCGTGAAGAGCGTGCCTGCCACATTGATCTGAAAGACCCGGTCGTAATCCGCCCGCGCGATCTGTGCGATGGGGGCGGCCGTGAAGAGCGCGGCATTGTTGATCAGAATGTCGATCTGGCCGAACTGCGCCACGGTCTGCGCCACGGCGGCGTCAATACTGTCTTGCTCGGTCACATCCATCTCGACCCAGGCGGCGGCAGGGCCAAGCGCCTTAGCCGTCTTTGCTGCGCGGGCAGTGTCGACATCACCGATCATCACCTGCGCTCCTTCGGCCACGTAGCGCGCCGCAAAGGCTGCCCCGATGCCGCGGGCGGCACCGGTGATCAATGCGGTTTTGCCCTGCAGCCGGCTCATGCGATGCGCAAGCCTCCCGCGTCAAAGCGGTGGATCATATCGGCACGCGGGTTGAGGTGAATTTTGTCGCCATGCTTCAAGAGCACCTCGCCCGGCGCGCGCACGGTCATGATATCGGTCAGGCCGGTTTCATGGATGTGGAAGAACGTATCCGAGCCCAGCTGCTCGGCCACGCCCACGACGCCCGACCATTGGCCTTCGGATTGCACCACGTCGATATGTTCGGGCCGGATGCCGATGGTCGCGGCACCGTGCTGATCCGCCACGGGCCCGGTGATGAAGTTCATCTTGGGCGAGCCGATGAAACCCGCAACAAACTGGTTGCGCGGCTTGTGGTAGAGCTCCAGCGGGGAGCCGACCTGCTCGATCACACCGGCCTGCAGCACGACGATCTTGTTGGCCATGGTCATGGCCTCGACCTGGTCATGGGTCACGTAGATCATCGTGGTTTCCATGCGGGCGTGCATTTCCGAGATTTCAAGCCGCATGCCGACGCGCAGCGCGGCGTCGAGATTGGACAGCGGCTCGTCAAAGAGGAAGGCCGACGGGTCGCGCACAATGGCGCGGCCAATGGCCACCCGCTGGCGCTGACCGCCCGACAGCTGGCCCGGCTTGCGGTCCAGATAATCGGTCAGGTTCAACGAGGCGGCGGCGGCCTCGATGCGCTTGTTCTGCTCTTCCTCGCTCATCCCTGCCATCCGCATCGGGAAGGCGATGTTCTTGCGCACCGTCATATGCGGGTAAAGCGCATAGGTCTGGAACACCATCGACAGGCCCCGCTTGGAGGGGGACACTTCGGTCATGTCCTTGCCGTCGATCAGCACCTTGCCGGATGTGGTTTCCTCCAACCCAGCGATCAGGCGCAAGAGGGTGGATTTGCCGCAGCCCGAGGGGCCGACGAAGACGGCAAACTCACCATCCTCGATGGCCAGGTTCAGCGGCGGGATCACCTCGGTGTCGCCAAAGCGTTTCGTTACATTTTCAAGTACAATGCGTCCCATGATCAATCCTCTATGCGCTGCCGCTTTGCTGCGTGAGCGCTTGGTTTTTCTATTTCACAGCGCCGAAGGTCAGACCCTGGACGAGTTGTTTTTGACAGAACCAGCCCAGCACAACGATGGGGCCGACGGCGGCGGCGGATACGGCGGACAGACGGCCAAAGAAGAGCCCCTCGGGCGCGCGGTTGCCCTCGATCAGTTTCGACAGCGTGGCCGCCTCGGTGGTGGTCAGCCGGACGGTCCAATAGGCCTCGTTCCAGCAGAAGATGAAGCACAGCAGCGCGGTAGAGGCGATGCCCCCCCAGGCCAGCGGGATCAGGATCTCCTTGATCTCGCCCCAGGTGTTCACCCCGTCCATCTGGCCCGCCTCGATGATCTCTTTCGGAATTTCCTTGAAATACGTGAAGAGCATCCAGATCACGATGGGCAGGTTGATCAGCATCAACACCACGATCACCATGAAATGCGTGTCAAACAGGCCCACGCTTTTGGTGATGAACGTCATCGGATAGAGCACCGCCGCAGCAGGCAGCATCTTTGTCGACAGCATCCACATCAGCACGTCCTTGGTGGCCCGCGTCGGGTTGAAGGCCATGGCGTAGGCGCAAGGGATGCCGACGGCGAGCGCGAAGATCGTCGCAAAGACGCTGGTGATGACCGAGTTGCGCGCAAAGCGCCAGTAGTCATAGTTCTCGGTCATGTTCAGGTAATTCTCCAGCGTCGGCGTGAAGAAGAACAGGAATTCGGGCTTCACCGCATCCGCGTCGGTCTTGAAGCTGGTCAGCACCAACCAGAAGATCGGGAAGAAGAAGAGCAGCCCCACAGCCCAGGCCAGAATGGTGCGGCCGGTTTTTCCGTATTTGGACGATTGTGCAACAATGGCCATGGTTCCGTTACTCCATCAATGTCTTGCCGACCATCCGCAGAAGGAAGATGGCGACGATGTTGGCGAGGATGACGGCGAAGATGCCCGTGGCGCTCGCTGCGCCGATATTGTTGTTGGCGAATTCACCAATCAGATAAGGCAGGTTCTTGTTGCCGTTGCCGCGACTGACGATCTCGATTTCCGCATAGAGCGACAGGTGAAAAATGGCCTGGATCATCACGACGATGGCGATGGGCCGGCCCAGATGCGGCAACGTCAGGAAGCGGAATTGCGACCAGGGCCCTGCCCCGTCAAGCACCGCCGCCTCTTTCTGCTGCTGGTCCTCGGATTGCAGCGAGGTCATGAAGATCAGCACCGCGAACGGCGTCCACTGCCAGGTGACCATGATGATGACCGCATAGGCGGAGGTCTGCGTGGCCCGAAAGGAGATCGGGTTAAATTCTGGCCAGAGCGAGAAGAACCAGCCCACCAAGGGGGCGTCGCGCAGCCCGGAGATGGTCTCATTGATCCCGGCGACCGCGATGCCTTGCAAGCCCAGCACCGGGTCGAGGATCATGTTGATCCAAAGAACCGCGTTCACGGCGGGCATTACGAAGAAGGGCGAGATCAGCAGCACCCGGACGATGCCGCGCCCCGGGAAGGCCTTGTTGATCAGCACCGCGATGACGATGCCCAGACCAACAGTGAGAAACAGGATCGAGCAGACGATGAACAGGCTGTTCTGGATCGCGAACAGAAAGTCCTTGTTGTTCAGGACGAATTCGTAATTCCCAAACCCGCGCCAGTTGCTGAAGCTGGGGGTCGTCCATTCCGGGCGGCGCAGGCTGTTCAGCACGTAGCGGATGAAAGAGAAGTAGAGCGTCATGCTGAGCGGGATGATCATCCAGATCAAAAGCAGGATAACCGCCGGCGACTGAAGCAATCTTGGAAGCGTTCGTTTGGACATGACCTGAGACCCCCTAGCGGACCGTCTGGGCCGCCACGTTATTGCCGTTCAAAGTACTGTGCGATGTGCGGGCGCTGTCACCGCTGCCAAAATACCCGGGCAGATCGGAACAGCGATGTAAACTGGTGTGGAGGCCCGGCCACAACCGGGCCTCCTGAGTTCAGAGCGAGGGCTTAGTAGCCAGCTTCGGTCATGATCGCTTCAGCAGCGGCCTGGGATGCGGCCAGCGCCTCATCCACGGATTTGGCGCCAGACAATGCAGCCGCCATTTCCTGTGCCACAGCCGAACCCACTTCTGGGAATTCCGGGATCGCAGCGAACTGGACGCCAACATATGGCTTCAGATCGGTTGCTTCTGGAGCTGCGGATTCGATGGCTGCCAATTCAGCAGCAGCGAAACCAGCGGCCGCCTGGAATTCAGGGATCGCGTAGGTGGAGGCACGCTGACCAGTTGGGACGGAGCCCCAGCCGAAGTCAGGATGTGCTGCAACAGCCTGGACGTACTCTTTCGAGGTTGCCCATTCGATGAAGGCTTTTGCTTCTTCGGCGTTTTCCGTACCTGCTGGCACGGCCATGGCCCAAGCCCACAGCCAGTTCGCACCGACCGGGTTACCGGCATTTGGCGACTGAGCGTAAGCAACACCGTCAACTTCCAGGAAGGAGGCTGCGATCGTGGCATCAATCCACATGCCGCATTTGCCTTCGTTGTAGAGCGCCAGGATCTCGTTGAAGGAGTTACCTTCAGAGCCTGGAGGGCCGTAGTTGCCCAGCAGATCCACGTAGAAGTTGAT
Organism: uncultured Rhodobacterales bacterium; assembly: GCA_964387155.1. Taxonomy (GTDB): domain Bacteria; phylum Pseudomonadota; class Alphaproteobacteria; order Rhodobacterales; family Rhodobacteraceae; genus Litoreibacter. The sequence continues at coordinate 44,547 of CAYLVP010000013.1, read as the reverse complement.
GGCCGCGCGCCACTCATCGCTATCGATGGTTGGCTTGTAGTCAGCGTCGAACCATGCGCCGCCGAAGGAGTTCACCACGGTCGTGATGAACGCCATGTTGTCGCCCCAGCCGGGCTTGCCACGCAGGCAGGCACCGTAGACGCCGTTATCTGGGTCATGCACAGCAGCAGCGGCTGCCTTGATGTTGTCCCAGCTGTCATTGTCAGCGATGGAAACGCCAGCGGCGTCCATCAGGTCCTTGCGGTACATGACCATCGAGCTTTCGCCGTAGAAAGGCGCCGCATACATGGTGCCCTCATGCGACAGACCGGCCTTGATTGCGGGCAGAATGTCGTCTGCGTCGTAATCAGCGCCGAACTCAAGTGGCTCGATCCAGCCTGCAGCACCCCAGATGGGAGCTTCCTGCATGCCGATGTTGATGATGTCATACTGGCCGCCACCGGTGGCAGTGTCGGACGTCACCTGCTCGCGCAGAACGCCTTCTTCCAGGGACACCCAGTTCAGCTTCACACCGGTTTCCTCGGTGTAGGCTTCAGCGACCTTTTGCATGTTGATCATGTGGCCGTTGTTCACAATTGCGATCGTCAGCTCTTTTGCGTGACCGTCGGCGAATGCGCCGGTGCCAGCAGACAGCGCAAGCGCGCTCGCCATAAGGATTGGCGTCGTGAATTTCATCCTAATTCCTCCCTTGGTGCATTGGATGCTGCATCAACCCTAGAACAGGGAATGACGCGTGGTCAATAAAAATTTTACGCGCGTAAAATTAAATTTAATCAAGCCGAGGCGCGCATCACCAGACGGCCCTCAAACAACACCTCCTCATCGGGCGTGCTTTTGTCGTCAGCGTCCATCAGCGCAAAGAGCGTCTCGACACTACGCTCTGATATTGAAGCATAATCCTGCGACACCGTGGTCAAGGACGGGCAGGTGAAGCGCGAGAACGGGTGATCGTCATGCCCGGCGATCCGCAAGGCGCAGCCTTCCGCGATGCCCACCGAGATGCCGCTTTGATAGGCCGCCGACAGCAGCCCGATGGCCAACCGGTCATTGCTGCACAGCACCGTCTGGCTGGGGAATCGCCCTTCGGCCAGCAGCTCCATCCCGCCGGAGAAGCCGACATCCTCAAACTCCCAGCCCTGCCCCGCGACGCGCAGCACATGCGGCTCATGGCCCAGCGCCTCCATCGCCTGGATATAGGCGTTGCGCCGCTTGTTGGCGTTGGGGTTGATCGGCGGCATCTCGAAGAAACAGGGCGGCGCGCCGGTGCGGCAGAGATAGTCCACCATTAACGGCACGGACTGAAAATTGTCGGACCCGATAAAAGCCGCGCCGATGCCTTCGATATTGGCGTCAAACAGCACGGTGGGCACATCCTTGCAGAATTCCTCGACCGTTTTGCGATCAGAGGTCCGGCCCAGAGGGGCCAGCAAAACCCCGGCGGGCCGAATCGAACGGAGCGTGTCGAGGATCGCGATCTCATGCTCGGGGCTGCCATGCGAGCTGAAGGTCGAGGGCGAGTAGCCCGCAGCGATACATTGGCGCTCCACGTTGCGGGCGATCTCGGCAAAGAACGGGTCAGCCACGTAAGGCACAACGATGCCGATATTCTTGGTCAGCCGCCGATTCTGGTTCATCGCATAGAGATTTGGACGGTAATTATACTGCTCCAACGCCTGCTCGATCCGGCTGCGGGTGGAGCTGCGCACGCTGTCAGGGTCGTTGAAATACTTCGACACGGTCGGCCGCGAGATGCCCGCTTTGGCCGCGAACTCCTCCATATTGCGTATCTCTGTCGCTCCCATGGGGCGCCTCCTATCTTCACGCGGCGCTAGGTATTTTCTTAACGCGGGTAAAGTTCCACCTTACCGTAGGAACATTCGCGCGGCCCCGTCAAGGCTTGAAGGCGCGCCCCTTTGGCGATTGAGTGGAGGCCGGGAGGACCTGTGATGATCGAGACAGTTTTGGGCGTGGACCCGAGCCATTGCCTGATTGCGGGGCGCTGGACCCCCTGCGAGAGCGGTGAGACGGTGGCGCTGCACAACCCCTCTGACGGGTCCGTCCTGTGCGAGATCGCGCGCGCCGGGCCTGCCGATATCGACCGCGCCGTCGCCGCTGCCGAGGCGGCATTGACGGGCCTGTGGGGCCGCATGCCCGCTTTCGAACGGGGTCGCCTGCTGCAGCATATGGGCGCGCTGGTTCTGGAACACGCCCAGACCCTGGCCCGGCTGGAAGCGATGGATGTGGGCAAACCGCTGACCCAGGCCCGCGCCGATGTCACGGCGCTTGCGCGCTATCTGGAATTCTACGCAGGCGCCGCCGACAAGCTGCATGGCGCGACCATCCCCTATCTGGACGGCTACACCGTCTATACGCTGCGCGAGCCGCATGGGGTGACGGGCCATATCATCCCGTGGAATTACCCGATGCAGATCATCGGCAGATCGGTCGGCGCGGCGCTTGCGATGGGCAATGCCTGCGTGCTGAAACCGGCGGAAGAGGCCTGCCTGACCGCCCTGGCCTTCGCCGAGATCGCCCGCAAGGCCGGGCTGCCCGACGGCGCGCTAAACGTGGTGCCGGGCCTTGGGGCGGAGGCTGGCGCGGCGCTGAGCGCGCATCGCGGCGTGCGGCATGTCTCGTTCACGGGCTCGGTCGGGGTGGGCCGGATGATCCAGCGCGCCGCGGCCGAGCACATTGTGCCGGTGACGCTTGAGCTTGGCGGCAAATCCCCGCAACTGGTGTTCGAGGATGCCGATCTGGAGGCCGCCCTGCCCTTTCTGGTGAATGCCGGAGTTCAGAATGCGGGGCAGACCTGCTCTGCCTCCTCGCGCATTTTGGTCCATCGCAGCCGGTATGACGAGGTGGTTACGGCCATGTCCGCCCGCTACGCAAAGCTGCGCGCAGGCCCGGCGCTGGACGACCTGGAGGTAGGGCCGCTCGTCTCCCACCGCCAAAGGGAGATCGTGGAGGGCTTTCTGGCGCAGGGCGCGGATCTGGAGGTCGCGGCGCAGGGCACCATTCTGGATGACGCGCCGTCAGGCGGGGCCTATATCGCACCCACCCTGTTTGCGGGGGCCGCGCCGGATCACGTCCTGGCGCAGGACGAGATTTTCGGCCCCGTCCAGGTGATCCTGCCCTTTGATGACGAGGCCCACGCCTTGGAGATAGCAAACGGCACAGGCTATGGCCTCGTGGCCTCCGTCTGGACGCGCGACGGGGCACGGCAGATGCGGCTGGCCAAGGCGCTGCGGGCGGGGCAGGTGTTTTTGAACAATTACGGGGCCGGGGGCGGGGTCGAGCTGCCTTTCGGCGGCACCGGCCTGTCAGGCCATGGGCGGGAAAAAGGGTTTGAGGCGCTTTACGGGTTCTCGACCCTGAAAACGGTTGCCGCGCTGCATGGCTGACCCGGCGGGGCGGATATGCGGGTGAAGGCTTTTGCAGGCCCGTCACAGGTTGG
>CAYLVP010000013.1:32682-40993 GCA_964387155.1 uncultured Rhodobacterales bacterium | reverse complement strand
CCGTCACAGGTTGGGCCGGAACGCGCAGTGCGTCAGCGCGCCTCGGCGATGATCGCCCCGCGATGCTGGATCACCTGGCTGGCAAGCGCGTGGCCGCGCGCCATGCAGGCCTGCGCCGTCTCACCCAGCACCACGCCCGCCAGATAGCCCGCGTTGAAGCTGTCCCCGGCGGCGGTTGTATCGACGATCCCGGACACGGGGGCCACGTCCAGCACCGCCCCGTCAGGCGACAGCGCGCGCGGGCCGTCCGCGCCGCGCTTGATCGCGCCAAAGGTCACGCCAGCGCCCTGCAGCCGGGCCAGCACCTGCGCCTCGTCGCGCTCCTCAAAGAGCGCCATTTCGTCATCGAGCGAGGGCAGCGCGATATCAGCGCGCGCCCACAGGCGCATGGTTTCGCGGCGCGCGGTCGCTGCGTCTTCCCAAAGGCGGGGGCGGTAGTTGGAATCAAAGGCCAACTGCCCCCCCTTGGCGCGGAACCCGTCGATCCAATCGACCAGCAGATCCCGCGTGGCTTGCGGCAGGATGGCGATTGAGATGCCGGTCAGAAGCAGGACGTCGACGCCGTCCAGCGCCGCAGGGTTGATCTTGCAGGGCGGCTGAAACAAGCTGCGCGCCGCCGCCGCAGACCGCCAGTAATCAAAGCTGCGCTCACCCGCCTCATCGGTGGTGATCATATAGAGCCCGGGCGTGCCGCCCTGCCTGATCTCGATGAAATCGGTGGCCAGCCCATGCCCTTCGAGCGCCGCCATGATCCGCGCAGAGCCCGCGTCATCGCCCAGCGCGGTGACATAGGCGACCTCATGCGAGGCCGGGTCGAGGCCGCGCCGCAGATAAACGGCGGTGTTGAACGTATCGCCCGCCACGCCCAGCAGGGCCTGATCGCCTGTGGTGGGCACAAGCTCGAGCATCACCTCGCCAAGGCACGCAATTTTCATCGCCCCATCCAGCCCCCGTCCACGGTCAGGATGTGGCCGTTCATATAATCCGAGGCCGCAGAGGCGAGGAAGATGATCGGGCCCTTGAAGTCATCCGGCGTGCCCCAGCGCCCGGCGGGGATACGCTCCAGAATAGCCTTGGAGCGGCCCGGGTCATCTTGCAGCGCCTGAGTGTTGTCGGTGGCGATATAGCCCGGCGCAATCGCGTTGACGTTGACGCCGGAGGCCGCCCATTCATTTGCAAAGGCCATGGTCAGCTGACCAATGCCGCCCTTGGACGCCGCGTAGCCCGGAACAGTGATGCCGCCCTGAAAGGTCAAAAGCGAGGCGGTGAAGATGATCTTGCCGCCCCCCCGTTTGACCATGGCGCCGCCGATCTCGCGGGTCAGGATGAACTGGGCGTTGAGGTTCACCTCGATCACCTTATCCCACATCTCGTCAGGGTGCTCGGCGGCGGGGGTGCGCAGAATGGTGCCTGCATTGTTGACCAGAATGTCGATCTGCGGATGGTCGGCCATAACCTGCGCCGCGAAGGCCTTGACGGCGGCCCGGTCGGCAAAATCGCAGGCATAGCCCGTAAAGCTGCGCCCCATTGCGGCGACGGCCTCCCCCACCTCGGAGCCCTGCGGATCGAGCGTCGCGCTGACGCCGATCACATCGGCCCCGGCCTCTGCCAGAGCCTCGGCCATGCCGCGCCCGATGCCGCGTTTGGCACCTGTGACGAGCGCCGTTTTTCCGGTGAGATCAAACCTGTGCATATCAGACCTCGTCCTGCATGCGGATCATGGATTTCATGGCATCCGGCGTTTCGGTGAGGGATTTGAAGGCGGCTTCGATGTCGCCCAGCCCCTGAATATCGGTGATGAACGCGTCGCAATCGACCACGCCGCGCGCCAGAAGGTCCATCGCCTTGTCGTAATCCTCGGGGCGGTAGACGCGCGCGCCGATCAGCTCCAGCTCGCGCCAGAAGAACTGGAACATATCGATCTGCGGCTTGGCCGCATGGATGGCCACCATCACGATGCGCCCGCGTGTGGCCGCCGCCGCCGTCATCAGATCGACCCCGGGCTGGGTGCCCGAGACCTCGAAGACCACATCAGCCCCCTTGCCGCCGGTGCCCTCATGGATCGCCTTGGCCACGTCACCCTCTTTCGGGTTCATCGTGGCAAAGCCGATCTTCTGCGCGAAGGCCAGCCGATGGGCGTTGATCTCGGAAATCGTCACATTGGCCCCGGCCTCACGCGCGGCCATGGCAACCAGCATGCCGATGGGGCCGCCGCCGATAACGAGCACATCCTCGCCTGGCTGGACCTGGCCGCGGTCAACGTCATGGACCGCCACGGCCAAAGGCTCGATCAGCGCGGCATGGGCCAGATTCACCCCGTCGGGCAGCACATGGATCGTATGGGCAGGCACGTTCCATTTCTGTTGGAAGGCCCCATCCGTGTCGATGCCGATGAAGGTGAGGCTGTGGCAGATATGCTCGTGGCCGGCGTTGCAGGCCGGGCAGTCGCCGCAATGATCCAAGGGCCGCACGACGATATTCTGCCCCGCAGACAGCCCCTCGACCCCCTCGCCCAGAGCGGCAATCACGCCCGACATCTCATGCCCGATTGTGCGCTCGAACCCGACACGCGCATCCATATGGCCCAGATAAATATGCAGATCAGTGCCGCATATCCCGCAATAGGCCACGTCTACCTGCACCTCACCGGGCCCGGGCGGCGCGATGTCGACCTGTTCAACGGAGAAACGCTTGTCTCCGCGATAAATGGCTGCGGCTGAAGTCATGAGATTGGTCCTTGTGTCTAGCTGAGCAGATTGGCGGCATCGAGCTTGTCCCAATTAAACTCCACGCCGATGCCGGGCGTGTCAGGGGCTTGTGCCATATGGTTTTTGACCTGCAAAGGCGCATGCGTATAGGCGTCGATGGGGAAGGAGTGCACCTCCAGCCAGCCAGCGGAGCCCAGGCCTGACAACAGGCTGACATGCAGCTCCTGCATCCCGTGGGAGCAGACGGGCATCCCAAGCGGCCTGGCGCGCGCGGCCACCTGCAAAACGCCGGTAATGCCGCCGCAATTGGAGGCATCGGGCTGGATGTAGCTGAGCTTTGCACGGTCGAACGCGTGGTTAAATTCGTGGATCGTGTGCAGGTTCTCGCCCATGGCCAGCGGGCAGCCCGTGGCCTCGGCAATACGCGCATACCCGTCGTAATCATCAGGGATGGTGGGTTCTTCAAACCACAAGATATCGTGTTCCATGAACGCTGTTGCGGCCTCGATCGCCTGGGGGACGCTGAGCGCGTAATTGGCGTCAACCATGAAGGCCACATCCGGGCCGATCAGGTCGCGCACGGCTTTCGCGCGGGTCTGGTCATCGTCGCGGCCCACCTTGATTTTCACGCCGTTGAAGCCGCGGTCCAGATAGCCCTCGACGGAGGCCAGAAGCTTGGGCAGCTCGAACCCCAGATCGATGCCGCCGCAATAGGCCTTGCACTGGGTCCCGGCCCCGCCCGCCATCTGCCAGAGCGCCTCGCCCCTGCGCTTGCCGCGCAGATCCCAAAGCGCGATATCCAGCGCGGAAATGGCGAATGACGCGATGCCGCCACGGGCCACGTAATGCACATGCCACTGCATGGCCTCATAGAGCGCCTCGACATCGCTCGCATCCTTGCCGATCAGAAAGGGTGCCAGGTCATGCGTGACCATGGCACGGATCGCAAAGCCGCCCTTGCCGCCCGTATAGGTGTAGCCTGTGCCTTGCGCGCCGTCCTTGAGCGTGACCGTCACCGTCACCAGTTCGAAGACATGATGATCGCCATGCTTGGCATCCACCAGCACCTCGGCCAGCGGCACCTGAAACAGGCGGCAGTCGATGGATGTGATGGTGGTCATGGCGGCTCCTCTCCCGGGCGGCACCATGGAAAAAACTTCTGCCATGCGCAATGGGGGAGTCGCGCCAAACCGGCCGCTTCTGCCAAGATGCAAATGCCCGCGTCACGGGGGACGCGGGCACTGCCTTGGCGTTTGGAAGCGTTGGAGAGCGGTCAGCTTTCTTTCTTGGTCGCTTTCGAATACATGCCGACGACCTCATTCATCTTCGCCATGGTCGCGTTCAGCGCCTGGAACTTGCCTGCCTGCGCGGCGGCGTCCAGCTCGGCACCGGCGAGGATGGCATCAAGGGCGGGCTTCACGCCGGTCCAATGTTTGGAGACTTCCTGCAAACCGGTGGCAATGGCCGCTGTAGGCGGGCGGCGGATGCCAACAGCCGGCATACCCTCGCGCAGCGCCATCAGCGACATGTTGAAGGTTTGCATCGTTTCCTGCAGCGCAGCAGCCGTATCAGCCGTACCGAGCTTGTTGGAGACCATGCACGATTCCTTGGACATCTTCTGGGTCAGCATCCGCTGACGCCCGGCCACGTCGACCAGCATCGCATCTGCCTGCACGATCTCAAAGGGATTGGCGTATTGGGAGTTGATCTCGGTCACAAGCTTCTTGGCTTCATCCAGAACGGCGGTGTTTTGATCGAGGATTGTCTGGAGGTTGGCGGGCGACATGTCACCGGCAACCATCGCCTCAGCGGCGTCGCTCATCGGTTTCCAATTCTCGACCAGTTTCGCAATCCGGTAGAGTGTCTTGGGCCGCTCTTCGGCGCCCTTCATGTTCAGCGCCTCGTCTCCGAATTCCAACCCGTTGATGATCTTGTTGAACTCCGCCGTTGCCCCGGTCAGCAGCTTTTTCGCGCCCTCTTCATCAACGCCGGCGGCCAGATGGCAGGCCGCGGAGGGGATGCGCTGCGACAGCATCCGCAGCTTGCCGGAGAAATTGATCCGTTCCGACGCGCCATTGTCTTGCTGGAAGGCGGCCGGCACGACGACCGAGTCTCCGGCGAGAGCGGGGCCGACAAACGCCGAAAGGCCGAGACCAACGGCCACGGCAAATGATGGAAAGGTGGTTTTCATCGAAGAGGTCCTTTTTAAGTTTACAGGTCGGCGCGAGCAGGGCGGCGGCCATCGTGGGGTCAGGGGTAAGCCGGGCTCCCTAAAGGACAGTTTGATATCAGACCGAACGGTACTGCTGTCTGCCCAATCGGGGGTGGGTGACGTTACATAAATGATGGAACTCAAAGGCCTGCGCTTTGCGCTCCGTAAGGGGGTACAGGTGCGCGCCTATCGGGGCGCGCACCGGCTTTATTTCGGCTGGTTTCAGCCAGCGATATTGTCGTTGATCCACACTTCAACCCGGCGGTTGATGGAGCGGCCACGATCGGTGACGTTGCAGGCCGATGGGGCCACTTCGCCGTAGCCGGCGGTTGCCAGCTCGATGTGGTTCAGGCGCTCGCCCGCGGTTTGCTGGATATAGTCAACAACCTCAGCGGCGCGGCCCAGCGACAAGCGGCGGTTGGCGTCAAAGGCGCCGACACTGTCGGTGAAGCCCACGACGTTCACGGTGCTGCCCGCAGGTGCGTCCTCGAGATAGTCAACCAGACGTTCCAGGTCGAGCTTGCCGCGTTCGTCCAGCTTGGAGGAGCCGGTGCGGAAGCGGAAGGTGGTGGACAGGCGGTCATAGTTGACCATGTCGGCGATCATCTCGCGGGCCACTTCGCTTTCGAAACCGGCACCGTAGCTGGCCACTTCGATGGTCATTGCCTTGCCGCGGCCCTCATCCAGAGACTGGCCGACGCGTTTGATGCCAAGATCGATGAAGCCCGACTTCCCGATCACGCCATCGGCGTCTTCCGAGATCACAAAGTCGAGGAAATCACGGCTTTGCGCGTCGATATTGTCAGCCCGGTTATAGAGATACATCCGGCGGCTCAGCGCATATTCTTCCGTCTTGGCGGAGAAGGCATCAGGCCTTGTGGCAATGCCACACTCATTGATCAGCGTGACCGGCTTGGCCCCGCGCTGGAAGGCATAGCCCAGGAAACCAATGGCGTTCCGGTCCTGATAGATCGTGTTGGACATTGCCTGGTCATCGGCCGAGATGCCTTGCGGCAGGAAGTCTGGGCGCTCTTCACCGAAGAGGTAGCTCATGAAGAACTCATAGCTGGCGGAGTCCTGCTCGCGCATGATCACGTTGATGTCCCGGTCCGGGCCACCAAGTTCGGACCAGTTGCGGATCTGACCCGAGAAGATGCCGCGCAGCTGGTCAAGGTCCAGCTCGCCCACCGGGTTGGATTCGTGGGTCACGACAACCATGCTGTCAACGGCGATGATACGTTCCTGCTGTGGGCTGACCATGTTGCCAGCGCCAGCGGCGCGCAGCGCACGGGCCTCATCCTTGGTGATGCGGCGCGAGGACATGCCCACTTTGGCGCTGCCATCCAGAAGCGCCTGAAACGCGTCGGCGTCCGTCGTGGCCGACACCAGGTAAGAGCCGATCTCGTCACCGAAGCCGCCATCTGCGATCACCGTGGCCAGCGTCTCGCCAGCGGAGGTGTTGGTCAACTCGGCATCGGCGTCCATTGTGGCCGCGAAACCGGTCATCAGCAGCGGCATCATGCCCAGACCGATAGCCTCGGACCCGGCGATGGCGACATCTGCCTGAATGTTGTCGAATTGCGGGCAGGCCGCGCCTTCGCAGATCACCCGGCTGGCGGCGACACGCATGTTGCCCAGCGCGGTGCGGATGATGAATGTCTCATCCTTGAACTCGATGAATTCGCCAACCACGGTGCTTGTGCCGTCGGTCGATTTCAGGGTGACTTGCTCCGCCAGTGCAGCGGTCGAGAACATCATCCCCGAGGCCAATGCGACACCTGCCGCAGTTGTTTTAAGTTTTGTTACGAGGCTGTTTGCCACGGTCCTTCTCCTTTTCGTTAATGGATGACTGGAAACCCCACTAGGAACCGAGACACTCACAACATTCCGTCCAAGTAGCAGCAGCCACCTGGCCATCCGAAATTTACGAGGAGAAACAAAGCCCGGGAATGGGCTGAAATTGTGTCCAAACAAGGGTCATTAAGAAACAATTAAGGAATTTCGTTCAGCGCACCGGGTGGGGAAAGAAATACCCCAAAGCGCTGATATCGCCGCATTTTCTGGACTCTTAGCCCAAGAAACAGGATCAAAATGTGACCGGGGTGCAGCAAGAGTTTGCCGCAGTTTGTGCAATCCGGGCAAATCCTGACTGGCAAGCAAGCGGCAACCAAGGGGCGCCCAACAGGCAACAGGCGGGCAGGCCTTGAGGGAATTGGCCATTCATCTTCTATTAACCTTTGCCCCCCACCCTGCGCAGCGACATGCCGCAGGCAGGGACAGCCGCCCGCCCCATCCGCGCGGATCTCAACGCGGTCAAGCGCGCTTTTCCCGGCTTGGAGAAACACACTGTTCACGCTCCGGCCACGTGCATTGTGTCAAAATTGTGTTACGCTGAAAGCACTGACTGAGTGGGGGATGTGAATGCTAAAGGTTGCAAGTTGCGCAGCGGTAGCGCTTTTGACGGCGGGTGCTGCGAATGCTCAGGACACCGCGATCTGGAATGACGACATTGACGGCTGGGCCGTGGTGGTTGACCGGACGATCAACGACTCTTGCTTCATCATCGCGGGGTTCGGCAACAATGTGTATCTGCGCTTCCAGTTCAACCTGCCCCAGCAGAACATTCAGATGATCGTGGCCGACGCCGCATGGGACTCGCTTGAAACCGGAACGGAATACGACCTCAACGTCGCCTTCGGGGATCGCGAACCCTGGACCGGGCTGGCGAAAGGCCATCGCTGGCAGGACGTTTTGCCCAGCCTTGTGCTGTCCGTCCCGGTGGCGAACCAGCAGGCCGCCGATTTCATCGACGACTTCACGGCGGTAAATTCTGTGCGCATCAGCTTTGACGGAACCGAGATCGCCAATCTGCCGCTCAAGGGTGTGGATGAGGCGGTGCAGGCGATGCTGGACTGCCAGGCCGCCATGTCAGAAGTCGATCACAGCGTCCTGGACGCGGACCCGTTCGCAGGCAAGGGCGGCAGGATCTAGGGCGGCGACTGATTTCGTGCGCGCGTGATAGCCGCCTCGCGGGTGAGCGCGGCCATCCGGTAAAACCCATGCGCCATCTTCGAATAGGGCGTGAGCAGGAAGAAGCTCAGCACACAGCCCAGATGCAACGGCAACAGCCAGCCAACCAAAGCCGTGCCGGTCGCGCCGTAAAGCGCAAGCCCCGTGGCGCTGACCGCGAACAGCAACGCCACAAATGCCATCTCGCCGCCCCAGGCCGCAGAGGCGCCGAGATTGCGATCTGCTTTCGTCTTCAGCCAGGCCAGCCCCGCCGTGCCAACACATAGCAAGAGCCCCCCGGGCACGCCAAAGAGCTTGGGAAGGCTGAAGACCCCATAGGGCGCTTCCATCGCGAATGCGTAATGCAGCACCGTGCCGCTGG
>CAYLVP010000013.1:7955-32582 GCA_964387155.1 uncultured Rhodobacterales bacterium | reverse complement strand
CCAGGGGCAGAAGAAAGGCCGGCGCAAAAATCGCCACCATCAGCCCGTGCGACATATAGGCGTAGAACCCCTCCCCCGTGTCGGGCCGCAATATCTGCGCGAGGGCAAAGACCAGCGCGAAGGCCAAAACCAGCCCCATGGCGATGGCGCTGCCAGAGCGCGCGAAGACCGGGGCGAACGCGGCAGGCCAGGCATAGGTCTGCCAGCTGTCTTGCCGGACCTCCGCCAGCGCTTTGGGGAGGTTGAGGTCAAACTCATGCGGTGCCGTATACTGGCAAGCATAGTAGCAGCCCCGGCAGTTATGGCAGAGATTGGCAAGCTGCGTCAGATCACCGTCAGAAAAGGCCCGCTGCCGGTGCATGGCGGGGAAGACCGCGCAATAGCCCTCGCAATAGCGGCAGGCATTGCAAATCTGCGCCTGCCTGCGGGCCTCGTCCAACAAATCAATTTGCATGGGCCGCAGCCTCCTGTCCCGCGATGCGGCCAAAGATCGTGCCGATGGTCATGCCAAACCCGGCCAGATAGCCTTGTCCGAGGATCGAGCCTGCCATCGTCTCCCCCGCGGCCCAAAGATTGCAGACGGGCCGGTTGCCCACCGCGCATTGCGCGCGGGCGTCCACTTTCAGGCCCAGATAGGTGAAGGTCACGCCGGTGCGCAGGCTGTAGCCATAGAACGGCGGCTCGGTTATGGGCCGCGCCCAATTGGTTTTGGCCGGGGTGAGCCCGCGTGTCGCCAGACCGTCCAACTCGGTCGGGTGGAAGCCTGACATGTCGCCACAGGCCGCGTTGAAACGGTCCACCGTGGCGCGGAGCTTTGGGGGCGGCAGACCCATTTTCTGCGCCAGCTCTTCAAGGGTTGCGGCCTCGATCGGGGGGAAGACGGACGGCATGAACAGATCCAGCGACTTGGCATCGATAATCGCGTAGCCCACCTGATCAGGCTGTGCCGCGATCAGCCGGCCCCAGATCGCGTAGCGCTTGGGCCAGACATCCTCCCCCTCATCATAAAACCGCTCGGCATCCTTGTTCACGACGATGGAAAACGGCACGCAGTCGAGCCGGGTGACAATGCCGCCGTCAAATTTCGGCGCGCGCCCGTCGATGGCCACCGCATGGCATTGGGTGGGATCACCGACCTGCTCAACGCCTTGATCCAGGAGATCGGCCAACACCGCGCCACGGTTGTAGGGCGTGCCGCGAATGAGGAAGTTCTTGGCCGCAGGCCCCCAGGCGCGCGCCAGCCAGTCCGTATCGGCCTGAAACCCGCCAGAGGCCACGATCACCGATTTGGGTGACAGGCTTCGAGGGGCGTCGTCATGGGTGAAATCGACACGGGTAATGCGATCTTCTTCCAGCTCAAGATGGGTGACAGCGGCCTCGTAGAGCACCTCGACGCCCAGCGCCTCTGCCCGGCGGTAATAGGCATTGACCAGCCCCTTGCCCCCGCCAAGAAAGAACGCGTTGGTGCGCGCCAGCGACAAGGTGCCCGAGAGGGAGGGCTGAAAACGCACGCCATGTGCCTCCATCCAGGGCAGGCAGTCCTCTGACTGGCGGATCGCCAGCCGGGCCAAGGCGTCGTCGGTCTTGCCGTCCGTGACTTTCATCAGGTCGGCAAAATACTCCTCCTCGCTATAGCTTTCGACCAGCGGCCCGAGGGGGCCGTCATGCATGGACCTGAAGTTGCGCGTGTGGCGGGAGTTGCCGCCCCGATAGGGTTTCGGCGCTGCCTCAAGGATAAGAACACGCGCCCCCGCCTCAGCCGCCGTCAGCGCGGCACAAAGCGCGGCATTCCCGCCGCCGATAATGACGATATCCGGCCCCGTTCCCATGCGGCCTGCCTAACAATGTGAGGCCGTCTTGGCCATCGTGGAAATCGTCCTGTGCGCTTTGCCCACATTTGCGGGGCGGGCGCAGCCCGGGGGCGACCTGGGGCGACCTGGGGCCGTCAGTCTGCGCTTTTGAGGTGCAGACCGGCATCATATGCGCGTTTGAGAAGCGCGGCGCGTCTGGCCTTTGACCCTTTCGCCCCGTTGAGCAGAATAAGCGCGCGATTGGAGAAGCCGAAATACCCGAAGGTGCCATCCATCCAGGCCGTCTTGAGCGCCGATGTCTGGCCCAGCTCTTCCATGTCGTCAGACCGCGCCCCTGCGGGGACCAGCAGAACCCCCGTTCGACGTCTTTGAAGAGATGTTTCTGGATCATCCAGCTGATCATAGGCCCAGCCCCAAGACCAAACCCGGTCGATCCAGCCCTTCGTCATCGCAGGCATTCCCCACCAGAACAGCGGGAAGACAAATCCAATTGCGTCGGCCCTGTCGATGCGCGCCTGCTCTGCCAGGATATCGCGAGGTGGCTGGCCTGACCTATCCCCATCAATATCAGCCATCGACCACCTTGGATCAAAGGCCTCCGCATGCAGGTCAGCTAGCTCGGCGGTATGTCCAGCCGCTTGCGCCCCTGCGCAGAATTCCCGCGCGACGGCAGAGGTGAAGGACTGCGGGTCCGGGTGATCAAGGATGGTGAGAACATGCATCGGGACTGCCAGCTTGCCTTTTGACAGCACGCTAGCAGCGCCAACAGCGTTTTGCGATCACCCTTCGGCCTTGTTTCAAGCCTCAATTGGGATCATCGCAGGGTCGGTGGAGATACACTTGCCCAGATCGCCCACGCAGCGGCCAATGTTGATGAGCTGTATCAGGCCCCCTTCTGACTTGCTGCGCGCATGCGCGCGACGAGGCGTGCAATTTCTTGCTGCGTGATTGGGTCGGGCGCATGGGTCGGATCGCGCACCGTGGCCTCCTGGAAAATCGCGTCATCGACAAGCAGCGCTTTGTGGACGTGGTAGAACAGATCGCGGCCCTGAAAGCCCAAACGGCTGACGGGCAGGATCTGGGTTTCGATGATCTGCTCGGCTGTCCGCGCGTCGCCGCTTTCCAGGGCCCTCCAGGCGGCCATGAAGCCCTGTGACTGGCTGGCAAAGGGCATCGTGCCGCGCGCGCCGCGGCGGTATTCCTCGACCAGCGTGCCGCCCCCTGCGCCGCCAAGCACCGAAAGCCTGCCCTCGACCGCCGTGACCATTGCCGCGACCTGTTCGACCGTTGGCTGGGTCTCGACCTTGATCGTGTCCACAAGGGGCACATCCCGGGCGATCCGTAACGCCAGCGCGGGCGGGATCGGGGATTGCGGGACATCTTGCAGGACAATCGGCAGGCCCGTGGCCTCCGCGACGCGGGCCAGATGCGTGACAACCGACGCCGCGCCGGTGGGAAAGAAATCAGGAGGCCAAATCATCAGACGGGTGGCACCGGCCTCTGCCGCCTCGACGGACAGGCGCAGGCAGGGCTCGGTTCCCGGCGCAGATGTGTTCATGATGACAGGCACGGCACCGGCCACCTGATCGCAGACCGCCTTGAGAACCGCGATGCGCTCGCTGGCTGTGAGCTTGAATATCTCGCTTCCAATGGCGACGCCAAGCCCGTGCACGCCCGCGTCCAGACTGGCCGCAACTTCGCGCGCGAGGCTGTCAAAATCGATGGATTGATCTGCGCGAAAGGGCGTCAGCAGAATGGGGACGATCCCGGTCAGCCCCGTCATGCGCCCGCCGCTTTCTGCAAACTGCCCGTCAGGGAAAACACTTCCGACAGGACCCGGTGCCGGGGCCGCCCGTCTGCATCCGTCACCATCAATGACGCCATTTCTGCCCACCATTTCTCGGTCAGCGCGCTTGCGGTTGACCGCGCCGTCGGGAAGGGTTGCGCCCGTTCCTGATAGGCGAACACCGTTTGCCCATCCCGGAACAGGTGAAAACAGCTGATCCCGTCCTCGACCATTTGCTGCGCCAGTTCTGGCCAGATCGCGGCATGCGCCTTGTCGTAGCGTTCCTCAGCGCCCGGCAGAAGCTGCATCGTCCATGCGCGACGGTAGACGGTCATATCGCCACCTGATTGTCTGTGATGTAATCCCAAATTGGCGCGTAACCCAGACCGGGGCGGTCGGGCAGCGCGACATAGCCCTCGGCGTCCATCGGGTCGCAATTCTGTTCGAGATAGGGGTGCGGCGCATCGTAATCGACACCGGGCGCAAGGAGGCCCTTTTCGTACCACTCGCTGGTGTCTTGCGAGGTTGCGCCCATGACCTGCAGGTTTCCCCAGCCCGCCATGTGGATCTCGCAGCGTTGGCCGAATGCCTCGCAGACGATGGCCGTTTTCCGGCAGCCGGTGATGCCGCCCCGGCGGATGTCCATACGGCTCATGTCGGAGGCGCCCTGCAAGATCCATTCGGCACGCGTAAAGACGCCACCTGCCGCGATTTCGGGGGCAAGGATAGGGATGGACAGCTCGCGGCACAGGCGCCGGTAGCTTTCGACCCGGTATTCGGGCATCGGATGTTCGAACCAGTAGAAATCCAGCTTCTCCAGCGCGCGCCCGACCTTAATGGTCTCTTCAAGTGTGTGATAGGTGCCCCAGACGTCATACATCAGCACCATCTCCGGCCCGACGGCTTCCCGCACGAGATGGGCCGTTTCAATATCCGCGCGGATGTTGGAGGGGCGTCCATTGGTGGGCTGGCCCGTGTCGGGGTTCCAGAAATAATGCGGGTGAATCTTGTAGGCAAGGTAGCCTTCGGCCTGGCAGGCCAATGCGTGCTCGGCATAGACATGTGGCTTGCCGATATTGGGATAGGTCGAGGCATAGGCGGGGACCTTGTCGCGGGCCCCGCCCATCAGCTTGTAGACCGGCAGGCCCGCATGCCGCCCTGCCAGATCCCAAAGCGCGCAGTCGATGACGCTTTGCGCGACCTCGGGGATGTTGCGCACCCACATCCATTTCCAGATCAGCTCCCGGTCGAGGGAATCGGCCCCAAGGATCATGTCACGCACCTGCCCTTCGATCAGGCGCTGCTCATCGGGGGTCATGCCGTCCTGGTCACCATGTTTGCCACCACCAAAGAAATATCCGGTCAGCCCTTCATCCGTGTCGATGCAGGTTACGGTCTGGATCACTTCGGCCTTCGGCTTCAAGCGCCCATGCCCGATGTCCCACCGATCCGCATGGGAGCGGAAGCGGATGACCCTGACATCGGAAATCCTCATTGCGCGGGGTGCTCCCGCGCAAGGGTCTGCTCGGTTTCGGGATCAAAGCAATGCAGCTTCCCCGCAATGACCTGAATATGCACGGCGTCACCAAGCGCGAGCGCGATGCGGTCGCGGGTTGTGAGAACGATCGTCTCTGATCCGGCCTTGAGCATCAGCTGCGTCTCGGCACCCGTAGGCTCGATCAACGAGACGGTGGCCGGGATGCCCGTGTCGGAAATGCGGATATCCTCGGGCCGGAAACCGGCGGTGATGGCCTGCCCATCCGCAGCAGATGCCGGAGCCGCGCCAATCACAGCGCCATCGGGTGTGGTCACCTGGCCACCGGCCACCGTTGCGGGGACAAAATTCATCGCGGGCGAGCCGATGAAACCGGCCACGAAGACGCTAGCGGGGTTGTCATAAAGCTCCAACGGTCTGCCCGTCTGCTCCACATGCCCGCCGCGCATGACGACGATCTTGTCGGCCATGGTCATCGCTTCGATCTGGTCATGCGTGACATAGACGGTCGTGGTGCGCAGCCGCTGGTGCAGCTCCTTGATCTCTGAGCGCATCTGAACGCGGAGTTTCGCATCAAGGTTCGAAAGCGGCTCGTCGAACAGAAAGACCTTGGGATCGCGCACAATCGCCCGCCCCATTGCGACGCGCTGGCGCTGCCCACCGGAGAGCTGGCGCGGATACCGCTCCAACAGGGCTGTCAGGTCAAGGATTTCGGCGGCAGCCCGCACCTTGCGCTCTTGCTCGTCCTTTGGAACTTTCGCGAGCCGGAGCGAGAAGGCCATGTTTTGCGCCACATTCATATGCGGATAAAGCGCGTAGTTCTGGAACACCATCGCGATGTCGCGCTCTTTGGGTTGCAGCGTGTTGATGACCTTGTCGTCCAGAGCGATCTCGCCATTGCTGATCGTCTCAAGCCCCGCAATCGACCGCAGCAACGTGGATTTGCCGCAGCCAGATGGGCCGACAAGCACGGTAAATTCGCCATCGGCGATATCCAAGTCAATCCCGTGCAACACCTCGACGGCCCCATAAGACTTGCGGATATTCTTCAATGCGACAGAGCCCATGATCAGGTTCCTTGAGGTGATAGAGTTTTGAAAGCCGCGGCTGCGGCGGGATGGGGCGTGTTGCCAATTTGGTGCGGCACGGGGCAGGCCCCCGCCTTGACGCCGGGGCGCTCACCGCACAGCTCGTAAAGCGCAGAATCCGGCCCACGGTCGACAAATTCTACCATCGGATCCGTCTGGCAGGCCGCAGCCAGTGCAAGCGCCCAAGGCTGTTCGCATGTGTTGTGCAGGATGACAGGCAGGGAGGCCGCCTGCGCGAGATCCAGAATGCGCAGCGCTTCGGTGATGCCTCCGGCCCAGGCGACATCCGGCTGCAGAATGTCGACAAGCCCTGCGCGCATCAGGTCCTGGCAGTCCGCGCGCGAGAAGGCGAAATTTCCCAGCGCAAGAGGGATATCAGGATCAAGCTCGCGGCGGACATGGGCGAGGCCCTCGATATCATTCGGGGGCAAGGGGTCTTCGATCCATGCAAGCGGCCGGTCTTTTGCCGCCTCGGCAAATCGCAGGCAATACTCGGCGTCCCAGGCCATGAACGCGTCGATCATGATCGGCGTCCCCGGTCCTGCCGCCGCTGCGAACCGATCCAGAAGCGCGATATTGGCGGCCAAGCCTTCGGCACCGGCTTCCGGCCCGTAGGGCGCTGCCGCTTTGAGCCCATGCCAGCCCTTGCCCGCCTGCCCTTCCGGGTCAGTCGTCGTGGCATAGGTCTTCAGCGTCGCCTGCTGCGCCCCGCCAAGCACATCTACCAGCGGCCTTCCCGTGGCGCGGCATCGCAAATCCCACAATGCGGTATCAACGGCGGCCACTGCCATCATGGCAAAGCCCGACCGGTCATTGGGCAGCAGAGCTGCGGTCATCTGATCCCAGGCGGTCGTGATGGCGTCGGCCGGTTCGCCTTCGAGCAACCGCGCCAGATGCGCATTCACGATCATCTCGACGATTTCGCCCCCATTGGTGCAGGACCATCCGACCCGCCCATCGCCGTCTTCGATCCGCACGAAGACCTTCTTGGTAGGCCACATCCAGCTGGAACGCTCTTCGGCAAAGCGCAGAAAGCGCGACATGGGCGAGGCCACGCGGGTCTTTTGCAGGGCCTGAGCCTGGAAGCCCATGTCAATCGCGCATGCGGTGATCGAGCGGATCGTCATCCCTTGACCGCCCCGGCGAGAAGGCCGCGCGTGAAATAGCGCTGACCGAAGAAGAAGACGAGCATGATCGGAAGCGCCACAATCGTGGCGGCAGCACCGACAAACTGGAATTCGAGCGTGAAGAGCTCGACAAAACTAGCAAGGCCAATCGTGACGGTCTTGTTGTCATTTGACTCCAGCAGGATCGAAGCGAATGCAAATTCGGACCACGCGCCCACAAAGTGCCACATGGCTGCGGTGATCAGCGCCGGTGTGGCCAGCGGCAGGACCACCATGATCATGCTCTGGATCCGGGTGGCGCCATCCATCATCGCGCTTTCTTCCAGCTCGCGCGGGATTTCGCGCAAGGACGAGGCAATGATCCAGGTCGCGAATGGCAGCCCGAAGGCGCTGTAAAGCAGGACGAGCCCGATCAGGCTGTCTTGCAAGCCCAACATATTCATCAGCCGGTACGTGGGCAAAAGCAGCGCTGCGCCCTGAAACATGCGGCTGATCAGCAGCCCGCCCAGGATCAGATCGCGGCCCGGAAACTGCAATCGCGCGAACGCATATCCGGCCAGCGTCCCGAAAAAGACCACCAGAATTGTAGAGGTGATCGCCACGAAGAAGCTGTTGCCGATCAACTGGGGCCAATCGAGCAATTGCCCTTTCTGGTGGGTCGGGGAGAACAGCGCCTTATAGGCGTCCAGCGTCGGGGCTTCGGGCCAGAAGGCGACGGGCAGGCTGGCCAGCTCGGCCTGCGTCTTGAAGGAGGCGAGGAAAAGCCAAAAGACGGGAAACAGCACGTAGAGGGCGATCACAAAGCCAATGAGGCTCAGCCCGACCCAGTACCATGTGCGCGGCGTCTCGTTCATTGCGACCCCTCCGACGCCCAGGAGCGGCGATTGATGTAGAGGTAGAGCCCCACAATCGAGGCCAGCATCACCAGGTTGACCACGGACATGGCCGACGCCACGCCCCAATTGAAGAACTCGAAGCTCTGCTGGTAGATATATGTCGCCATGATCTGGCTTGCATTGGCCGGGCCACCGCCGGTCATGATCCATGGCAAAGCGAATTCGGCCGTGATCCAGATCATCGAAATGACCGTCACCGCCGTCAGCGAGAACGCAATGTTGGGGATGATGACGAAGCGGAACCGCTCGAAGGCCGTGGCGCCGTCCATCCGGGCCGCCTCAAGCTGATCGTCAGGGACCGACCGGATTGCCGCGCACAGGATCAGCGCGACCAGCGGCATTTTGCGCCAGATCAGCACAACCACGAGGGTCCACATCACCAAATCTGGATCGCCCAGGAAGGATATCGGGTCTTCCGTGATGCCGGTTGAGGTCAGTGTTTGCCCGATGATGCCCACCTGCCCGTGCAGCATCCATTTCCAGGCCATTGCCGTGACCACATCCGGCAACACCCAGGGCAGCAGGATCAACGCCCTGAGCCAGGTGGTCATCTTGCTGTCAACGGCCAGAAAGGTCCCGACCCCAAGCCCGACCACAACGCACAAAACCGTACCGCCGACAATCCAGATCGCGGTATTTTTCATCACAAGCCAGAAAACCGGGTCCGCCAGAAGGGCGCGGAAATTGCCGAGAGTGCCGAAGCCCCGCTCCTGCCCCATGACAACCTGGGTGAGGCTGAGGGTGGCCACGTTATAGGTGGGGCCGACAACGAATGCGAGAACGGCCATCACCACAGGCAATATCATGAAATAGGCCAGAAGCCGGTCGTTCTGCATCATTGTCGCGCCCCTTGGGAGGTTTCGTTTAGCCGCGGATCAGGTCGATCTGCGCCTGGGCGGCCGTGGTTGCATCATCAAGCGCCTGCTGCGGCGTCTTCTGCCCCAGAACGGCCTCTTGAAGCGCGGTTCCAAGTGCTGACTCGATGGCCGAGACGCCGATAAAGCGTGGCATCGGGGCCGCGCCCTGAAAGAGCGTGCCTCCATTGTAGGCCTCAACCCAGTTCGGCCAGACCTCTGCCAGCTCTGCATTGTCCCATGCCGCCTTGCCGGCGGGGATGCGCGCGACCTCGGGCTGTCCGCCCCAGATTTCAAGCTGCTCATTCTGCGACCAGAAATCGAGATATTCGACCGCGGCTTCAGGGTTTTCGGTCCGGGAGGAGACCATCAGGATCGCCGTTGGGTCCATGATCGCATTGACCGGCGCAAAGCTGCCGCTGGGGCTGTCGGGGCGCGGGAACGGAACGCCGGTCCAGCGGACCCCGTCAGAGACACCCCAAGGGGTGTTCAGCCATGACAGGCCGATCCACATGGCAGACCGGCCCTGCCCAAACAGCTGCGCGGTGTCGCGAAAGAAGGTCTCGGTCAGCGAGGTCGACTGCGGGGTCGACCCGTCAGCGATCAGATCGACATAGAGCTGAAGCGCGTCGACAACGCCTGCATCATTCAGGG
This sequence comes from uncultured Rhodobacterales bacterium, assembly GCA_964387155.1. Lineage (GTDB taxonomy): Bacteria > Pseudomonadota > Alphaproteobacteria > Rhodobacterales > Rhodobacteraceae > Litoreibacter. The sequence continues at coordinate 22,871 of CAYLVP010000013.1, read as the reverse complement.
TCACTTTGCCGCTGTCTTCGTCAAAGATACGCCCGCCATTGGCGTAGGCGATGCCCTCAAAGATGTTGATATCGACAGGGGCCGTTGTGGCGGGGAAGGCCAGGCCCGGACGGTCGGGCTTTGTCATGGCTTTCGCATATTCGCGCAGCTCGCTCCATGTTGCGGGCGGGCGGTCGAAGCCTGCCTCTTCGAGCGCATCAAGGTTGACCGCGAGGAAGCTGGCCATGTCTACATAGGTTGGCAGCCCGTAGAGCTTGCCCTCATGCATGCCGGAAGCCATGACCTCGGGAACAAGACGTTCTTTCCAACCGTCGATCTTGTCAGCGGCGATATCATCAAGGGGCTGGATCATGTCAAAGCCCGCAAATTCGGGGATGTCCTGACCAAAGGCGATGACCACATCGGCCAGGCGGCGGGTCTGAAAGCCTGCCAGAATTTTCTGACGCCGGATCTGCCCGTTGAAGTAAGAGTAGTTCAAGCCGATATCGGGATGCGCGGCGGTAAAGGCGTCGTTGCGCAGCGCCCATTGTTCGACCTCGGTTGGCGTTCCGCCAAATTTCCATACGGATACCTCGCCGGATGCGGCGCGGGCGGGACCGACCCCTGCCAGGCTTGCGGCCCCAACGGCTGCGGTCGTGCCAAGGAAGTCGCGGCGGCTGATTTTCTGTGACATGTTGTTCCTCCCATCAGGTTCGGGCTGCGCCCAAAATTGAATGATACTCGAGTGTCATTCGATATTGACGGACATTATTGGCAATGATACTCGTGTGTCAATTGCAATTTTGACCAGCTCCAAGGCGCGATGATACGCCTTTGCCATGGATGAAGGGAGACGGCGTGCAGGCTGCCGGCCAAAAGAAAGTAACGCTGAAGGACGTCTCAAAAGCGGCGGGATTGTCGCTGATTACGGTGTCGCGGGCCCTGCGCCAACCCGAGACAGTCCATGCCGATACCCGCGCAAAGGTGCAAAAGACCATCAGCGAGCTTGGCTATGTTCCCAACCTGGCTGCGCGGTCCCTGACCTCGAAGAAATCCGATATGATCGGCGTTGTCGTGCCAATCCTTGCCAGCTCGTTGTTTTCTGACTTCACGGAAGGGGTGACCAGCGCGCTGGACAAACATGATTTGCGCATGCTGCTGGCGGTGAGCAACTGGTCCCCCGAGATCGAAGAAGACGCCGTTCGGACATTTGTGGCCCGGCAAGCTGACGCGATCATCCTGACGGGCTTTTGCCACACGGACGCGACCCGGAAGATGCTGGACCGCTTTCCCGGCCCCGTCATCGAGGCATGGAACGTGTCCGACAAGGTGATCGACAGCGCCGTTGGCTTCAACAACTACCAAGCGACCGTCGAAATGACGCGGTATCTGATTGAAAAAGGCTATGGCGACATTGTCATGGTGGGGGGCTCTTCGACGAATAATGATCAGGCTGCAGACCGGACCCGCGGGTTCATCGACACGATGAAAGCGGCCGGGCGCCCTGTCGGGCCGGAGACAATCATCGAGTTCGACAACCCCGCGACACTCGAAACTGGGGGGCCAATTGTCCAATCGCTTCTGAACCGGGCCAAAACCCCTGACGCGGTGTTCTTTCTTGCAGAGCTGCCCGCACAGGGCGCGATGCTGTGGTGCTTGTCGAACAATGTTGATGTCCCGCAGGATATCGCGATTGCGGGCTTTGGTGATCTGAGCCATTCAGCCCTGCTGCCGGTGCCCCTCACCACAGTGCAGATCAGGGGGCGCGCCATTGGGGAGCGCGCCGGAGAGATCGCGTTTCAGCGACTTCAGGGCAATGCCCCCGACCAGAGCGTCAATGATCTTGGCTACGCGTTGAAAATTCGGAAAAGTGCATGACCCAGCCCGCGCAAACGGACGGCCGAAAGATCAGGGCAGCGGTGATTGGCGCGGGCCATTTTGCCTACCGGATGCATATCCCCGTTCTGGCGTCGCGGCCAGAAGTTGTGCTTGAGTCCGTGTGCCGGTTGGGCCGGGATGAGCTTGACCTGATTGCATCAGAATTCGGGTTTGCCTACGCAACGGAAAACTGGCGGGACGTGCTGGATCGCGACATTGATATCGCGATCATCGCCTCGCCGCATCACCTGCATTTCGAGCAAGCAAGCGCCTTCCTCAAAAAAGGATGCCATGTCTTGGTCGAAAAGCCGATGTGTCTGGAGCCCGAAGACGCCTGGCAGCTTGTCGAGATCGCTGAGCGCGCCAAACGCGAACTTCTTGTGGCCTATGGCTGGAATTACAAAACCGACCTCGACAAAATCAAATCGCTCGCCACCCGGATCGGGACGATTGAACATGTTGTTTGCCACATGGCATCCTTCACCCGGTCGATCTTTACCGGGGGCGGCATGGAAAAGTGGAAAGACGTGGCCATTCAACCCGAGCGCAGCACCTGGGAAGCGCCGGATGCGGGTGGGGGATATGCCTATGGTCAGCTCTCCCATGCGCTGGGTCTGCTGTTCTGGGCCACGGATCTGCGGGCCGCTTCTGTCCAGGCCATGACTTTTGAGTCGCCTTCTACAATTGATCTTCACGATGCCGCCGCCGTGCGCTTCTCGAACGGTGCGACCGGAGTGTTCTCTGGAAGCTGCGGCGTCCCCAATGGTCATGGGTTCGAGGTCGATATCCGGCTTTATGGCAGCGAGGGCTCGCTGCTTCTTGATATCGAAACCGAACGTCTGGTCCTGAAGCTGCGGGGCGGCAAAACGGAAACCGTGACCGTACCAACCGGTACATGGGCCTATAGCTGCGAAGGCCCGGCGCACCGTCTCGTGGATATTGCGACGGGCCATGGGCGCAATGAAAGCCCCGGTCATGTCGGCGCGCGGGCGGTCGAGGCGCTTCATGCGCTGCTTGCCTCTCATCGCAGCGGCGGCGCAGCTTATTCAATCTCATCCCAAAAGGAAGCATCGGAATAATGTCAGATTTCAGCGGCCAAACGGCCATCGTCACCGGCGGAGCTCAGGGCATAGGCCGCGCTGTCGCAGAGCGGCTCGCACGTGAAGGGGCGCGTGTCGCGGTCTGGGATCGCGACAAAGCGCTTGCGGAAAAGGCCGCGGCAGAGATCGGCAACGGCGCCATCGCAACGATGGTGAATATCGCGGACTGGTCGAGCGTCGAGCAGGCGTTTGAAGAGACCATTGCAGTCACAAAATCTTCCGAGATTCTCGTCAATTCCGCAGGCATCGCCGGGTCAAATGCCCCGCTTGCCGACTACCCCGTCGATGAGTTCCGCCAGATCACCGAGGTCAACCTTTTGGGCACTTTCCATGTCAATCGCGTGGTGGTCCCAAGCATGACCGCAGCCAATTACGGGCGCATCGTCAATATCGCCTCGGTGGCCGGCAAGGAAGGCAATCCGAATGCCTCCGCCTATTCCGCCTCCAAGGCGGCGGTCATTGGCCTGACAAAATCGCTGGGCAAGGAGCTGGCCAGCCAGAATATCGCGGTCAACTGCGTCACACCTGCCGCCGCCAGGACCCGCATTTTCGACCAGATGAGCCAGGAGCATATCGACTACATGCTGTCGAAAATTCCGCGCGGCAGGTTCTTGGAGCTCACCGAAGCCGCCGCCATGATCACCTGGCTTTGCGGGTCGGATAACAGCTTCACAACCGGGGCCGTGTTCGATCTTTCAGGTGGCAGGGCGACATATTGAACGGGGGTGACGCGGGCGGCGCATTGACCCTGCCTGACCTGTTTCGGGGCATCAACTTTATCGATGCCCATCATCACTTCTGGGATCTGGGTCGCTTTCCTTATCGCTGGCTGGCCCCATCGGCACCCCCTGCCCGCTTTGGCGACAAGTCCCCTATTCGGCACGACTACCTGCCGAGCGGCTACCTTTCTGACATGTCAGGCCTTCCGCTGACAGGCAGCGTTCATGTTCAGGCCAATTGCGGCGCGGCCGATCCCGTTGAAGAGACGCGATGGCTCCAAGAGCTGGCGGAACAGACCGGATGGCCGTCCGCCGCGGTCGCGGAGGTTGATCTGCTCGACCCGCTGGCACCTGATCTGATTGAACGGCACGCGGCTTACCCGCTACTGAAAGGCTTTCGCACACCGGTTGCATGGGACGCGGAGGGGCGCTGGCGCGTCGCAGCACAGCCACATGTCCTGACAGAGGCAGCATTCGGAGACGCGGCCAGACAGATCGCCGAACGCGGTCTGACCCTGGAGATGGTCGTCGTCCCGTCCCAACTGATCGAGGTCGCAGAATTTGCCGCAGCGCATCCCGGCCTGAAGATCGTGATCAACCATTTCGCAACGCTTGAACCTGCGTTGCCCGGAAACGCGGATACGTGGCGGCGCGGGATTGAACGGCTGGCAGATGCGCGCAACGTCTATGTCAAGCTGTCCGGGCTCTGGACTGCGGACCGCGCGTGGAATGCTCAGGCGCTGCAACCCTACGTCACCGCGCTCATCGCCACGCTGGGCGCGCGGCGCGTCGTGTGGGGGTCGAACTTGCCCGTCGAAGGGGTGAACTGCCCCCTGCCACAACAGATTGAACAGCTTGCGATCATGCTTGCAGGGTGTTCACATCAGGACCTTGCCCGGATTTTTCACGCCACGGCCCAAGAGGTTTATCAGCTCGCCATCGATTGAGTGCTGCGCGGTCGCTGGATGTGGCATCAGCATGGCTTCAAGATGTCGATGAACGGCAGTGCTATTCACTAAGACAGCGCCGCCATCGAAGCTGGCTTCAAGCCGATCAAAGCGGAGCTGTCGGGCCAGCGGCCCGGGAAAATGCGCAGGGGCATAGTCACACCGCTGTCGGCCGAAAAAGCCCCCTCCACCGGGTCGGCTTTGCCGCCTATGTGACGCCGTCTGCGTAATCTGAAAATGCCTCGCGGATGAACCCCAACAGCACTTGCGCCGTCGTTTCAAGCTCTTGCCCTTTGCTATACAATGCGCCGTAGACGAGCGGGACTTCGGGTTTCCATGGAATGATAGAAAATCCTCCATCAAAGGCCGTTGGGCTAAAGGGATCACAGATCGCCACGCCCAGACCTGAAATGGCCAGACGCGCGACAGTGATATTTGAGGAAGCCTCATAGGTCGCTTCAAGCTCTGTTCCCGACGCGTCTAGGACCGCGTCAAACCGCGTGCGAAGCGGCTGCCGACTTGGAAGAATGACGGGGACCTCATCGAGATCAGCTGGTGTGATGGCATCATATCCCGAAAGCGGATGGTGCGCCGGCACGACGACGACTGCGCGTGTTTGAACCAGCGGGACGGCCTCCAGCCCAGGGTGGTCAAGGGGAAGCAGCGCCAAGGCCAGATCGATCCTCCGGGCCGCGACCCAGTCCTCGATTTCGAGGCGATGTTGCGGTTCTAAAGAGACTTGGGCACCGGGCATCTTTTGCGCAAATCGTGAGAGGGCCGTCATCAGCGGGGCGCTGTTGATCAATGGCGGTGTCGCCGCGATGCGAAGCCGGTGGCGGCCGCTTTTTGCGATCCTTGCGGCGATCGCACCGATCTCGTCCATGCCCACCATTGTGGGCTCGATCGCACGAAAGAACTCCAGCCCAGCGCGCGTGGGCGTTGCCGATCTTCCGCTTCGGCGATGAAAGAGCTTCAGCTGCAAACTGTCCTCAAGGGCGCTGAGCTGCTTGCTGATGGCAGGTTGCGTGAGATTCAACCGTTCTGCAGCGGCTGTGACGCTGCCGCTTATCATGACGGTGTGAAAGGCGCGGAGCTGCCGCAAGCCGATCCGGTTAGACAAAAGATCACTCCAATAAATTCCCTTTTGGAATGTTATCAGAAGAGATGATCATTGGAATTATTTTATAATCTTCGCCACTGTCTGACAGCCGATAGTGCTGGGAGGTGCAAAATGGCAGGACATCCACCGACTTTTCTATTGAGCGTATCCGGCCACTGGGCAGCCGCGCATCCGGGATTTGCCATGCCCCGGACAGGGCGCGTGTGACGTGACCCTGCCCTACGTGACCGGATCGCTGCCCGAGGCGTTAAGATGATTCCACGCATTGCCGAGGCTGCCACCACCCAAAGCCTGTATCTCGACTTCATCGAGCGGCTGCATCAGCAGGGCTTTGGCGGCGAAGCCAGCCCCGATTACGCCAGTCGCGTGGTGCAGTCCACGGATAACGGCATCTATCAGGTGCTGCCACAGGGCGTGCTGTATCCCAAGACGGTGGACGACCTGATCTTGATTGCACAGGCGTCCAACGAGGCGCGGTTTGCGGGCATCCGTTTGAGCCCCAGAGGCGGTGGGACCGCCATCAACGGCCAGTCGCTGACGGATGGGCTAGTCGTTGATACCTCAAAGCATATGAACCGCATCCTTGAGATCAATGCCGAGGAGCGTTGGGTGCGCGTGCAGGGCGGAGTCGTCAAGGACCAGCTAAATGCGGCGTTAAAGCCCTACGGGCTGTTCTTCGCGCCTGAGGTGTCGTCCAGCAGCCGCGCGACCATTGGCGGCATGATCAATACCGATGCGAGCGGGCAAGGCTCCTGTCTTTACGGCAAGACGCGTGACCACGTTCTGGCGCTGCGCTCGGTCTGGATGGATGGCAGTTGCTGGGACTCAGGTGTGCTGGATGAGGACGCCCTGGCCCGGATTAAGACCCGCGACGACCGCATCGGTGAGGCGCACCGACTGCTGGACGAGATCTATTGCACCCGGCGCAACGATATCGACGCCAAATTTCCAAAACTCAATCGGTGCCTCACCGGGTATGACCTGGCGCATATTCGCGGCGACGATGGCCGCTTTAACCTCAATGCGGTGCTTTGCGGGGCCGAGGGGTCGCTGGCCTTTATCGCCGAGGCGACACTGAACCTGATGCCGACGCCGAAATACGCGGCGCTGATCAATATCAAATATGACAGTTTTGAAAGCTCGCTGCGCGATGCAAAGGCGCTGACCGCATGGGCACCGGCATCAATTGAAACCATCGACTCCAAGGTGCTCAATCTCGCGATGGGGGATATCGTCTGGGACGCGGTGCAACAGTATTTTCCCCATGACGCCGGGGAACCAGAGATCCAAGGCATCAATCTGGTGGAATACACCGCCGATGACGAAGCGCAGTTGCGGGCCGATGTTGACAGGTTTTGCGCCCATCTTGCGCAGGCCAGCGGCGCGCCCGGGAAAAACTTTGGTCACACGGTCGTTTACGGTGCCACTGAGATCAACAAGATCTGGGCCATGCGCAAAAAGGCAGTCGGTCTTTTGGGCAATGCCAAAGGCGAAAAGCGCCCCATCCCATTTGTCGAAGATACCGCCGTGCCGCCTGAGAACCTCGCGGATTTCATTATGGAGTTTCGCGCAGTGCTTGATCAGCGCGGGCTCGACTACGGGATGTTTGGCCATGTTGATGCGGGGGTGCTGCATGTGCGGCCGGTCCTCGACCTGAAAGACGCGTCTCAGGAAAAGCTGTTGCGCGAGATCACTGACGAGGTTGTGCAGCTGACGCGCAAATACAAAGGGCTGCTGTGGGGCGAGCATGGCAAGGGGATGCGGTCGGAATATGCGCCGGAGTTTTTTGGGGACCTTTACCCTGAATTGCAGCGCATCAAAGCCGTGTTTGATCCCCGCAATCAGCTCAATCCCGGCAAGATCGCAACGCCGATGATCGATGGTGCCGAATTGTTCAGGATCGATGAGGTGCCGACCCGTGGGCAGCATGATCGCCAGGTTGGGCCAGAGATGCGTGCCGCTTACGGGTCAGCGATGAACTGCAACGGCAATGGTGCCTGCTTCAATTATGATCCCAATGATGCAATGTGCCCTTCTTGGAAGGCAACGCGGGAGCGGATCCACTCGCCCAAGGGGCGCGCCTCCCTCATCCGCGAATGGCTGCGATTGATGGCCAGCCAAGGGACCGATTTGCTGGCGGAAAGTGCTCGTCTCAAACAAGGCGCGTTCCTGCGCGCACGGCCCGGGCGGTTGCGCAACACTCTGGCGCGGCGACGTGGTGACTATGATTTTTCCAACGAGGTGCATGACGCGATGATGGGGTGTCTGGCCTGCAAGTCCTGCGTGACCCAGTGCCCCGTTAAGGTCAATGTGCCCGACTTTCGCGCGCGCTTTCTCGAACTGTATTATGGCCGCTATTTGCGCCCCTTGAAGCATTATTTCGTTGGCAGCCTCGAACACCTCATTCCGCTCCTGGCGCGTTTTCCTGCGCCCTATAACTGGGCGATGGGAAACCCCCTGATCCAGCGGTTTTTCCGCAATCAGGTGGGACTGGTCGACAGCCCGGCAATCAGCAAAGAGGGTCTGTTGCCCGGGCTGCGTGCACGCGGTATCGCGCTGGCGCGGCCAGACACGCTTGCGGCCCTGTCGGAGGCGCAACGCACCAGGAGCGTGATCATCGTTCAGGACGCCTTCACCAGTTATTTCGAGACCCGACTGGTGCTTGATCTGATCGACCTGCTGGGCGAACTTGGCTTTCACGTGCTGGTTGCGCCCTTCCGCCCAAACGGCAAGCCGCTGCATGTGCATGGCTTTATGGCAGCCTTCGGCAAGGCCGCCCGGCGCAATGCCCGTATGCTCAACAGCCTCGCGGCCTATGGCGTGACTTTGGTGGGCATCGATCCGTCGATGACGCTGACCTACAGACAAGAATACGGCTACGCACTGCCAGAGGAGGAGCTGCCGCAGGTCCAGTTGATCCAAGACTGGCTGGCGACGCAGAAGGAGGTATTGGAAGCGCGCGCGCCGCAAATGCCTCAAGGGCATTTCAGCCTGTTGGCGCATTGCACCGAGAAGACCTCGGCGACACCGTCGCTCCGCCGCTGGCAATCGCTGTTTGAGGCGCTTGGGCAGACTCTTGACATCCTGCCGGTCGGCTGTTGCGGCATGTCGGGCATTTATGGTCATGAGACGGCCCATTATGAGACCTCGCAGCGCATTTACGATCTAAGCTGGCGCAAGCCGGTGAATGACGCGGCCCATGAGGGGCGGCTGGTAGCGACCGGCTATTCCTGTCGCAGTCAGGTCAAGCGGTTCGATGGGCAGCAGCTTCCGCATCCGGTGCAGGTGTTGCTGCAGCAGTTGCGCCAGCGTCAGATGCACTGAAGCGTCTTGGTACAGGCCTGCGCTGCGCCCTTGCGGTCACTCTGATACGGGTCTCAGGCATCCGGGAAACGGGCGGGAAGGTTCTGCGCGAGATATTGGACGCATTTTGAGATACGGGCGGGGACGTGCCGCCTTTGCTGATAGACCGCGTGAATATCTGCGCGCGGCGCCTCATAGTCGGGAAGGACGGCGACCAGGTCGCCCCGGCGCAAATGCTCATGCACATCCCAGCGCGACCGCAAAATCAGCCCATGCCCGTCAAGCGCCAGACTGACCACGGCCTCGCCATCATTGCTGCTGAGCGTGCCTGTGACCTTCAGGGCCTGTTCCTTTCCAGCGTGGACAAATCGCCAGATGGCGTAGTCACTCTCGAATTGACGCAGGATGATGCAATTGTGGTTGGGCAGATCACCAATACTGCGCGGCGCGCCTGCCCGCGCCAGATAATCGGGCGAGGCGCAGAGGATCCTGGGGTTATCAAGCAGGTGGAACGCGACAAGCCTGGAGTCCGGGACTTCGCCAACCCGAATGTCGATGTCGATCCCGGATGTCAGCAGGTTCACCGGCGCGCTGGTCAGATCGAGCGACAGCTCAATTTCGGGATAGTGTTTGGCAAATGTCGACAGCAGTGGCGTGACATGACGGCGTCCAAAGCCAAATGACGCGTTGATGCGCAGCTGTCCGCGCAGATCTTGCTGGCGGCTGCTGACCGCGCTTTCCAGCTCGTCAAGCTGGCGCAGGATGGGACGCGCGCCTTCTAGATACAACACCCCTTCGGGCGTCAGGTCCAATCGCCTCGTTGTCCGCGTGATCAACTGAACGCCGAGCCGCTGTTCAAGCAGGGTCAACCGCTTGCTTACAGCTGGAAGGGACAGGCCAAGCTCGCGTGCGGTCGCCGTCAAACTGCCGTTCATTGCGACGCGGCTGAAAAAAACCAGATCGTCCGTCGAGCTCACATTCTTCACTTTTTTCTAATAATGGCTTAACCACAGGCGTTATTGTTTACCGCAACGTATCCTATAGGCTTCCTGAAAGTATACATATTTCAGGAGCCTTTGGTGTCCCCCAGCCGATACAAAATCGCAGTCATTCCTGGTGACGGAATTGGAAAGGAAGTCATCCCCGAAGGGGTGCGCGTTCTTGACATCGCCGCGCAAAAGTTCGGCTTTGAGCTGGACTGGACGTGGTTCGATTTCTCCAGCGCCGACTACTACACCAAGCATGGCAAGATGATGCCTGACGATTGGTTTGAGCTTCTGAAACCCTATGACGCGATCTATTTTGGCGCGGTGGGCTGGCCAGATGTGGTGCCGGATCACATCTCACTCTGGGAATCATTGCTGCAGTTCCGGCGCGAATTCGATCAGTACGTCAATCTGCGCCCCGTGCGCCTGATGCCCGGCGTCAAAGCGCCTTTGGCGGGGCGCGAACCCGGCGATATCGATTTCTACGTCGTGCGCGAAAACACCGAAGGTGAGTATTCCAGTGTCGGAGGCAAGATTTTCCCGGGCACCGAGCGGGAAGTGGTGTTGCAAGAAACGGTCATGTCGCGCGTCGGCGTTGATCGCATCCTGAAATTCGCCTTCGAGCTGGCGCAAAGCCGGCCCAAAAAGCACCTGACCTCCGCCACGAAATCCAACGGTATGGCGATCACGATGCCCTATTGGGATGAGCGCGTCGTCAATATGGCGCAAGACTACCCGGACGTGCGTACTGACAAATACCACATCGACATTCTCGCCGCCAATTTTGTACTGCATCCCGATTGGTTCGATGTGGTGGTGGCAAGCAACCTGTTTGGCGACATTCTGTCTGATCTCGGGCCCGCCTGCACGGGCACGATCGGCATTGCGCCTTCCGCAAATATCAACCCTGATCGAAACTTTCCCAGCTTGTTCGAGCCGGTCCACGGCTCTGCCCCTGATATTGCGGGGAAAGGAATTGCCAACCCTATCGGGCAGATCTGGTGCGGCGCGATGATGCTGGAGCATTTGGGGCATCCGCAAGCTGGCGATGCCGTCCTTGAGGCGATTGAGGCCGTGCTTGCGCTTGGACCTGCAAAGGCCCCGCTGACGGCGGACCTTGGCGGCGAAGGGACCACCGTGACCCTCGGCGCAGCGATTGCAGAGGCGCTGGATCGCGGCTCGGTTTCATCATCAACGTGTATATCCTGAGGATACGGCCATGACGCTCAATGATAACCGGCTCTTTCGTCAGCAATGCTACATTGACGGCTCTTGGGTGGACGCGAGCAACGGCGACACCATCAGCGTCAACAACCCGGCGACGCAACAGACCATAGGCAGCGTCCCCCGTTTGGCAGAGACCGAGGTGCGCGCGGCGATTGAAGCGGCGGACGCGGCCTTGCCGGCCTGGCGCGCCCTGACGGCCAAAGACCGGGCGGGCATCTTGCGGCGCTGGTTCGATCTGTGCATGCAGAACCAGGATGATCTGGCGATGATCCTGACCCTGGAACAAGGCAAGCCGTTAACCGAGGCAAAGGGGGAAATCGCCTACGGGTCATCCTTCATCGAGTGGTTCGCGGAAGAAGGCAAAAGGGCCTATGGCGACGTCATTCCCGCCCCGTCACCCAACCAGCGGATCGTAGTTGCCAAAGAACCGGTTGGCGTTGTCGCCGCGATTACGCCGTGGAACTTCCCCAACGCCATGATCACACGCAAGGCCGCCGCTGCGATGGCCGCAGGGTGCACGGTTGTGGTCAAGCCAGCCTCCAGCACGCCCTATTCAGCCTTGGCGCTTGCCGAACTGGGGGAGCGGGCGGGCATCCCGGCAGGTGTGCTCAACATCGTAACCGGGTCTGCCCGTGTGGTCGGCGGCGAATTGACGGCAAACCCTGTCGTGCGCAAGCTGTCCTTCACCGGCTCTACCGAGGTGGGCAAGACGCTGCTGGCCCAATGCGCGGCCACCGTCAAGAAAGTCTCGATGGAGCTGGGCGGCAATGCGCCATTCATTATCTTTGATGATGCTGACCTCGATCAGGCCGTCAAAGGGGTGATGGCCTCCAAGTTCCGCAATGCGGGCCAGACCTGCGTTTGCGCAAACCGCATCTTCGTGCATGACGATGTGTATGACAGCTTTGCGGACCGTCTGGCTGCCGCTGTGAACGCTCTGGAAATCGGGAGCGGCGTGGAAACCGGCGTCACCATCGGGCCGCTGATCGATGACGCTGCTGTCGAGAAAGTCGAGCAGCATATTGAGGATGCCACCTCCAAAGGGGCTTCGGTCTATCTTGGTGGAAAACGCCATGGCATGGGCGGGACCTTTTTCGAGCCGACGATTATGACCGATGTGTCGACCGATGCGATGTTGATGAAGGAAGAGACATTCGGCCCGGTCGCCCCGCTCATTCGGTTCAGCAGTGAGGACGACGTCATCGCCAAGGCCAATGACACCGAATTTGGCCTGGCCTGCTATTTCTACAGCCAAAATATTGGCCGCGTGTGGCGCGTCGCGGCAGCTTTGGAATACGGCATCGTTGGCATCAACGAGGGCATCATTTCCACCGAGGTCGCGCCATTCGGTGGTATCAAGGAATCCGGCATTGGTCGCGAAGGCTCCAAATACGGAATCGATGACTATCTCGAAGTCAAATACATGTGCATGGGAGGACTTTGACCAACGATAGGTCAAAACCAAAGGGGAGAATTATGACACAAGAACATCCGAGAATTGGTGTGATCGGCATTGGCCTTATGGGCCATGGGATTGCCAGCAACATCCAAAAAAGCGGTCGGGCCCTGGGCTTTCTGGATCACCCCGGCAACCAGCCTGTCGATGCCCTGCTTGAAGGCGGCGCAAAATCATTCAGAACCGGCAAGGAGTTGGCTGACGCCTGTGACGTGATCATCTTGTGCGTGACGGGCTCGCCTCAGGTCGAAGATGTGCTGCTGAGCGATGACGGCGTTTTGCAGGGCCTGCGCCACGGGGCGGTTGTCATCGACTGCTCCACGGCCATTCCAAGCTCAACCATTGTGATCGCCGAGAAGATCGCCTCCTACGGCGGCCGCTTTCTGGACGCGCCGATGACCCGCACCCCTAAAGAAGCCGCAGAAGGGCGGCTGAATCTTATTGTCGGGGGGGACAAGTCCGTTTTCGAAGAACAGCTTGCCTTGTTGGAAAGCTTTTCGGAGAATATCACCTATGCGGGTCCTGCGGGCTCCGGCCACAAGCTGAAATTGCTGCACAATTTTGTCTCACTGGGGTTCTCTGCGGTCTTGGCCGAGGCGGCCGCCTGCGCCGATCGCAACAAGGTTGATGCAGATGTGCTGGTGGAGGTGCTGGCCAAGGGCGGCGGTGCCGGTGCCATCCTTGAGCGCCTGCGGCCCTTTATTGTCGAACGCGACAGCTCTGGCTTTAACTTCAGCATCTCGAATGCGCACAAGGATATCGGCTACTATCTGGCGATGGTTGAGACTGCTGATGCAAGCCATACAGTTGCAGATGGGATTTTTGGCACACTCAATTCAGCGGTAGAGGACGGTTTTGATCAAACCAGCATCCCGGAATTGATTAGTATTTTGACTGAGAAAGGAGGAAGCAAAATCCAATTGGAAAACGGCGCTATGGCCTACATCGACCCAAAAGAATTGCAGTTCAAACTGCGACATTAAAACGGGAAACGACAACCACAACAAACCAACTTGGGAGGAACCAATGAAACTGAATTTGCTTTCAACACTTGCCATCGTCGCAAGCATGACCGCATCCACCGTTCTGGCAGACGATCATGCCGTGCAGACGTCGAAATGGGGTGCCGATGATCAGGCCGGTGCGTCAAACTACATGACGCCGGAAAAGGCCATGCAAGCGATTGCGCTGATGAAAACGGGGACAGTTGTCTCTATTGGGCGTGTCTACGAGGCTGAAATGCCGCTGTTCGGGACGCGGGCCTTTGCTTTGCGTGCCACGTCGGGTCTGGCCGGGGGGGCCTTTGGGGACAACAAGGTCGTTTGGATGGACGATTTTCTGGCCACTGAAATTGGCCAGGTCGGAACACAGTTTGACGGGCTGGGCCATATCGGCGTTGGTAAGGACGCGTTTGGCGCGACCTTCTACAACAATCTCGATGCCAGTGAGGTCTTTGGTCCAAATGGTCTGAAAAAACTGGGCGTGGAGCACGTAAAGCCGATCTTTACCCGCGGCATCGTGCTGGATATCACCGCACTGCGCGGCGCGCCGATGGATGCAGGTGACGAAGTGACGGTTGCTGATCTTGAAGCTGCCATCGAACGTCAGGGGATTGAAGGGCCCGGTGAAGGTGATGCCGTGCTGGTCCATACAGGCTGGGGCAGACACTGGATCACTGACAACGCGACGTTTAACTCCGGTGCGCCGGGGATTGGCCTGGACGCGGCCAGATGGCTGGCAGAACGCAACATCGCGGTTGTCGGTTCGGACACATGGCCGGTTGAAGTTGTGCCCAACCCCGATCCAAATGCCGTGTTCGAGGCGCACCAGATACTTATCACCCACAACGGTATTTTCATTCATGAAAATATCGCGACAGAGGTTCTGGTAGATGCTGGCGTGTCTGAATTTGCCTATATCTTCTCGCCGCTCGCGGTCAAAGGGGCCACCGGTTCACCCGGCGCACCGCTGGCCGTGTACTAAAGCCAAACCCTGCCATCTGGACGGAGGCGCTTTGCTCGATTGGGCGCCTCCTCCTACCCCGATCCATTGACCTGACATGAAGCCGGTTGCAACGAAGACCGAGCGAGAGAGAGATTGCCGTGACGTTCTGTGTATTCGCGCAAAAGTCAAAAGATACCGACGGCATGTCCCGCCCCATGCGTGACATTGCCGGGAAGGTATCTGCGCCGTTCATCGGC